>DATJGZ010000222.1:0-2683 GCA_035494535.1 Patescibacteria group bacterium | reverse complement strand
CAGCTGCATGAGGTGCCGGTTGTCGTTAAGGAGCTTGATGACGTACAGGCGCTGGAAATCGCACTTATCGAAAATCTGCAGCGCTCCGACCTGAATATTCTTGAAGAAGCACAAGGATATCAACGTCTTATGGGCGAATTCGGCCATACGCAGGAAAAGCTGGCGACTGTTATCGGAAAGAGCCGCAGCCATATCGCCAACACCATGCGACTGTTGGCGCTGCCGCCAAGCGTACAAACCTTAGTACGGCAGGGTAAACTGACCGCTGGTCATGCCCGCGCCCTGATTACAGCAAAAAACCCCGAAGAACTGGCAAAAATCGTTTTGAATCAAAACCTTTCTGTCCGCGAGACTGAAAAATTAGTTGCGGGCGAGGGTGGGGGTGGCGGTAGAAAATCGAAACCCGGCAAATCATCTTCTTCTGGATCTGTGGCCAAGGACGTAAACACCCTTGCGCTCGAAAAAGAAGTAAGCGAAAAGCTAGGCCTGAAAGTTAGTGTCGATGTCGCGGGCCATGCCGATGGCGAAATCCCGTACGGCGCGGTCAGGATCGAGTTCAAGAACCTCGACCAGCTCGATTACGTGATGCGCAAGCTGTCCTCGCGCTAGAGAATCATCAAGGATGTCTGCAACCAGACATTCTGGCCCCGGAAAAGGCGAAAGCCCGATCCGGGGTTTGTTTTTGGCCGCGTCGCCTTCTCCGGTCCGAAAAATCACCGTATCCTGAGCGAATGAACGCCCAAGCCAAGCCGTCCCCCAAGCCGGGAAAGAAAAACGCGCAGCCGCCCCGCAAATCCGGCGGCATGGCTTTTAATCTGATTATCCTGTGCATGTTGGTTGCTTTTATCTGCGTGTTTCAGAACCAAACGGCGAAGGTCAACCGTGAAGACAGCCGGAACATCGAGGAGGCGCATCTCAACGGCTACAATATCGACGAAATCTATCCGCATTACGACACGCCGCCCGGCACGCCCGTGCTTAACATCATGTTCATCGGCAACAGCTATACATTCGTGAACAATATGCCGTTCATGATACAGGCGGTAGCGGCATCGGATAGCGCCGGTCCGGTCGTGATCAACCCCGTCCTGTTCACCAAACCGTCCGCGACCCTGAAACAATTATGGTCGCTTCCCGGCGGGCAAGAGAAACTGGCGTCTCAGCGCTGGGACTATGTGGTGCTGCAGGACATGAGTGTTCTGCCGTCCAGCCCCTATGGTGTCGGGGAAATGCACGAGGGAATCACGAGCTGGGCCGCAGCCGTCAAGGCCACGGGCGCGCGCATCATGCTTTACGAGACATGGGCGCGCAGGGCCGGCTCCGACTGGTACAACAAGCAGAAATACCCCGATCTCGATCTGGTGAGTCCGGCGGTGATGCAGGAGAAGGTCGATGAGGCTTACAACACCTTTGCATCCGAAATTGGCGCCGCGCTGGTTCCGGTCGGCGATTACTGGGCCATGTGCGAGGACCAGCCCGGCGCGCCCGATTTCTACAACAGGGACGGCACGCATCCGAACTTCGCGGGCGATTATCTCGTGGCGCTTTTGTTTTATCGGGCGCTGACGGGCCATAAGCCGGATCATGTCGCCTATGTTGCGCCCGGCCTGACGCCGGAGCAGGCGGCGCTGATCAAAAAATGCGCATCCTACGGCGGCTCATGACGCGCCCCCTGTACCGAAAAATCCTGCCGCTTCTGTTTTTCCTGCTCTGGCCCTCGGCCGGGTTCGCGCAAGGGCTGGTCCTGAAATTCCACACGGCGATAAAAACGACCACCGGGGAGGGGGTCAGCGAAAAAACGACCGCGCAGGCGGAGGATGAGACGGTCACGTTGTTTCCGCAGGCCTTCACGGTGCGCACGGGCGGTCAGGAGAGGATCTACGACTTCACGGCGCGGCGGCTCATCGAGATCGATTACGATAAAAAAAGCTTCTCGACCCACGCGCTTTATGCGCTGCCTGTATTCATGGCGCGCGAGCGCCAGAACCGCGTCGTACTGAACGATGTGTTCCGGCAAACCTTCGGCAGAGCCAAGAACCAGAGTGTCCATATCGCGCCGGGGATTATCATTTCGGACCTCGACCTCGACATGTTCCTCGGCACGCTGTCGACCGAGAAAAGCCTCAATACCCTGCGGACGGAGGTGAAGGACGGCATGACGTCGGTGTCGGGCGAGGGGAGGGAACTGGCGCATTTCAGCCTGTCGGAAACCAAAATTCCAGATGAGCTCAGGACCTCCTACGCGCGTTTTGTCGTCTACCAGACGACGATGCACCCCGAAATCAAGAAAATGCTTTATGTGGCCGGGACGTTGGTCGGAACACTCCATTACTCCCTGCGCGACGCTACGCGCGTCACGGAGCAGGACTGGATCTTGACCGGCAGCGACAGGGCGAATGATGCCGCATTCGCGCCGCCGGCGGGCTACGCGCAGAAATTCAGCGACAATCCGGACATGAACGCCGCGATGCAGACGGCGGCCAAGGGAAAAGCGCCTTCGGCCGACGATTTCGCGGCAAAGATCGCAGGCTACGCCGCTAAAGGCGACCGGTTGCGGGCGTTGCTCGCGGCGCTGGAGATGACGATCGTGCGCGGACCCGATGCTGTGAAGAACACGCCCGCGGGCGCACAGGCATTGCGGGACGGGGAGAACGACCCGGTCGCAAGGGAAACTTTCGCTGCC
>DATJGZ010000221.1:0-6932 GCA_035494535.1 Patescibacteria group bacterium | reverse complement strand
GGAAATAAAGAAAATTGTGCGTTGCAAAGTTTCAAAATTAAAAACCGGCGGGAAATTTTTGAAATTCGCCTTGCCGCGAGTGCATTTCCAATTTTTTATTTTAAACCGCAGAGAACGCAGAGGCCGCAGCGACAAAACATTTTCGTCATTCCGGCGAAAGCCGGAATCCAGTGCTTCATGCACCGCTGGTGCCAAAGACTCTGGACCCCGGCTTTCGCCGGGGTGACGGGAGAGGGCGTTAATTGTGCGGATAGGGCCCTGACGCAAGATATCCCGACCAGATTGCAGAAATTGCGGAAGACACGTCTGGTGCTGGCAAATAGGTAGCACTGAGTGTTTTTTCCGCGCACTCGACGAGACCGAGAGCGCCATTTTTGGAGACGAAACGCCCCTCACCCGTAAATTCCCACAGCAAACCGTTCTTGGTAGGGCAGCGGGCATTGATCCATACCCATCGATCTGACCACACTTGTATGGTTAATTGTACGCGTAAACCATTTACCTTGTCGTTGATGTAAATATCTGTTCGCCCATACTCGCTTTCCCGACCGTCTATAATCTCCTTTACAGGTGTCCAGGTAACTTCTGCGCCACTTCCCCGCTTTATGGCCTTACGTCGCTTGCGAAAAGCTTCTTGTACCGCGTATGAGAAGTCGCCTGATTCTTGGCCCGCGTTGCATTTATTCAACGAAAACCTCCTTTTTGCCGCCGTGAATGCTCCTCACCTAGAGAAACCGGAAGAGAAACCGGAACACTATAAAATAAATCCACTCACCCCATCGCCTGCAGGAAAAACTGCGCGGCTTCGAGGTCGCGCTGGATTTCGGCCCGGCTTTTTTCCTCGTGCGGGGCGAAGCCGTGGCGCTGGGCGTTATAGACTTCGGCCTTGAAATTCTCTTCGGCGTGCATGGCTTCGAATATCTTCGCGGCGTCGATCTTGCCGGCCACGAAGGCGAGTCCGAGCACCAGCGAGCCGCTAAGCGAGACAATCAGCTGCAAAAGTGTGAAGCGCACGTTGTCGAGCGCGACGACGGCATTCTCCGCCGCCTTGTGGGCTTCGGGCACCTGCTTGTGCGCGCGCAGATGGTCGCTGGTCCGCAGCTCGATGCCGTATGATTCCTCGAACCACGCGAGCCACGGGTCCCACAGGCGCGACTGTTCCTGCACCATCGCCTTGGGGTGCGCGGCGCGGTAGCACAGCAGGTCGGTGTCCAGATACGCCAGCACCGCCGATTGCAGCGCGGCGCGGTCGTTGCTGACCCGGTCCAGCGCCGTGGTCAGGATCTGCGTCAGCGGCATCGTATGGGGCAGGATGTCGTCCTTCTGATCGGCCCATTCCTTGACCAGCGCGGCGGCCAGCGCCTCGGTCGGCGCGGCGAGGATCTTGCGCGTCGGCGTCTTGATCGCCTTGCCGTCGAGCCGGACCTCAAACCCGCCCTGCGCGCCCGGGCCATGCGTCACCTCGGTATAGAAGCGTTTCATGGCTTGGCCCCAAGGAACTTATGGCAGGGATGCTGGTCGTTCAGGCCGAGATCGGTCAGCGAGAAGACGAGGAACGCCGGATTGACGACACCGAGCAGCAGGCCGCCGGCCTTCTTGCCGAGCGACAGATTGTCCGGCCCGATATCGGGGTTGGCCAGCGGGCCCTTGACCCGCGCGCTCACGGCGGTGCTGAGCAGCACCGGCGATTTGGGCTTTGGCGTCAGCAGCAGGTCGATCTGCGGGTCGGTGGACAGGGCGATATTGCCCTCGCCCGCGATGGTCATATCGTCAGAGTCGAGGAACAGCGGGTCGGCCTTGGCCTGACCGTCCGCAAACTTGAAATCCGCGATCATGCAGTTGAGCTTCATGGTCTGGGTATGCCCGAAACTGGGCAGCATGGTCTCAATCAGGCTCTTGCCCCACAGGTCGAGCATTCCGGCGCTCAGGTCACCTTCGGCCGCCACGAAGGCCGCTTCGCCTTTCAGGTTTTTGATCAGATAGGACGTCGCCGCCGCCTCGCTGGCCAACGAGACGTCGAGCGTCGCCTTGCCGGACGCGCTTTCCTTGCCGAACAGCGCCTTTTGCAGCTCGCCGTATTTCATGTCGCGCACAAGCGCCTTGATGGTCAGAGAGAAATTCTTTTTGCTTTCGTCCAGCGTCGCCTGCCCCGATGCCTCGCCGCCGCTGACTGTCCCTTTAAGCGGCCCGATAGTCACAACCCCGCCGTCGATCTTAATAGGGAATGACAATTGACCAGCCTTGGCATGATTGATCCGCAATTCGTCGATTGAAACGGCAATATCGGCCTTCGCCTTGCCGCCGGCTTCATCTTTCGCATCCGGAAACAAAACATCGTAGAGGGCTGCAATGGCGCCGAAGCTTTTGATGTCGGCCGTATCAAAAATCGGCAGGCGCAGCGACCCCGTATATCCCTGACCGGCCGAATATCTCAGTTCGGGAACGTATTCACTACCCTTGTCCTTGATATCGCCTTTTATCAGGGTGCCGTCGCTCTCGCCGCGGAAAAATATATTACCGGCGAAGACGCGATCGGCGAAGCTGAGGTTGGAAAACGCAACGTTCAGGCCGCCGCCGGGATGCGCCGACAACTCGCCCGTGAATGTCAAAAACGGCGACGTAAAAGAAAACGCGGATTTTTTCGGGCGGGTAAAGAAACCTTTTTTGGCGCTGTCCTTGTGCCATTCCATGACCAGATAGCCATTGAAAGGATCATCGCCGTAGCGCCCGGACATCACAAGCGCCGGCGCGCCCTCCGGCCCGCCATCCTTTTCCAGTTTCAATTTGTCGACATGGAGGGCTTTTCGAAAATAATAGCCTTCCCGGATATCCAGTTTCTCGACATCGAAATCCCGCAGGTTGCCCGTTGAAGACAGCACGTCCCAGAAGTCGGCGGCGATCTTCATGCTGCCGATGGTCGCGGCCGCAGGCCCATGATCTGCTTCGGAGAGAGTTATATTGGCCATGTCGACGCTGACATCCGGGTACAATTTCATATAGTTGAATTGAGCGATGGTTGCGTGCAAGCCGGTCGAACGTAAAAAAATCTCCTCCACGCCCTGCCGCATGGTCTCGCTATTGCCGCCGAGACCCATCAGTATGCGAAGAGTGGCCCACGTGAATAACAGCAGCACGAGCGAAGCCAGAAGAATCCGCTTTAGCCATCGTCTCGCCGCAGAAGGCGGAGCTTTGTCCTCTTCGTCTTCTTCGTCATTGAACAGGGTCATTATTTTGCAATCACCGGCGGAGGTTCAGTAAAAAGCCCGAGTTTCACCAGCGCACGACAGATGTCCATGGCACGGCAATTCGCCTGGGTGATGCGGCCGTCATTGACGAGATGCCAGAACTCGGCTTTCTGTTCGGGCACCTGCGGGGTCGGAATGGTAACGCATTCGCCCTTTCTTATGCATTCACGGTATTCACTGTTGTTGGTGATTTCGCCTTCCGCAATTTTGCGGGCGGTGGAGATCATCCGTCCTTGCTGGGTGTTGAGCATGACATTGGCATCGACGTGGTAGGTGTCGTGGATTGCCTCGTAGCTCTTGCATGTCGAGGGCGGATTGCCGCCGCGAAGGACATAGTCTATGCAGTCATTCTGGAAACTCTTCAGGCCATTATCCTTGATTTCTTGGGGCGTGCTCAATCGTTCCCGCAAATAAGCGGGGCCGTAGAGCGCGCCAAAAACGACAGCGCAAACAAGCACCAAGGACGGAATACGCCTTGTAATGCGAATCCAGAGCGGGATCTTTCTTTTCTTGCGCGGAGGCTGCGCCGGCGTCTGTTCAGGCTGAGAGTCCATTACGGGGATTATAATCAGTTAGCGCGGTCGATAAAAGGCTTGTATCCGGCCGTTATTTCGTCGGCCAGGACGGGGTCAAAACCCAGTGTTTTCAGCGTCTTCGCCATCTCGGGCGACAACGGGGCCGTGATATCCAGCATTTCCTTTTTCAAGGGGTGGCGCAGCACGAGACGGCGGGCATGCAGGTGAAGGCGGGGCGACAGGTCGAGGCCGGTCAAACGCGCTTTTGATCCGCCATATTTTGTATCGCCCAGAATGGGGCAGCCTAAAACGTCGGCGGCGTGAACGCGAATTTGGTGGGTACGACCGGTTCTCGGCATAAAGGCCACGAACGCCGCCTTCTTGCCGGCCCGCTCCAGCACCATAAAATCGGTCATAGCGATTTTGGAGTCTTCATGTTCTTCATCGACCACCATCCGGTCCTTTTGGGCGCCCGTGGCCTTTACCAGCGGCGCGTTGATCGTGCCCTCCTGCTCATCCGGCGCGGGCACTACCACAGCCCAGTAGATTTTCTGCGCGTAACGGTCCCGGAAGGAGGCGCCAAGTCGTCTTACGGCTTCCGATGACCGGGCACACAACAGGACGCCGGATGTTTCACGATCCAGACGGTGGATCAGCCGGGGCCGGCGGCCTTTCTTGTCCTGGAGATGCTCGAGCAGGCCGTCGATGTGGCGCTCCACGCCGCCGCCGCCCTGAGAGGCAATATCGCCCGGTTTGTTCAACGCCACGACGTCGCCGTCGTCGTAAATCACCATTTTGCGGATATAGTCCGGGTCGTTTGTGCGCGCCACATGGCCGCTGCCGGTTTTTTGCCTCTCGGGCCGATCCTCGAGCGGCGGGAGGCGGATTTCCTGGCCGGCCAACAGGCGCGAATCCGTCTGGGCTTTCTTGCCGTCAACGCGAATGGCGCCTTTCCTGATGAGCTTCTGCGCCAGTGCGTAGGGGAGCTCCGGCACCCGCTTTTTCAGCCAGCGGTCGAGGCGCTGGCCGTCATCTTCCTCGGAAACCGATATTGTCCTGATGCCGCTCATCCCGCGACCGTCCGCACCAGAATCTGGCCGATGCAAAGACCCGCCAGCGCAAAGCCGACCGACCCGATGATATAAAATGAGGCCGCACCATACGACCCCCGCTCGAACAGCATGACGGCATCGAGCGAAAACGTCGAAAAGGTCGTGAAGCCGCCGAGAATCCCGGTGGTGAGAAAAACTTTCACGCTTGGGCGCGGATCGCCGAAATGCGCAAAACAGGCCACGAACACTCCCATGATGAATGAGCCGAGAATGTTGATAATAAAAATCCCCAGCGGAAAATTGGGGCCGGCCACGGCTACAACGGCATTATTCAGAAAATGCCGCAATACGGAGCCTAGTGCGCCCCCGGCGGCTATGGCCAAAACAGTCTCCATTTGTTATCCTCGCCACAGAAAAGACATTTTCGGACTTCGATCCAGGAAAGCATTTTAATCCAGAGACAGGCAAAGTGTAACCGGCATGATGAACGCGCTTCTAAATCCCGACATTTGGGCCAGCTTCTGCACCCTTTGCATTCTGGAAATCGTTCTGGGGATCGACAATATCATCTTCCTGTCGATTGTCTCGAGCCGCCTGCCCAAGGAAAAGCAGCATTTTGCCCGCATGGTCGGCTTGAGCTTCGCGCTGATCCTGCGGGTTCTTTTGCTCGGAACGATCGCCTGGCTGGCAAAGCTCAAGGATCCGATCTTCGCGGTCATGGGTCATGATTTTTCGTGGCGCGACATTATCCTGTTCTTCGGCGGCGTGTTCCTCATGTACAAGGCGACCTCGGAAATTCACTCCGAGTTCGAACATGAGGAGGCCATGGAAATTCGCAACCACAAGACCGAATTCACGGCCGTGATCTTCCAGATCGTCATGATCGATCTCCTGCTCTCGTTCGACTCGATATTTACCGCCGTCGGCGTTGCCGAAGACCTGCCGGTGATGGTCGCGGCGATCATGGTCGCAATTCTGATTATGTTGTTCGCGTCCGCCCCCGTCGCCGATTTTGTCAATGAGCACCCGACGGTCAAGATGCTGGCCCTCACCTTCATCCTGCTGGTGGGCGTCGTGCTGGTCGCGGATTCATGGCACTTCCACATCCCGCGCGGCTACCTGTATTTCACGATCTGCTTTTCGCTCGGGGTCGAGGCGCTCAACCAGACAGTGGCAAAGAAGAAAAGAAAAGCGGCCAAGGATCAGTCCTGAGCTGCGGTTTTCTGCGTCCGTAATTTCGACCAATAGTCCAGCCGCTTCCTGATTTCACGCTCGAAACCGCGCTCGGGCGGGTCATAGAAATTCCGCCGCGCCATGCCGTCGGGAAAATAGTTCTGGCCTGAGAAACCCTCTTTGGTCGCGTGATCGTATTCATACCCCTCGGCGTAGCCAAGATTCTTCATCAGCTTCGTCGGCGCATTCAGAATATGCATCGGCGGCGTCAGCGAGCCGGTTTCGCGCGCGGCCGACTGCGCGGCGCCAAATGCAGCATAAGTGGCGTTCGATTTCGGCGCGGTCGCCATATACAAAAGCGCCTCGGCCAGCGCGAGCTCCCCTTCGGGCGAACCCATGCGCTCGTAAGCTTCCCACGCCGCGAGTGCAATCGGCAAAGCCTGCGGGTCGGCCAGGCCGATATCCTCGACCGCCATCCGCGTGATGCGGCGCGCAATGAAGCGCGGGTCCTCGCCGCCCGCCAGCATGCGCGCCAGCCAGTACAAAGCGGCGTCCGCGTCGGAGCCGCGCACGGATTTATGCAGCGCGCTGATGAGATTGTAGTGGCTATCGTCGGCCTTATCGTAGAGCGGCGCCCGGCGGTTGACCAGCTTGGTAAGAGCCTCGGTATCCAGCTCCTCTTTCTGCGCTAGCGCCTGCTCCGCAATCGTTAGGGCATAGCGGCCGTCGCCGTCGGCCATGGCCTTGAGGGTTTCGCGCGCCTGTGACGTCAACCGCAGTTCCCGTCCAGCGTCCTTCTCCGCGCGCTTCAAAAGCGTCTCGAGCGCGGCATCGTCAAGACGCTTAAGGACGAACACCTGACAGCGGGATAGAAGCGCGCCGTTGAGCTCAAAGGATGGGTTTTCCGTCGTCGCGCCGATCAGGACGATTGTGCCGTCCTCAACCAC
>DATJGZ010000220.1:0-2744 GCA_035494535.1 Patescibacteria group bacterium | reverse complement strand
GGCGCCTCCGGGAATACCCGGCTGCCCTTGAGCAGCTGCCACCCCGACTTCGCCAACGCCACATTCGCGGGCAAGGATGTATTGCTCAATAACGACGAATGGGCCTCAGCACATCCGAACGAGGTAAGAGAGGCCTTTACGAGCTGCCTCGTATCCGCCGCCGAATACACGCGGCAGAAGGCCGCCGCGCCCGGCGCCCGCGGCTTCGTCACGGGCATGATGGGCTCGTCCTATTCCGGTCCGCACGCCGCCGGCATGGTCGCGGCGATGCGCGAAAAATATCCGCAGCTCTCCGAATACGACCTCGACGCCGCCGCGTTGATGGCCTCGGTTCCGGTCCATCAGGTGCAGCGCGCGGACGGCCATCTCGATCACGTCGCGTACGCTTATAACGGCCGTGGCCTGCTGCATAACTCGTACGAGGCCGGGTTCGGTTTTCTGGACGAGAACGCCTATGACGCCATGGTCGATAAAATGGCGGCGCTGCTGGAGGCTCGCCCGCAGCTGGCGACCAGGGAAGCGACGGCGGATGCGACGGCGCATTATCAAGCAGGCGTCGGTTCGGCCAGTGCCGGCAAAACCGAATATAGGCTCGACATGGCGCGGGATATCGTCGCGCTTCGCTCCAATATCGCGCTTCGTTTTGCGGGCGGTCCCGCGGGCGTGCCGGCCAAGATCGAGCTGGTCGATCCGGCGGGCGGCTCGGTCTATCTCTCGCCGACCAAGCTTCCCGACAACAACATGGTTTATTCACTGGCCTCGACCGACGGCCATTTCGGCGTCCATACCAAGGGTACGTGGACTATTCGGATCCCCGCCGGCTACCGCCTTGAGGAAGCGCGGCTGACGGTGGCGGGGGTCGCGAAGGGCGGGCTGATCGACCGCACGCTGGATAATCTCGGCCACCCGGTCAAACCGGCGCCGGCCGTACAGACGCTCAAAATCGCGAGCGCTCTAACGCCCTGATAATGCTTTGCAGCCCGCCATGAACTCTGCTACGAATTTTTGGTTATAGAAACTAGGGACAACAGGGATTTTGTGTCGGGCTCGATTTACAAGAAAGCAGGGCTGTGTCTGAAGGTGGTGTTTGCCGCCGTGGCTACCTTCGCGGCGACCAACACACCGGCTGCTTCCGACGGGCTGGAAAGGATGCCACCCACCGACCGGCACGAAAGCATAACGGTGACGGCGGTGCCTGGTCCGCAGCCGGTTGAAGGACCGTGGCAGGAGATGCTGCGCAACGACACCATCAATTTCGAGAATAACACGCCGCGCACCGGCGCAACGCGCCCGGTCGGGCAAAATACCGTCGCCGCGCAGATCGAATCGTACAGCTCGGTGGCTTCGAGCCTCCTGTTGGCGCCGGGCAGCGACCTGCAGGACATCCTCACCGACCATATCGGCGCGGCCGCCGCCGTCATGAACGACACCGCCGACCGCATGAGCGGCCGCGATGTGACGACGCTTGCCATCAATCGCGAAGCGCCGATCAGCACATGGGGTCTGAACGAGAAAAGCCCTTATGCCCGGGCATTGCTGGCGAATACGAATGTGCTGTCGCTCAGCATGGGTGGCAGGTCCGGCGGTGATCAGTCGGTCTCCTGCGGCGATGGAAACGTATTCAACCTCGAAGATGCGGCTGTTGCGGACGAGCTCTGGCGCACGACGCACGGCATCATGGTCCAAAGCGCGGGCAACGAGGGCGACGACGGCGGCAGCGGACCGCAGCGTGATGACGCCGATATGACCGTACGCGCCGATACCTTCATGTTCATCGGCGAGGCGGCAAAGGACACGAACGGCGGCGGGTTTTATATCGTCGACTATTCCAGCCGCGGGGGCGTCTCGGTCGTCGTCACCAACCCGTACCGCAGCGGTTTCAGCTATAAATACTACACCACGCGCAGCGCGGATGAGCTCCGCCGCAGGCTGGTCGATTTTTACAACGCCCGCGACCCGGCGAGCGGCAAGCTCAACCGCGAAATTTTCGCCGAACGTCTGGCGCGGCCTGTCTATAAGGGCGGCGACGGTGCGTTTGAGACGAAAGCGGCCGCGGGCCAGAATGCGCCGTGCAGGATGCTCAAAAGCGACGTCCGGCCCGATTTCACCACGGCGCACCCGGCTTTTCCGCGCGCCAGCTTTCCCGGCAAGGAAGCGCTGACCATGCCACCCGAATGGCAGGCCGCCCACGCCGAGCAGGTGCTCGAAGCCTTCATCAATTGCCTCGTCGACGCGCAGACATACTACCAAAGCGGCGAATATGGGCACCGGACGCGCGGCGGCTATTTCACGGGTATGATCGGAACATCGTTCGCCGCCCCGCACGCAGGGGGAATGCTCGCGGCGATGCATGAGAAGTATCCTCAGCTGTCGGAATACGACCTTAACGCGGCGGCGTTGATGGCGGCGGTGCCCCTGACCAAAGTTGAAACCGATGAGGTCGGCGATGAAGGACAGACGATCTACCGTACCATACACTACAGCGACAATGGCCGCGGTCTGCGCCACAACGACGACGAAGCCGGCTTCGGCCTGTTGTCCGAAGATGCCTACGCTCGCCTGACGGCGCAGATGGCGGCCGCGCTGCGCGCCAATCCCGCGCTGGCCACGCATGAGACCCGGGCCGAGTCCGCGCTGACAGCATTCAATAGCGGTGGACGTGAGTACCGGTTGCAGGTCGACGAGGACATCGTGGCCCTGCGCGCAAATCTTGCCTTGAAGTTCTCAGGCGGCAATGCGGGCGT
>DATJGZ010000219.1:0-12976 GCA_035494535.1 Patescibacteria group bacterium | reverse complement strand
CGTAGAAGCGAACTCCATCCCCATTCAGAGACGAAAAGCGGAATCTTTTCGGACGCGTTGCCAAAAAGCCCATCCCAATCTTCACGGGGCGAACCGTGATAGAGATGAAAGGTGTAGACCAAATTTCTGCCGCTTAGCGGCTCTTGCGCGGCGAATCCGGCCATCTGGCTCCAGCGCGGGGAACCGACGAGCAGGATGGTATCCGGCGCCGCCTTTCTGATCTCGTCGACCCATTGCTGCGCGCGCGTCCGGTATGTGTGCCAGTTTTCTAGCGTCTGGTCGCCCGGATTTTTCGGTTCGTTGAAAATTTCATAGAGTATAAAAGGGTCGTCTTTGTAGCGGGGAGCAACCTTTCGCCAGAAGGATTCCAACGCCTGGCTGGTCTGGTCGTCCTGCCAATCCGCCACATCGTGCCAGTCGATAATGCAATAGAATCCCGCCGCGCGGCATTGTCGCACAGCCGGATCGAGGTCATCCGCGACATAGCGGTCGGATCCTATGCGTTCCCATTCCGAAGGCTGTACGGGCATGCGCACTACGCCAGCATTCCATCCGTTCTGTCGGTCCGCCAATGTCTGCAGCAGTGTATGCGGGTCGTTATAAGACAGCGAGCAAAGACTCACGCCACGCAGGGTGACGGCTTTACCGTCCGGCGTCTCGAGTCGGTTCCCCGCTACATGGAGTCTGGGCAACTCGCCAGCAGACGCCGATGGTGGCAATAAAACGAGGACTATAAATAGGATGAAATACTTCATATTGCCGTCGCGTTGCCCTTTTCCTGATTACAAGTTCGGGCAATAATATACCCGTAACAAAACCACAGGAGCGCAGCTGTCTTGATCGTATAAATTGCATCCGAAACCAGAAATCCTGAAGTCAGGAAAATAGATGCACCGTACCAATATATTTTGGCCTCTTTCGAAAACTTGCCTTTAAAGAAAATGGGGGGCAGCCAATAAAGCAGAACTCCCCACATACCTTGATAGCTCAGCAAATAAAGAAAGCCGGAGTCGACCATTTCCTTGCTATAAGGCTGCAGACCGAAGAACTGGCTGTTCCCGGTATTCCAGATGCCTTGGAACGTCCACAGCAAGCGAGCGCCGAGCCCCTCTCCCGTCAAGTTGAAAAGGCCGCTTTCGACAACAAACAAGCCCAATAGCAACGATGCCGGAAATATCAGAACCGACAGCCGATGATCCAGACGGGAAAAAATGGGACGACACGCGATTACAACGACTAATGAACCAAGAGCCATGCGGGCATCGCCGAGCCATATCAGAACAAATGTGAGGAATACGGCCAGCAGCACCTGCCTGCGCGGCAGCCTGTCCTTCATCGCTATAAAATACAGACCGGAAATGAAAGCGTAAAATCCCAGCGAGACCGGCTCCAGGAAAACCGATGATATCCGGTGGGTTTTAAAGGGAAGCGGAAAGAACCGTCCTCCGGGCCGAATGCCGCTCACGAAGACGTCGGCGTCCGTATATTCGAAGGAGCTCGCGTTATAGCCTTTGGCGATAAAGAAATCCTTGATGCTGAAAAGACCGGTAAACGATTTCAGAAAAAAAGCTTCGAACAAGGCGATGACGCAGATGAAAGCACTCAGCCAGAGCAGCGGCTTCGTGAACTCTGCCCGCTGTGAAGCAAGACCGAGTGCAATGAAGACCGGCATTATCATCACATCGCGCAATGACTTAAACAGAACTTCGTCCCGCAATATGGAGAGAATCGATATCAGGACGATCTCGAAGACTATGATAATGAGCCAGAAGCAGCGTTCTCGATTCGGCGAGGAAAACGTATACAGAAGCGACGCGGAGACCAGGGTCATCTCGGACAAAACGACATACGCGCCGGATATTCTGAAGCCGACAGTATTGATGAAACACAGAAAAAAATTGAACAATACGCAACCAACGACGATAAGCGTCGGTATGTGTCTTGTCCATGCGCCGGAAATTTCCCGCCCGACCACATGTTCGTCTAAAACATAATCCGCTACCATGTACCGTACTTTCTATAAATTTCGATGGTATCCTGAGCCAATCGCTCCCAGGAAAATTGCAAGGCGAATTTACGCGCGTTTTCGCGATCACTTTCGCCGACCAGTTTCATATGGCGCTGAATTTCCCTCGCGGCGCGATCCGGCGACATAAAATCGACGCAAGCCCCGACCTTTCCCTGCGCGATGAGCTCTCGAAAGGACTCATTTGGCTGAACGAATGGAATTAATCCTACGGCCATGCCCTCCAACATGGACATGCCGAAGCCTTCGAAGGATGATGCGGAAAGGAACCATCCGCAGTTTCTCAACACCTCTTTCATACGCTCCGGCGAAATGAAGCCATGAAAAACTATGTCGCTATCGACGCCTAATGCCTGCGCAAGAGAGCGCAGATCTTTTCTTTTAACGCCCCATTCCGGGCCGATAATATGGAGCTTGGCCGTGCAGCCGCTATCGTTCTTTATCCTGGCGAAGGTCCTAACGATAGCGGCGACGTTTTTGTGGGGTGCAAGACGCCCCAGATAGACGAAGTCGGGGCCGTTGGCGACAAAATCGCCGGGAGGCACGATGGCATTCGGTTTGAGTATGAGATTGTCGTTCACGCCGCTGAATACATTGTAGTCGTTCTGTGATATGGCGACGAGCGCGCTGTAACGTTTACCGAGCGTACGTGTAATGAGCCGAAAGTAAAATTTTTTGATCAGCGCCAAGTTTCGGGTATGAAAGAAACCGCCATGTGTCGTCGCAAAGATGGACTTCCTCTTTTTTCCAGCCATCAAGGAGAAAAAATCGAAGAAGCCATCCGTATTATGGACGTGAATGACATCATATTCCTTGAGATAAGACCGCGGCACAAGGGGTAGGAAGAAGCGCGGCCGGCCTACGAAGGGAACACGATGGATCGCCAGCCCGTCTACAATATCGCGACGCGGCAGCACGCCCTCCTGTCCGTGAAAGACCTTATTGAGCGTCAGAACGGCGCATTTGTGGCCCAGCTTCTGCTGCTGCAACGCCATGTTCTGTACGTATGATTCAAGTCCACCGACGGCAGGGTGAAATTGCCGCACTACATGAAGTATGTTCATTTTTTCTTTCACAAGCGCCTCTCACGCTGATTTCCTGGCGATGTTGGTAATGAATTCCTCGTGAGCCTGCCCAATGATGTCTTCATCAAATTCGTGCGCATGACGAATGGCGTTTTGATGCCATTGGGCGAGCAAGTTCCTGTTCGAAAAAACTCTGAGAAACGCCGCCCGCCATGCCAGTGTGTCACCAGGAGGGACCAGGACGCCGGTTATACCGTTCCTTATGAGCTCGGTTGTCGCGCCGATACTGCTTCCGATTACCGGCGTGCCAAGTTGCAGCGCCTGCGCGGTGGTGAGGCCGTAACTCTCTGCTATCAGGGACGGAATGCAATACAGGTCACTCTTGATCAAAGCCTGAGTCACCTCGCTGCCGGGCACGAAGCCGTGAAACGCGACCCATTTCTTGTGCCCGAACCTGGTCTGCAGTCGTTTTTCGCACGGCCCGGTGCCCAGAACATCGAGATGAAAGTCATGCAAGCCGCTGATGGTGTCCAGCGTTTTAAGGAGAAATTCGATTCCCTTGACCGGATCGAGGCGCCCTACATACAAAAGGCGAACCTTGCCCGAAAGCTGTCTGACCGCGGGTGTCGGCAGGGTTTCGGGAACATTTCTTATAACCCTGGATGGCGCGTTTCGCGTGGCCGGGATGTACTTCTTCGCATTATCAAGATTGGCTTGCGAGGGCGAGATGAACCCCAACCGGTCGATTTTCTTTAGGTGCGTCTGGCGGAGGGCCGCCACCCCGCGACAGGAAATGCACTGCTTCCTGCAGGTTGCGCCCCCACGAAACATGCATGTGTTAAAGCAGGCGAGATTGAGATCATGGAGTATATAGGCCACGGGTATATTCCGTCTGCCGATTTCTGCCAGCGTGTTGAAACCAAAACCCACTAGATTATCGATGTCGATATGGTGCGGATTGACCTCATCGAGAACTCGCTTGAATAGTGTTTGATTCCGATTGTCGAAGTAGTCCTGTAGATGCCATATAATTTTTTTCCAGACCCCATTGATGCGCGTCCGCTCAAAAAGAGTGTAACCGCGAGGATATTTTATGCGATAGAGTCTGAATCCTTCGGGAGTCAGTTCGCCCCACGCGGGAGGAGCGTTTTGCTCATGCAGTGTAGCGACGCTAACATCGTGCCCGCGCTTTACGAGAAGTTTGGCGCGGTTAAAGGCGGCTATTTCGGCGCCGCCAAAGACGTGCGGCGGGAACGCTGACGATATTATCAGTATATTCTTCTTTTCCTCGCTTGCATCGCCAGACGCAGCGGAAATCGTCACATCATTTGCAGGAGCAGGCGCCCCGCCAGTGCTGCCTTTATTCCAGACCGTACGCGCGTATATGATTGACGCGATCGAGACAATGGCCGTGTTAAGCGCTATACCATAAATACCGAGGGTGACGACTGCCGTCGTTCCGAGAACGGCGGTAATGATTAACGATACGACCTCAATGAGGAAATTGTCACGATCCTTGTGCATGGCGAAAAGACCGGAGCCCGCAGACGTTGCGGTGATGCGGAAAAATAACGCCCCCAGCAGAATCCACAACAGAGGCATGTGATTGAGCAGCATGGCTTTGCCGGCAAATGTGGCCATGAAGGGCACGACGGCTATCGACACCACGGCCAGGGTCAGGGTCGCCAACAACGCACGCGACAAACATAGGCGATATAACGCGTTGAATGGCGCCATATTGGCTGCGTCATAAGCCTTGATCAGACGCGGCGCATAGATGACCAGTACGCCGGAATTCACTAAATTCCACGTCGCGGTGACGATTTGCGAAAAGAACACGTATACGCCGGTCATCTCTAGATCAAGCACGAGCGAGACTATGTATCGATCCAGATAATAATTGACGACGCCGAGTACCGTCGAAAGATACAGGTTGGCGGACTCCCTGATCTTCGTAGAGTACCAATCGAGATCCAGTTTTTTTGAGATCGCTTCCCGCCACGGCCAATTACGCGAGAGCCACATGGCGATTCCGATTGCGATAAGCCCCCCCGCCGCCCAGAACGTCAGAAGAGACTCCAGATTGCGAAGTGACGGCAGCAGGAATGCAAACATGACAAAAAGATAGATCCAGACCGCCGACTGGAGTGAATAAACGAAGTTCGCGACCTTCGGATATTGAAGATTATTGATGATGATATAGCTGTCGAAAGCGAGGTGCTCTGTCAAAAAAACGGCCACCGCCAGTAAAGCGATATGAGATACGCCAAGATAACCGCCGACCACGGCAGCGATGGGGACAAGAAGAAGGTACAAGGTCAGAATCGCTGTGACATAATGACGCAGATCCTGAACCAGCTCCTCGAGCGGCTGATGAACAATCGCCCGGGAAATCGAAGCAAAGACACCGCCGCGCAGAAGGGCTTGGATAGTCCCTGATGCGCCTACCAGCAGACCATAGATGCCAAGTTCCTTGAGGCCCATATAACGGGCCATGAAAAGTGACAGCACGAATTTTGCGGCCAACATCCCCGCCCGCATGCTCATGATCGATAGGGAAGAGAATATATCCGTGTCCCAAGGCTTCTTTTTAATCGACGACTCTCCAGAAAAGGTTTCGGTGTTTGTCGCCATGTAACGCCCCAGTTCTTTTTTTTCTAATTGCAAGGTCCCGCATTGCGAATAGGCATAGACCCCTTATGCCGTCTGCTATAACGGTTGACCGGGATTTTGGTTCAAAAAGAAAATCGGAAATTCATGGAGGGAACTAAATCGGGAGTTGGATCGTTAACTCTCGTCCGAATTCGAACAGCAGACTGGAGATACATGACTTTGGCAGAAAACAGCTTCGCAGCGAAATTTTCACGGTTTAAAAAACGCGTCGAAGGCCGCCTCGAGCAGGGGTTTTACGCTGAGACCCGTGGCTACGGATTGCGCCGTGATCTTGCCGAAGCATGGCCGGCCCCAAAGGCGAAGATTCCGATCTCGGTCCGGCCACTTGAGATATCCGACCTTTCGTTGTTGCTACCACTCGAGGGCAATATTCCTCCTGAGGAGCAGCAGCAGATCAGGTGGCGACGCCACTTTCACAAAAAATTTCCTCATCGCTGCTTTGTTGCGGTCGACGAGCGCAATGACCGGCCATGCTATATGCAATGGCTGGTATACGCGGATGATAATGACGCCCTGGAACGCTTCAAATGCTTCCCTAAATTAAGAAAAAACGAGGCAATTCTCGAACAGGCTTACACCATTCCTTCTCACCGGGGGCTGGGGATTATGTCCTCCGCCATGGCTGAAATTGCTGAACAGGCAGTCCAGCGTAACGTGCGCTATGTGATGACTTTTGTTGATACCAACGGCATCGCTTCAATCAAAGCTTGTCAACGGGCTGGGTTCCGCATGCACCTGCACCAACACCGCATACAGCTTGGCTATGGCCTGATTGTTCGAAATAATTTCCTGCAATTCCAGGAAGATGATAAGCCGAGTGACATTTCCAAAAAACTTGCGGCGTAAATTTTCTTGATCGATCGGTGTCTTCCGGAACGATGCCAAGTGCCTAAGATCGCTGAAATGGCAGCATCAATTCATAATGATAGCTTTACACGCCTTGATTTTTTGCATCCAATTCTGCAACCGCGTGTAAAGCCATGGATGGCGGCGCAGCGCCGCCTTTACGCGCCAGGCCGTATATGCCGGCAACCCGGAAAAGCTACGGACCGCCATCCATTCGTATAATGGATGGCTTTCGCTGCCCATGCGTCTCTTATATTCCTCGTCGCCGACGGTGAAATCGAAATAGGCGTCTTTGCCGGCCTGCCGACCGAATGTCGTCAGCATGTCATCGAACAGTATTATTCCCGGCCTGAACGCCTCCCACTTCCCCATTCTGAATGTCGCAAGCAACACATGGTTGGTCTTTCCCCGCAAGAGACTAAAGCAGGTCGCGATGGTCTGCCCTGCCACCGTCAGGGACGTGATACTCGGGCTATATGATCGGCCCTCGCGACTTGCCAGGATTTGATAAAATGTTCGCCAGAAAGACGACATACCCGACCGGCCGATGGCCTCAAAGCGTTCATTACGTATGGCCAGAAGCTCTTCCATATGATCCCCGAGGTCTCGGGATCCATAACATTTAATGGCCACTTCGCCATGAGCACGAAGTTCCTCCCTCTTGTTCCGAACCCCCGAGCGAAGACGACGATTCATAATCTTTTTTGCCAAATCCGGCCAAGGTTCGCACAGGCGTATCCCATGACAATCGGCGGGAAATCGCTCGAGACCGGGCAGGCACATCAGCGGATTCGGTCTACCGTCGACATCTGCCGGTAATTTCTGCAGGTTAATCAAGTCGCATGGCGGCAGGGCGTCAAAAACGGCCTCCAGGATATCCTGGATTACCTTGGGATCCGACGGTGCGTCCCGTCCAATAAGCGGCGCCGCGTAATCACTTACTCCCAGATCAGCAAATGATACGACCCGCAAATTGTTTTTCTTGTGCAAGCACAGGGGAAGAATCCAGGTGGGCTCGGCGGTCTCCCGAAAAACAGCCACAATGAGCGGCTCTGCCTCGCTCACCAAACGGGCCGTATCATACCAGCACGAGATCCAGTCATATGTTTGAAATACAAGGCAACTTCCCTCGCTTTCCATACGGCGCCACACGGGCTCCAGGGAGGAATGGTCGCTGTATATCTTAACGCGCCAAACATTGCCGGTTGCGGGGTCAAGGCCACCGAGCGGCCCCAGCGCCTCAAATGTGGCGTCGAGGTTATCTACGAACGCGTTAACCGATCCGGTCATCTGCGCCCGCCCCCGTACAACGACCGATAGATCCAGCCGGGAATGTAATATTTGCGGCGGTTTAGAATGGCGCCGATTACTTTGCCCCCGTTCTCCTCGACTGCGCGTTTAAGCTTTCGTGCAACCGGGGCCCGGGTTTTCTGCGCATCCGCGACCAGGATGACCCCGTCCACCAGCTGTGAAAATGCGGCGGATGTGCCGTCATCAAGCAGATTGTCGCCCCCGATAACTATGAATTGAAAACACTTTTGCACCGAGGCCACTAAAGCCTGCAATGTTTCTTTCTTCACGCTTTCCGAGGTCCCGCCAAAGTGGGCGCAAACCAATCCGGAATCCTTTAGAACAACAAAGGGGACGACGTTTCTTCTATCCTTCTTATTGACGAAATCTTGCAGTGAAATCGGAATACCGTTCTTAATATCTCTGAAGAAATTGGGGACACGCTCCGATGCGTGGATATAGAGAACCTTTCCCTCGGTCTGAATGGCAGCCAGCCGCGCTGTTCGAAACGCAAGACCCGGCGCTCCCTCGCGGACATAAGCGCTGGTAAACAATATTGCGGCATTTTCGGCCACAGCTTGCGAGTGCCGGACAACGCCCGAGAAACCATACCCCTTATTGGGAGGCGATCTTGCAAGGATGTCTTCGACCTCGGCGGGGGGCTTGGCCGTCAACGCCACCACCAATTGGTCCTCCCGCTTGGGTGCAATATCGGGCGCAATCGCAGCCAGATTATTTTTTTGCATCTGAAATCCTCCTATTCGAAGCTAGCGAGAACGGGCACACCTAACGCCTCATACACCTTTTCCGGAGACGTCAACCGGTCATCGAGTAATTCCTTCGAAAGCGCCGTACCGGCCGCCGCGAACATAGCAGCCAAAAATGTCAGCGCGATGACGATTAACTTCTTCGGCTTGACTGGACTTGCCGGCAATGCGGGGTGATCCATGACGTCGATGCTGGTGATGTTCTCCTTGTTCAGAAGATTATTGATGCGGGCTTCCTCTCCGCGCTTCAGGTATATGAGATAATTATCCCGGTCGATCGTCACCTGCTGCTGGAGTTCGTTGAATTTGCCTCTTTGCAATTCGAGATACGAGATGCGTTTATCGACGCTCGCAAGCTTTGCCGCCAATGAACTGCCGTTCCCGTCGGGTGCATTAAGATCGTTTTTTCTTTTCTTGAGATCATCCTGCGCGACCGCGAGAGTCTCATGGAGCCGCTGGAGCATCGGGCTATCATCCCGATAGGTCGCCTGCATCTCCGCCTGCTTCTCCTGCAAGTCAGCCAGCCGCTTTTGCGCGTCCGTGATCGCTGTATAAGCGAGCGCTGTCAGATCGCCTTTTTCCTTGAGCAATTGCGACAATTCTTCGTCAATCGCAGATATTCCTGCCTGCTGCTTGAAGGCCTGGAGGTCCTTTTGCGAGACGTCGAGTTTCCGACGGGCCTCGTCGATTTGCTGCTGAAGAAAATCAGTCTGCGGCGTATTGTATATCTCAGTTCGTTCGCGGACGAACGCGTCCATGACGAAGGTTGAGATTTCCATCGCGATACGCGGGTCATGGTTACGGACTGAGATTTCAATGACGTGGCTCTCGTCGTTAGTAACCTTCAGATCTCCTCCCAAAAGTTTGTCGACAACCACCTCGCTAATAGGCGTCTTGTCATTCGGCTTGAGCTTCAGGTCGGGATATAACTTCGATGCACCGAACTTGTTCACCAGGCCACGTAAGAGGTCACGGCTCAACATGATTTTTATATATGACTGGATAATTTCCTGCCGGGCGTGATAATCGGCCTGGGCATAATCTGTAGTGTCGCTGATATCGCCATCGGAGCGTGCATCCTTGCCGAATTTCACAAGCATGCTGCTGTGTACCTCGTACACCGGCTTGGTCACTATCAGGTACGCGACGCCCAGCCCGCCGACGAGAATGGCTACCAGCACGAACGTGAAACCCTGGCGGAAGAAGCCTATTAAAAATCTTCTCATGGGATTATCGTTATCCATTGATATTCTCCTGTTATGGTATGCCCGGTATGCCCAGACCTATGCTGGCGGGCAGGAACTGCTGGACGCTTTGCTGATAGTTCTTGTAAGCGTCTGCAACGGCGGTGCGAGGCACGAAAACGACGTCATACGAAGCCAGACGGACGTCGCTGGTCGGATCGTTTCCTTTTGTCAGCGTTTCATAATCGACGCGAAATACCTGCGGCTTCTCGCCGGCGCCGCGACGGTAAATCAGGACGTTCCTTTCATCGCCGGAATTTTTAATGCCACCGGCCCGGGCCAGCGCCTGCATAAGGGTCATATTTGGCCCGACTGAAACCATCTCGCCGGGGGTGGATACCTCGCCCATAACGTATACTTTTGACGGCGCGAATGATTTTACGACCACCGTCATTTCCGGGCTCTTCAGGTATTTCCTGTATGCCTTTGTCAGGCCCTGTTGCAGCTCGCCGGCCGTTTTCCCGTAAGCGGGAATGTCTTGCGCAACTGAGGTCGACACCATGCCGTCGGGCCGGACCTGTACGTCCTCGTCGAGCTCGGGATTGAGCAGCATCTTGATCTGGACCGTATCGCCCACCTGAAGTCGGTACGGCTCCAGATGGGGAGCCAGAGCCGCAACCGGTGCGGATCCGGCAGTTGCAACGGGAATGTCCGTCCGCGGTGAGGAGGAGGCGCAGCCACCCAGCAAGGGCGCTACCAGCAGCAATAAGGAAGCCATAATGCAACCCCAGTTCGCACGTTTTGATATCATCTCTTTGAGCTCCGACATTGATTGGTAGGTTTTTTAACGATAAGGCGTCCGTTCAAGGCGATAGGGATCATCGGACGCAACGACCCCGTCATTCTGGAAGCATACGGCGTTCTGCTTTCTTGCTTCGGCCTGGCAGTTATCAAGATTTTGATAGCCGCAAACCGGCATCCTGGCAGAGTCGACCATGCAAATGGAATTGTCTGCTTCTGAAAGATTTAACTCGGCAATATTGACCGAACAGCGCGCTTTCTGCCTATTTGCATCCTGCCAGCATTGCTTGGTGTCGTAGTACACGCATTGCTGCGGAATTCCGTCCCCTTCTACGCAAAATGGCGCGCTGTGCGCGGTCCCGGGGATAGCGAGCAAGGCATAAGCCGTAACGGCAGCGTAACAAAGATAATTTCTGAATGCCCAGTCTGCCACCTATTTGCTCCCAGCCATTGCGACGATGATGCTCAAATCCGAGCCCGCCATTTTCACCTCGTTCTAATACGATTCACCAGCGGATCAGGTTCCTTTGATTCACTGAAAATCGAGATTTCGCAAAATATTTTTTAACGGGGTGAACACAAAATGCGGTTTCGTCGTTTGCCCTCGGCAACGTGAAAGGACAGACAATGGCGACATCGACTACATATAGTTTTGCTCCCCACGAGGCGCAAAGAGTGCCTGGCGCCAGCCTTCTGCTCGGCCGCGTTAAGCTCGTGCCCAATGAAAGAGAGCTGTCGAAACTTTTCGCGCTAATAGAACCGGCAAGACTGCGGAAACCGACCAGGGTTGCGTTTGTCAACGCACACGGCTTCAACCTCTGCTATAGAAACAAAAATTTTCTTCAATATTTGCTGGATTCGGATTTTGTCTTTCGCGACGGCTCCGGCATGAAAATTCTGTATAAGGTGCTCGGCGCAGATCCGGGCCTGAATTTGAACGGCACAGATTTAATCCCCCGCATCGTCAAGTTGTATAGCGGCCAAAACGCCGCACTGCTGGGGACGACGGACTTGTATCTGGAACGATCCGCCGGCGTATTTGAAAAAAGCGGCGTCAAACCCGTCCTTCTAATGGATGGCTATCATGACGATGAGGAGTACCTTAAGGCGCTTCGGGAGCGTAAGCCCTCGCTCATTATTCTCGCCATGGGGATGCCCAAGCAGGAACGCGTCGCCGCGCTGCTCGCCCGGAACCTTTGCTATCCGTGCCTAATCGTCTGCGGTGGGGCGATACTGGATTTTATGGGTGGAAAGGTAAAACGCGCGCCGTTGATATTCCGCCAGCTGGGAATTGAATGGTTATACCGACTGGCGCAGGAACCAAAACGGCTGTTCAAACGCTATGTCATCGGCAATGCGGTATTTCTGGCGCGATGCGCATTTCTAGCGCTATCGACAGCGTAGCCGAAGAAATGACTTTGACGTTGCAATCCTAATTTCGAGAGGCTACCGATGACGTTCGCTCAGGAACTTGATGACATCCCTTCCCTGTCCCGGGACATACCGGCTCGGGAAAAGCGCACGTTTTTCCTGGTTTTTCTATTTGACTTGCTTGCGCTTGCGGGCGCGTACCAGCTTTCCCTCTGGCTGGCGACAAGTATCTTCGGACTGACTTTGCCGACAAACGAGTTAGATGTCGCGATCCGAATCCGGCCGGCTCTTTATTCATGCCTGTCGCTGGCGGCGTTATTTTTTCTATACGGCAACGACCATTACAGCAGGCGGATTCCCTGGTGGAGCCAGCTTCAGCAGATTGGAAAAATCCTGTGCTTTGCAGCCGTCGTTGATGTCTTTGCAAACTATGCATTCCAGCTGGAGTATCCGGCAATCTTAATTATCGGGACCTGGCTTCTGGCTTTTTTTACGATTGTGACAGCCCGCGTCTTCCTGAACGAGTTCAAATGCCGCTCGGCCGGGTGGACGCGTCCGGCGGTCATTGTGGCCGGATCCGACATGGCGACAGACAGTCTTTACGCGCTTGCCGCCGACGTCGGGCTGGGACTCTCGGTTCAGGCTATATTACTGCGCGATAAGGAGGCCGCAAAGTTCGATCGCGAAGAACTTCCTGCGGGCTACCGAGATATCGACATCCTGCCGGACTCGGACACGCACGAGGATTTCATCCTGCGGCATCCGCAGTTGTTCTACATCGTCTGCTTGGACAGTTTCCGGGACGATCGGCGGGATCGCCTGATCAAGCTCTTGCGTGACTGCGGGATCGACTTTGCGCTCATGCCGGCCATTCCCAGGACCAGTATGTACCAGACGAAGCCGCGTTATCTGTTCGGCAACGACGTCATGCTACTCGATCCTGTTAATACGTCCGCGCCGGGTTTTCACAGATTTTTGAAGAGGACGATGGAC
>DATJGZ010000218.1:0-7306 GCA_035494535.1 Patescibacteria group bacterium | reverse complement strand
ACGCAGGAAGCGCCGAATTACCGGACGGAGGACTAGGAATTTAGCTTCGGTGCATTAAGCGCGGGGGCGGGCATCACCTGCTCGATCTGCGCATGGGGTGCTCCATCAGGATAGTGAGTTTTCACGATGTCGCCGGCGACATGTTCAGCGCCGAAAAATCCGAGACCTGCCCCGATAATAAATGCGAACAGATTGTTTCTTACCAGTTTTGCCGCGGCAAATGCGGTCACGGTTGAAGCGGCGGCTATTGCGCAGGATGCAGCCAATTTGACGAGCGGGTCGTGCGACGGCACAAAATCAAACCCATAACTGATGCCGGTTGCCGCGATGAAGGTTGTTGCTAATGCGCCGCTGTAGGAAACGCCCATTGACATTCTCCTGACCGCTAAAATGGTTTTCTAAAACTGGATTTTGTTAACATAATAAAAGATGCGCCGTCAATAAAAATGTCAAAAAGATGGGGCGCATCCTCTAGCGTCCACGACGTGCCGATCACGCAGGCGCCGAATTACCGGATGGAAGTATGATTGTCAGCCGGGCTGTTTGTCCGCCGCCCTGCGGAGGTCCGGCTTCGGCATTTCGACCGGTCGAAGCTGATTCGCGATTTTTACATCGGCGTTCTGAATAACCCACGTCGCGATGGTGCGCTCCGCCATCTCGCGTTCACTCCATTTGAATTCAATTTGTTCGTCATTAGCCTTTGTGGGACTCATACTAGCGAGGTACCGGCCTGACGCGGTTATGCCTTGCGGGAATTCTTCGGACACGTGTGCACTTCCTGAATCCGAATGAAGCACGATCGAAATATTTCCCCCCGGAGATTTCTTCAGCGAAATGTCAAGCAGGGCGCCCGACCAATAGCCTCCGATGCCGGCCACGGTCTTTCCCAGCAGCCGGATTTGTTTTCTCTCGATCATCGCCTCGACCCTGTCTGAAATTACGGGTTCTCCATCGGCGACCGGTTCCGAAAAACCGAGCGACTTAAGCTCGGTTCGCAGCGACTCGAAGTATGCTATTTGCTGTGAAACTGACGGTTTCTCCGGATCGTCAAAGAATTGTTCGGCGGCGTTTCTCAAGGTCATGAAAATCTCCTGCGCATCAGGTGCCGGATAGGCGCAAATGAGGCTGTGGTGTTGGGGGCGGCGGTGCCAGTGCGCGTACGAGCTTCGGACTGCCGTTGTTCAATACCCAATCGCCGATGATTTTTTCTACGACTTCCTTGGAAGTCCAATCGAATTCACGACCGCTATTGTCGCTGTGATTGATTTTCGAGTCGCCGTACGGCACTCTGCCGAACCCGTCGGATAATTTGATATTGGTTTTGCCGGTCGTTTGGTCGCGGTGGATCGAGATGTTTAATACGTTTCCGGCGAAAGCGGCGTGTCGCCTCGGATATTCATCGAGAGTTTTCGTCGTGTTGCCCATTATATGCAGACTGTAGGTTTGGCAGTGGCGGTCGACCGCCGTGTTCAGGAAATCCGTGGGATGCTCCAGATCATCTGCGGGTTCGCCTTCTTTGAAGCCCAGCGCCTTCAGTTCGTCTGCGAGTGCTTTCGCGTAGTCCTCGGCTTCCAGAAACGTTGCAGTCGTCGTCGGATCGGTGGTCGCTACTTTTAACTGTTCTCTTATAGCCATGACATTAATCCCCTCTATTTTTCATAATGTCAGCATTATACATATTAATTAATGGAGCGCAAGATAAAAATTGGAAAAAATATCGGTTTGAATTATCAAGGAAACGGTTTAACGACAGATACAATTTTCCAATTATTTTCAAATGGCTGAGAAAGATCAGAAGAAGGGCGCCGCGCAGGTCGGCCTGTGGATCAAGGTCGGGCCCGACCTCGCGATGGCCGAGCTTGTGCGCGACCTGAAGCAGGTTTTCTTCGTTATCAACGGCTCAAAGTACGAGCGCAATATGCATGCCTTCGAGGTGCGCGGCCCCGCCGGCGATCCCGAGTTTCGCGAGAAGGCGCAGGCACTCTACGAGTTCGCGCAGGCCAATGGCATGGCCTGCATCTTCCGCGGCGATGCGCAGGCGGCGAAGGAATTGGGCGCAGACGGCGTGCTCGTCGCCGCGCCCGCGGATATTGCCGCGGCTCGGAGAATTTTTGGCGAAGACGGAATTGTGGGCCTCGCCTGCGGCCTCTCCCCTGATCTCGCGGCGCAGGCCCACGACGCGGCGGCCGACTTTGTCACCTTCAGTTCCGGCGAAGGAAAAATGCCGGGGCCCGAGGCCTTGCGCTTCTGGTCCATGTTGTCGGACAAGCCGGCGCTGGTCGAAGGGCCCTTGACCAATGATTACGTGGCTTATTACGTGCAGAATGGCGCGTCATTCATCGATGCGGGCGATTACATCTGGTCGCACGGCAGGGGCGTCATGCAGGGTACGGTCAACATGCTGCATGCCATCGACCTCGCGCTTGAGGAGCGCCAGCAGGCGAAGAAACAATGACCGAAACCTGGAACATTCGACAGGCTATCGCCGGCGATGAAAAAAATCTTGCGCATCTGCATGTGCAGGGTTGGCGCGATGCTTATGGCGGGCTGATCGATCAGTCATTCCTCGACAGCCTCGATGAAAATGACCGCGCCGAGAAATGGACGCAGTGGCTCAAAGAAACGCACGGCCCCGTGCTGATGGCATTCGATGCGGGAAATAAGCCCGCCGGGTTCGTGAACTTCGGCAAGCTGCGTACGCCGCTGCCCGGACAGTCGGCCATACGCCCGCTTTACACTGGCGAAATTTATGCGATCTACATCCTCGCACCTTACTGGCGTAAAGGTCTCGGTCGCGCGCTCATGCGTGCCGCCGCCGAAGGACTCGCTTCTCAAAAACACAAATCGATGTGCCTGTGGGTGCTCGAGGGCAATGAACGCGCCATCGGCTTTTACAAGGCGCTCGGCGGTCAGCGCTGCGGCAAAAAGGAGATTGAAATCGCCGGCAGTACGCGTACGGAATTATGCTTCGGCTGGAGGAACACGGATCCGCTCCGAAATTAGATTACGTCAAAGCAATTGTGTCATTTTCAAGGCATTGAAAAGAAAGAACTTTTCTCTTGCTAAAGCGGGCATAGCCGATTATCTAAATGAGCATTGGGCTGGCATGGTGATCGGCCCGCACTTTTTCAACGGAGAGCAACATAATGAAACGCACACTCGCACTTATCGCCGCCGGCCTGCTGGCCGTCGCGTCGCAAGCCTACGCCGCCGACAGCAAACCGGCTGCCGATGCCGGCGCGGCCGTCAAAACTGAAGCCGCCGTGACGACCGACGCGAAAGCGACCGCTGACGTCAAGGCTGCCACCCAGCAATTCACGCTGAAGGACGGCTCAACCCTGACGGTTGACGACAAGCAAATGGCCTGGACCACGGATGCCAGCGGCAAGAACGTCGCCGCCACCGATGGCGACAAGCTCACCGCCGATGGCAAGACCCTGACCGTCAAGGACGGCAAGGTCGTTGCCGGCCTCGACGCCACCACGGAAGAAAAACCGGCCGATACGGCTCCGGCCGCCGGCTCTGACGAGAAGCCCGCCGGCGAAGCTCCGGCCCCGGCCGCTCAGTAAGCGATCTTTGAAGTCAAAACCCCTGCCTTCGGGCAGGGGTTTTTCTTTGCCATATCCTTGCAATCTGTAGCCTTTTCCGGTATATTATGTGAAACTAACGCAGCAAAACAGGGTTGAACGGATCATGGAAAACGCACAAAACGAATGGCAGAACAAGAGCTTCAAGGAAAAGGCGATTCCAATGCTCCGCGTGCATGCGGGGGAATATATCGGCTCGGGCGGACAGCAGATGCGTCTGCTGGGTCATGTCTTCGACAAGGCCGGACACTTATTGCCCGAAAAGCTCGGCGGCCCTGCGGTCGGCAAGGCATTGGCATATCTTTGCGACCAGAGCGGTAAGGGCCTCAACTTCGTGGCGAACAAAGTCCGTGGCGGCTACAAGATCGAGGGGCTTCCCAAGGCCGCTCAATACCTGCCGAGCATGTGGAAGGCTGTTGGCGATTATTCGGAAAAGGCGATGAACTTCCTAACGCCGGAGCGGATTAACGAAGCACTATCGACGTATGGCGACGTGGCCGGGGCGCTCAAGAAGATCAAACCCGATCTCAATTTGCCGGTTCTGACACCGGCTATGGCTATGGCGTGATTTACAGACAATCAGAGCTCCTTGGAACGCCCGCCGTGCAGCGGGCGTTTTACTTTGTTGCCCGTCCCCGGCCGATCCTGTAGGAAATGGCCATGAAACCCGGCGCCCGCATCCAGTCCACCATCGACCTGCTCGAGAAAATCGCCGCCAGCCGCGTCCCTATGGACGCGACCACGGGCGACTATATGCGGGCCCGCCGCTACATCGGCTCCAAGGACCGGGCGGAGATTGCCGAGCGCACCTATAACATCGCCCGCGCCCGCGCGCGGCTGGGCTGGTGGCTGGAGAAGAAATCGACCCCGGATTCGCCGCGCGCACGTGTGCTGGCGTGGCTGGTGCTGGGCGAGGGCAAGACCGCCGACCAAATCGCCGCGCTGTTTGACGGCTCGCAGCACGCTCCGTCAGTTTTGACGGACGAAGATAAGAAATTCGTCGCCGCCCTGCCATTGGGTGGATTAATAGCGGCCGACATGCCTGACCCCGTGCGCGTCGAATGCCCGCCGGAATACGAACGCGCGCTGCGTGAGCGCTTCGGCGGCGACTTCGTGCCGGAGATGGAGGCGATGATGGACTCGGCGCCGCTTGATCTGCGCATCAATGCGCTGCGCGCGCCCGCGCGTGATGAAGTGAAGAAATCGCTGGCGAAGGACGGCGTGAAAACGGAAACTTCAAATTTTGCGCCCTTCGGCCTGCGCGTGCAGGGCAAGGCGTTCCTCTCGAAAACGAAAGCGTTCACCAAAGGCTGGGTCGAGATCCAGGACGAGGGCTCACAGCTCGTGGCCACGCTCTGCGACGCGAAGCCCGGCATGCAGGTGCTCGATTATTGCGCCGGCGCCGGCGGCAAGACGCTGGCGCTCGCAGCCTCCATGAACAACAAGGGCCGTATCGTCGCGACCGACACCGAAAAGGGTAGATTGGAGCGCGCGCGGCCGCGTTTCCGCCGTGCCGGCGTGCACGACATTATCGAGGTCCGGCCGCTCTCCGACGAAAAGAATCGTAAATGGCTGCGGCGGCAGAAAGGCACGTTCGACGTCGTGCTCGCCGACGTGCCGTGCTCGGGCTCGGGCACATGGCGGCGCAACCCCGACACGCGCTGGAAAGCGTACGGTCCCAAGCTTGATGAGTTATTGCAAACGCAGGCCGAGATTCTCGACAAGGTCGCAAAAGCGGTGAAGCCGGGCGGACGCTTCGTCTACGCCACATGTTCCCTGCTGCCGGAAGAGAACGAGAAACAAGTCGCGGCATTTCTCGATCGCCATCCGGAATTCGAGATCATGCCGGTGAACGAAGCGTGGCCCGCGAACGCGCCCGCCCCGTGCGAAGGGAATTTCATGCGCCTGACACCGAAACTCCACAACACCGACGGGTTTTTTGCCGCCGTTCTGCGCCGCAAGCCCGGCGCGGCTCCTGAAACAACGCCTGAGGAGGAAGAGGAATGATCATCGCGCAAATCAATGCCAAGTTGCAGCCCATCCATCGCGGCGACATCTTCGAGGACCCCCTGGACGCCGCCCTGAAAAAAGCCGGCCGCGGCGAGGTCACGGGTGGCGGCACGCTGCTGGACAACAGCGGCGAGATTGCACATTGCGATATCGAGATCAGCGTACCGGAAATCAACGATGACAACCTGCGCTTCGTTGCCGCCACGCTCGAAGGCCTTGGCGCGCCCAAGGGTTCGCGCCTGACCGTGGCGAAGTCGGACAAGGTGCTGCAGATCGGCAAAGCCGAGGGTCTCGCGGTCTATCTCAATGGCACGGACCTGCCCGACGAGGTCTATGCGAAGTCAGACATCAATTTCGTCATTAGCGAATTCACGCGCTTACTCGGCGCGAAGGGCCGCATTCTGTCGAATTGGCAAGGTCCGCGCGAGACCGCGCTGTATATCTACGGTGGTTCGTTCGCCGGTATGAGAGACGCGCTGAAGGATTTCATCGCGAGCTATCCCTTGTGCCAGAAATGCCGCATCGTTCAGATCGCGTAATGAGGTATAATCCGTGCAGGAAATGACGGAACAGGAATTCGCACAGAACTTCGAGCACGCCATCGACGGCGTGCAGCTCGATCCCCTGACGATCATTATGCCTGACGGCCGGCGGCTCGTCCTGATCTCCGACGCCGAATACAAGGCCATGCGCCGCGGCGAGCGCATGAACATTCCATGAATTCCATCACCTTCGAGGAATTTCGGACCGACCTCCATAAAATCCTCGACGAAATGACGTTCGAGACGCTTAAGATCATGCTTCCCGACGGACGGTGCCTGTATCTGTCGCTGGAGGAGTGCTATGTGTCGGCGTGTCGCGAACCGCGGCGGGCCCTCAAGATGTCGGAGCTTTCCGAGGAGCAGATACAAGCCCTCATGGATGCCAAGGTGCCCGAAGGTCTTGAGCATCTCAACGCCCTGCTTGACGAGGAGCCGGAATAAATCGGGCAGCTTGCCAATGATCGTCAGGCCGCTCTAGAATCCCTTCATGACCCAGGACGGCAAGCCTTCGCGGATCAATGAAATCCGGCTTTTCTTCAGCCCGGATGCGACGCTGCCGCCGCTTAAAGCCATAAGCGATCTCGACGGGCATGAAGAAGCTAAAACCTTCACCCGGCGCATGATGTGGTGGCTGAACGGAGAGAACTACAGCTGCGGCCCGTGGGCGGCTGTCTATCTTGTGCTTACGCCCGCGCTCGCACCGGGCAAAATCAGGATTACGGATGAAGGCACCGGCTGGTGGAACCGCTACGCGCTCGCGGGCGTGCCCGCTGATTTTGCAAAGGCGCCGAACGCGCCGGACATCGTGAGGCGCGCGGTCGTTGATGCATTGCGGACGATCCGTCCGGATCTGTACGATCTGGTCAACGGCACCGAGAAAACAGTCCGCACGCACGGCGACGATCTGCGTTTCCTGATGCAGACGCGCATAACCAAGCGCAGCACCATCGAGCTTTACTTTAGCCTTCCCGCGCCGCCCGCAACCTCGCTGCTTTTTACCGGCTTTACCGATGCAAAGACCGGCGTTTTTCTCGAATCGCCGGCGCTCGACACGGGCGTGATCGGTGCGCCGCTGGAATACAACGCAAAACCGGTCGGCATCGCGGAAATCGAAAAAATGACCGATATCCTGCGCACGAAAAAACGCCCCGTTTTGTCGAAGCTGAT
>DATJGZ010000217.1:0-4110 GCA_035494535.1 Patescibacteria group bacterium | reverse complement strand
CATGTGTACGCTCGGTTACAGGCCCGGGAAAGGCCGTCATCTAAATTATCGCACAGCGTGTGCGGAATGCGAAAAGGATTTTTCCGGCTGAGGTTTTAATCGGAACAAAATATGACTTTTTTCCTATTTTGTGGTATGGTGGATTGAATCCATTTTACGCCGCTTCGGCAAGAGCGGCAAACCCGGAGGCGCCGCGAACTTCCGGCGGAAGGAGTTTTGCAAATGCGCGTCAGCAACCGGAAAAACAAAACCGCTAGGGTCGATTTTTTAAATTCTGACGAACAGACTGAACAGAATTTTCGCCGGGCTATTATCAAACGGGATTATGTCCCGAAAACGAACTATTCAGGTTTTGCGCCGGAACAAGCGGTTGGAGAAAGAAACAGGAAAAAAAGCGGGGACGGACTATTCAAAAATTTAACCGTGCTTTCCGCGGCCGCGGTGAAGGCGCAAAATCCGGCAAACGAACTGAAGGACAATGGATAATCCAGTGAAATCAAGGCCTAGAACCCTGCGCGGCGAAGTGGTATCCTGTTTGCGGGAAAAAACAGATGGCTGACGATATTCCGCGCAACAAGCTCTCATCCGACTCGCTCGAGGAGGCCAGCCGCGACCGCTCGAAGTTCTCGGGCCACGGCGACGCCATCGGCGCCGCCGGCACGAGCACGGAGGGCGAAATCCGCAGCGCCGAGCTCGCCCGGACGGGGGATTTCAAGATCGTCAATCCGCTGCCCGGCGGCTTCGGTGAAATCCGCGTCGGCGCGGCGTGGGACAACGTCAGCGCGGAGACCAAGGGCTTTTTCGCCCACCTGCTGCATAAATTCACCGAGCGCAAGGTCGATCTCGATTTGGGGTGCCTGTATGAACTGAAAAACGGCGAGCGCGGCGCCATTCAGGCCTTTGGCGACATGTTCGGGGATTATAACCGCGCGCCGTGGATAAAGCTGTCGGAAGACGCGCGCAAGGGCCGCCGGCTCGAAGACGGCGAGTTTATCCTGATCAATGGCGGCAAATGGCCCGAGATCAAGCGGATGCTGATTTACGTCTATATATACGGCGAGTCCGTTGCGTGGGATCAGGTGCGGCCGCGCATCGGCATTACGATCCCGGGCGAGGAGCAGATCACCGCCTTCCCCGGCCTGCACGATTCGACGCTGTCGGTCGCGGCCATCGCCGGGCTTGAAAACAGCAATAACGGCATAAAGGTCATTAATTACACCGAATATTTCCCCGGACACGCTGAAATGGACCGCGCTTTCGGGTACGGCATCCAGTGGACCGAGGGCAGCAAACAGGAGAAGCGGGTATGAGCAATTCCGACGACATGGGCGACCTCGGCAATTTCCGCGAGGATCCGAACGTCAAAAAGGAAAAATCCCTGAGCGACATGGACGACATGGGCGCTCTGACGTCGGTCGTCGAGGAAAAGCAACCGCAGCGCCGGCCGCGCGGGGCAGCCAATCCGGCGCCAGCCGGCGGCTTTCCGCCCGAACCGGGAGCGGCGCCAGCGCCCGGCGCACCGGCCGGCCCGGCAAACGCGGAAGAAGAGGCGCTGAGCCGCTTCACCGAGGAGAGCGACGAGCTGATGCCGATCGACATCGGCGCGGGCGGCGGCGGCGCGGCGCCCGCAGCACCCATTCCGCCTTCGGAACTGCCTCCTGTGGCGGCGCCGACGGCGGCACAGGCGAAAGTGATGGGCGGCGACGTGCCGATCGACTTCATGCCCAAAGTCGGGGAGAAGGAGGAGCCCAAGCCGCAAATGCGCCGGCTGGCCGACGGCACCGAAGTGCCGGCGGACGTCGCCAAGCACGTGTTCGACGACACAAAGAACAAGCTCAAAAAGGGCGATTATATCGACCTGATCCACAAGGTGCCGTCCCTCAAGGCAATCTATATCGCCTGCGGCTGGTCCCAGCCCCCGAGCGAGGAGGCCCGCGTCGACGTCGACATGAGCCTGTTCCTCCTCGACAAGAACGGCCAGACCCGGGCCGACGGCGATTTCCTGTTCTACAACCAGCAACGCGCCGTTGACGGCGCGGTCAAGCACCTCGGCGACAACCGGGCCGGCATGGGCGACGGCGACAACGAGACGATTTTCATCGATTTCAACGGCCTGCCCTTCGACATCATGCGCATGAACTGCGCAATTACGATTTATGATGAGAAGCGCGACGGCCTGCATTTCGGCGGCGTGGCGAGCCTGTACGTCCGCATCGTCAACAAGGAGGACAATTTCGAGGTCCTGCGCATGACCTTCGCCGACGACGAAATCAGGAATCACAACAGCATTATCCCCTTCTCGCTCATCCGCGAGGGCCCCAAATGGTTCTGCGAGGGCCTCGCCACGCTCGGCACGGGCGGGCTGATGGAGATCGCCAAATCGGTCGGCATCATCATTCAGGAGGACACCGGCTGACGCACGTCTGTCGTATCGGTTTTTCTTTCAGGCGATCGCCCGGTGAAAAATTTTCGTCCGGGCGATATTTTTTCTTGGCAGGAAGGTCATGATCTGTTACGGCATTTTTATCACTTTATTTTGTTGGGAGTTTTGCTGGGACTATGACGGACGGAAACTTCATCATCAGCGCGCGCGGCGGCTCTTCGTCGCGGAAAAACGCAGCGGGAATTTCCGTCCGGAAAAACGCGCGGAGAGTCATTCGGTGATTCCCCCATTGTTGATCAAGGTGGCGCCGCGCGGCGGCGACCGCTGGTTTCATATCCGGAGATAGAAAAGTCCCGCCGGCGAGGTACTGCGGCGCAGCGCATTTTCCTCACGATTATCTTAACTTTTTGTTGACGTAATAAAGTTTCTGTGGAATATGTTTCGCCTTCCGATTCAAAGAGAAGACTGAAGATTATGAATACTATGCTTTGTACCAACCCCAACAACCCCCTGCGCATGTGCGGGGACAAACGGCCTATTGGGCCCGTATGAGGTGACCATACAGTTGAGATGACTCAGGAAACGAACGCGCTTCAAAACACAGATCGAATTGCTGTCATAGGCGGAGGGCCCAGCGCCCTCTTCATCCTGAAGGAGTTCGTCGAGCGCAACAATCCGACCGCCACACTCGACATCTTCGAAACCAAGGGCACGTTCGGCACCGGCATGCCCTACAGCGAAGAAGGCGCGGATCCCGAGCACATCACCAACCTGTCCTGCGAAGAAATTCCTGACGTCGTCGAATCCGTTGTCGGCTGGCTCCGGCGCCAGCCTCATGAAGTTCTCGCTCCCTATGACATTGATCCCGGGAACGTGAACGAGCAGGCGGCGCTGCCCCGCCTACTCTTCGGCCAGTATCTCGAAGATCAGTTCAGCCAGCTTACCCGGATTGCGCAAGAACGGGGCCTGACCGTCAATCTCCACCCCTATACCCGCGTGGCCGACGTCCAAGACCTCCCCGACCACGGCGGCGTCAAGGTTCAGTACGGCGACGTCGAGGAAGTGTTCGACAAGCTGATCATCGCCATCGGCCACGCCTGGCCCAAGCGCCACGAGAACGAGATCGAAGGCTATTTCGACTCGCCCTATCCGCCGAAGAAGCTCAAGGATGTCTTCAATCATCATGTCGGCCTGCGCGGCAGCTCCCTGACCGCCATCGACGCCATCAAGACGCTGGCGCGCACGCATGGCCGGTTCGAGCGGGACGAGGGCGGCGAGCTGTCCTATCTCCCGAACGAAGGGACCGAGGATTTCAAGGTCGTCATGCATTCCCGCCGCGGCCTGCTGCCCTGCATCCGCTTCCACTTCGACCATCCCCGGGTGACGCGCGACCTGTTCGTTTCGGACGAGGCTCTGGCGCAGCACCGGGCCGAGAACGACGGCTTCGTCTCGCTCGACTTCATGTTCGACAAGGTCTTCCGAGAGCCGATGCAGGAAAAGGACCCGGCATTTTACGAGCTAATAAAGGACATGTCGCTGGAGCAATTCATCGAACATGTCTTCGCCATGCGTACGAGCGGAAATCCGTTCGAATTCTTCGCCGACGAGCTCGGCGTATCGCGCATTTCGCTAGAGCGGAAGGAACCGATCCACTGGAAGGAGATGGTCAACTTCCTGAGCGCGGCGGCCAGCGCCTCGGCCAAGCACATGTCGGCCGAGGACATCAT
>DATJGZ010000216.1:0-14247 GCA_035494535.1 Patescibacteria group bacterium | reverse complement strand
AACTGGAAAAAATCGCTGCTCGGGTCCTCGATCATGCCGTTCGGCACCGGCGGAAGCTTTACCTTCCTGACGCCGCATCACCACCATCATGAGCACGCGGCAGACGGCAGCTGCTGCGGCCACGACCATCACGCGGTCGAGAAGGCCGAGGCCGAAACCTCGTCCTGCGGCCACGACCACGCGCCCGGCGAGTCCTGCGGCGGGTAATATTCGCCGCTCCGCCCAATAAAATGACAATCTGGATCGATGCAGACGCCTGCCCCAAGCCCTGCAAGGAAATCCTGTTCCGCGCGGCGGAGCGTGCGAAGGTCGACACGATCCTGGTCGCCAATATGCGCATGTACGTGCCGTCCTCGAGTTTCATAAAAATCGTTCAGGTCGAACACGGGCCGGACGTGGCGGATGCCTATATCGTCGAGCACTGCGCGCCCGGCGACCTTGTCGTCACCGCGGACATTCCGCTGGCGGCCCGCGTGGTGCGGGAGAAAAAGGCGCTGGCGCTCGACCCGCGCGGCAAGCTGTATGATGCCGAATCCGTCGGCGCGGCGCTCAACATGCGCGATTTCATGGACAGTTTGCGCGGCAGCGGCATCGAGACCGGCGGGGCGGCCGCGTTTTCCGCGTCGGACAAGCAGGAATTCGCCAACGCCCTCGACCGCTTCCTGACCCGCGCGGCGCGGGGTTAAAAACAGCCCGCGAAAATTTCCGCCTGTTTGCCTGAAAACTTTTATTTGTTTGAAGTTGTTGAACTTAAACGGCAATTATAATTGACATAATAATAGTCCCCGCGCATAGTTTGATGCAGCAAAAACACGCGGGATGAAAGATGGACTACGAGAGATTGAGGGAAAAATACACGCTGGTCGCCGCGAAATACGAACGGATGTCGGATGACGAGCTCGCGGCCAATTCCGAAGCCCTGAAGGCGGACATCCAGTCGCTGAAAGACGAGTTTACGGTGCGCCGCGTCGGTCACGTCAACGCGTTCCTGTTCAACGTCGCGGGCATAATTTATTTGCCCTGGTACATGCGTCAATGCGCGAAAATGGACGCGCAGGACGCGTGGCACGATCTGTGCGACATTCTTTCACCCCAACAACCCGCGCCGTAATTTGAAGGAGAGTTCGATGGCTTATCTGGATACGATCGATAAATTGCTTGAGGCAACCCAGCCGCTGGGGTCGCGCGGGTTCAGAATCACAGCGCGGGAAATCGACCCGAAAACGGTGGTCATGGATTGCGAGGGCACGGTCTTAAATGACAAGGGTGTGGACCTCCTCGACCGGATGGCCGCCCAAGCCATGGATGCGGGCGCGGTCAATCTCGTCTTCAACATGGAAGCCCTCAGCATACGCCCCCACGTGCGTCCGCCTTATCTCGGCGCGCTCATCCACATTTTCAGCCGGGCCAACCGGAGCGGCGGCAGCGTCAGTCTGGTGCAGCCCAACGCGATGGGCGATCTCCTTGAAAGGACAAAGATGCGCTCCGTTTTCGGAATCCATGAAACCGAGCAGCAGGCCTTGGCCGCAATGGCGCCGGCGCGCGCGTTGTAGCCGCGCGGAAATCACCGCCTTGAAGCCCGATAGAAGACTACCTGTACCCCCACGGGCTATGTGCCCGGCGTTTCTGTTGAGGCGGGAAAAGGGCGCAAAAAACAGAAGCGCCCGGTTTTGAGGCCGGAGCGCTTCAGGTGAAGGGAGTTTGATCTCGTGAGAAATCAATTCCCTTCGCCCTGTCCAACGGACGACTGGACATAGCGTTCCCCAAGCGGTGTGCGAAAAACCGGAACCGCGCGCCCCGCTCCGCGCTTGGTCCTGCGCAACCCAAAGCGAGGAGGAGGACAGCATGTCCATGGAACAGCAAGGCATGAACGACGCGCAGCAGAACAAGGGCATGAACGTGAACCCGAGCTGGACGTCGGCGGATAAGGAGCGGTACGTCGCCGCCTACAACGCCGCGAAGAAGGGCAAGAAGTAAGCGGCCAGCCCACGCGAATTTATTCATGTTCGCCGTGGCGGGCTTTTATCCGCTTAAATAACTGAATTATTTAAGTTGCAATATTTCCGTAATTACGGCATGGTCCGGACGTTACGGCGACCATTCACCATGTACGGGGGCGGATCATGGATCTTACGCATCACCTCAAACTGGAATTCAACGCGGCGGGCACGGCGTTCAGCAAATGGTACGGCCTGACCGACGAGGTCCATCAGAATTTGGAGAATTTCCGCGCGTTAAACCGGAATGCGTCGCCGGCGGATCTGAGTTCATGGCTCGATAACAACGGCGGCGTGCTCGACCACGACACCGAGCCCGCCTACCGCGCGCTCCATGCGGACGGCTCGCTGATCCAGCATTGGTGCAAGGCCGGTCTGATCCATCGCGAAGGCGACTTGGCTGCCGATATTGAAAGATGGGCCGACGGCACGAAGCTCGACATATGGGCGCTCGAGGGCATGCCGACCCGAATCGGCGCACCCGCGATGATCGAGCGTTATCCGGATGGCAGCGGCTCCGATACCTTCTACGAGAACGGCGACCTTAAGAAAACCGTGCGCGTGCCGCCGACGGCCCGCGCGCCCGGCTGACCCCAATATCCATAAACTTGACCGTACAAAAAGAATGGACTAGCCTGCCGCCCTTATAACCAGAGAGGGGCAAGTCGATGACAAAAGCAGGATGGGTAGCAGCGGCATTCGCGGGCGTCGTCATCGCCGGCGCGGGCTTCGAAGCCGGGACGCACCGCGACGCGATCCTTCAGGACGCCGTGGATCATGGCAACGGCGTGGAGGCCGCGGTGGCGCTGCGGGTCCTGCACGCCAATCCGAACGCGAAAGAAGGCTTTCAGCTCGCCTTCGCGGAATTCACGCACAACACTTTCCTTGTGAAACAGTTCATTGCCGCAGGCTACGACCTGAACAACCGCGGTGCGTGCCCGGCGCTGGATAGCGCACTGGTGATCGATCCTGAAATCGCCGATGTCCTGCTCGACGCGGGTTTCCCGACTCACACCGGCGACTGCACGGTGCTGCCGCGCATCGCCGACGGCTGGTACAACAACGAGCACGGCATTTATGACAGCCGGTTGCTGAAAAAGGTTCTGGATCAGGGACAGTTTTCGCAGGCCGAGCTTGACGAGGCGATGGCGAGCGCGGCCACATTCAATCGGAACACTTATGCCCTGACGGTTCTGAAGGAAGCGGGCGCCAACCCCGACCACGCGCTTCAGCTCAATACCCGCGAATTCCTGAGTCCTGAAGCCGTCCTGAACCTGATCAACCGGGCCGGGGCCAATCCGCAGGCCGATAACGGCAAAGCGCTCAAGGAAGCCGAGACGACGCTGCAAGGAATGCGCGAACGGCAGGCAAAAGACCCTTCCCTGATGTTTCCCGACAGTGAAAGACGCAGCCTGCAGATCATCCAGATTCTGAACGCGCCGTCGAATACGCCGTCATTTTGACGCCACCGTGTCGTCCGATCGCGGGCGGAATGCACAATATTTTATTGACATAATGAAAATCTGCAGTTAGGCTCCTGTCACGCAATGCGCTAATACGGCAGTCGATTTTAAACCTGTTTCGCGACTGTCGATCTTCCCGCGCAACCTGCAAAAACAGCCAGGACCGCAATACGGGTTTTTGGCTGCTTTATTGAAGGTTCGTTTGCCCCTTCCGGCACCATCATCCTCGCGCGCTCCTGAATAATGAAAACTGTGAAAAGGAGCGACCATGAAAATATCAACCGAACGGGCGAAGCGCCTCGCGTTTATGGCCGACGCATTCATGCGGGCGGCATATGACCCAGCTTCCGGGCCGGTGAAACTGCAGATCCTGAGGCTCTCCGAGGAGGAGTGCAAGGAGACCGACAGGCTGGTGAAGCAGATAAACGCACTGCGCGGAGCCAGCAAAACACTCCACCGCGCGAGTCTCAGCCCCCGCGTTCTGAACGAAGTCCAGCGCGCCATATACAAGTCCGCCGTGCAGGCGATCGAGGTCATGGCCGCGCACGCCATCAGCACGATCGGCGCAGACATGACCGCGGCGTTCGTGCCCGGAAAAGCGCGCAAGGCCGCAAACGCAGGCGCTTTCCTGCAGATGCAGGCGCCGGTGCTGGCGAAGCTCTTCGCGCCTGAAAACAACTGAAGCGCGGTTTTAGCCGAGGCGCTTCAGGTGAAGGGAACGGTGATCCCGTGAGAGATCATCAAATCCCTTCGCCCTGTCCAACGGGCGGGCGGCGGCGATGTTCCCGCAACCGGTGTGAGAAAACTCCGAAGATCGCTATTCCCTGAATACCCGCGTTCCGGTCGCGAGATCGTGCATGCCGGCTTTCTGCTTGCCGAAAACCATCGAGGGGATGCACCAAAGCATCCAGACCGCCATTCCGCCCGCGCCCGCCGCGACATAGGTCATCATCATTTCCGTTATCCCGGGCTCGTGCATGTATTTGACCAGCGTGGCGTGGTCGTGCGCCGCGTTGAATCCGTGAATGGTGTCGAGCATGGCGACATATGCCGGCGTCGAATCGATGGCGATGGCGGGGACGAGAGGCAAAATCCATGTCACGTAGCGCCACAGCGCGAGACCCGGCGACATATGCTTTCCGTCTTCCATGGCGGTGAAAATTTTCATGCACCGTTTGCCGATCGTCGCCCGCCGCGCCGTGGCGCTTTCCAGCAGCACGAAATAGCACAGGCAGGCGGGGTGGAATATCAGCGGGAGCAAGCGATGCGGAACATGCAGGACCATCACCAGCACGAACAGCCCGAGGCCGAGTATGATGGCGTCGATCAGCAGCGCGCCCGCGCGCCGCCAGAATCCCGCCTGTATGAGTTGTCCGTTATCCATCCCCGCCCCCGTGGCAGGATAGCAGGACAAAGTTACAGGGCAAGCCGCACGGGCGGGAAATTTTCAATCCCCGTCACAGAAGGTGGCAGATTGCACTAAGCGCTGAGGGTCTGGGTGTTGTTGCGGACGACGGCGGGTCCGAGCGGCGCAGGCTGCTGCGGTCCGGCCCCCGTATTGTTGACGGCAACGGTGAACTGGTTTGTAAGATCAAGCTTGTCACCGCCCCTGACACCGCTGCCCGGCGTGCCGTAGTGTGACGCGACGGAGTCGGTCGTGCGCGGTGCGCCGTCCTTGTCGGGTCCCCGGGCGGCCGCAGAAATATCGACCTTTTGCGTGTCCTGCATCTCCCATTTTTTCAGGTCGCCGGCTTTGAACCGTTCCCAGTCCCGGGAAAGCGCTGAATCGGGTTTCTCCTGCGCGAATTTTTCCATCGCGGCGTCGCGTTTTTCCGGCGGCAGCCTCTGCATATTTTCGATTTTTTCCTTCGCCGCCATCGCGGTGACGCGCCAATGATCGGCTTTCATGGCCATTTCGTCGTTGCCGTTTGCCTTGGCATCGAAAGCGATAATTTTTGTGCGCGCGACGCTGCGGTCCATCTCCGCGGACTGGAGGGCGAGGAAATTGGTGGCGTTCTGCTTTTGCTCCGCGTTGCCGACCGCGGCTTTAACGCCGGCATTGGCCTTGTTGTAGTCATCAATGAGCTGCCGGGCGTTCGGATCGGTTTTCGCCCGGTCCCGCACATTCTGCAGGGCCTCCTGCGCTTGCGGGCGCGCCGTTACGTCAGCCTGGTGCCGGTCGTGGGCCGCAAGATTCATGCCGCCCATACCGAACAGCTGCATGATCATCTGCATAAATCCCTGGAGCAACTGCCCGATATTGCCGAAGCCGCCGGCCCCGCCGTCGAGCCCGAGCGATTGAAGGCTGCCGTCCCCGCGCACAAGCGCACTCGGCCGCGGCAAGTGGTGGCCGGGATGACGCGGATCGGTATCCGGATAGGTATTGTCGCTTGTATCTAGTTCTTCGCCGACCATTTGCCCCTGATAACTCCCCAATACCTGCGATACCATTATCTATGAAAAACGTTAAAGCGGGATGAAGCCGGCTAGATGTTTAAATTTTAAAGGAATATCAATATTATAGGTCCTTTCATTCGGGCGGCGGGACCGGCATGGAAACGGAAGCGCGGTGTAATTTTATTTCCGGACCTGCCCTTGGTGGACGGCCCTAATGGTTCGGTGCGGATATCGACGACGGCGAATCCGGACCAGTTTTGTCGGCTTCGTCCTTAAATTGCTCGACCGCTTCGGCATACTCGCTGGAAGCGAGCAGCCGTTCCATGTAGCGGATTCTTCTCCGGCCGGAACGCTCGAAGTACGACTCCCCGAACCAGCCGCGCATGCCGCAATGGAAGTGGTAGCACGTCCCGTTGTCGTCGCTGAATATCAGCCTGTCGCCGAAGATCCCGATGCGAAGGGTGCAGACCGCCGGGCCCTTGTCCTTTGTCCACGGGTCGCGGTCGTGCCATTCGCTGTACAGCAATTCGCGGCCTTCGAGCTTTGCGATGCCCCAGATGGCGCATGTGTGTCCGTTGTAGAATTCGAGCCGGCTGCGGATATAGGCATCTCTCTCGTCGTATTTGACGATCTCCAGCACGTTTTCGGATATGTACTGGTCGCCGCTGACGTCGCCGTTCAGAAACCGTTTCTTGTACACGCCGTCGACGCCGTCGATTGTGATTTCGGGCTGCGGCGGACGGGGCCGCCATCTCCCGACCCGCGCATCGACGGTCTTCTTCTGTTCGTCCGATATGTGCTTCAGGTCGTCCTTTTGCGCGAGCGCGGCGGAGGTCGGCACGGGCCGCACATAGCGCGACTTCGTCGCCAGCGAGTCCCAGAAATAGGCTTCAGGCCAGTTCTGGCGTACGCCGAAGCCTCGCGCATAGATCGTGCCCAGAACATACTGGGCTTCGCCGAAGCCCTGCAGCGCGGACGCACGTATCAGCCGGATGCCGCGATGCTCGTCCGGCTGATGATCGGGATATCCTTTGAACGTCGCCCAGCCGACGATGAATTCCGCGAACGGGTCGCCCTGCCCGGCCAGACGGGTGATTTTTGCACCCGGCTCCTCGGGAAATTTTTCGTTCAGGCTGTCCCACAGCAGCCCGCGGGCATACCACGCGGGAGCCGTGGGCGGCGCCTGCCCCGCGCGGGCTTCGATGGTAACGGCCAAAAAAAGCACGGCCGCAGCCAGCAATAACAGGAATTTCCATCGCTCCATCTTTCAATGGTTTCATGCGCCCGTGGATTTCCGATGGATATCTAATCGCGTTTTGAAGGATTTTCTGTGCAGTTTGGCGGCAGCCCGCGATCTTGATAGGATCGGGATTGGTGTGATGATAAAGATTCAGGAAAATCCAATTTATGTCTGAGGTGCTTGATTTTCAGCTTGATGAAAAGGACGGCCAAATTTTACTAGGTTTGTCCCTTGGCGGCGCTGTCATCGACATTCTTACGTCTCAGAAAGAATTAGCTGAGTGCCTCAAATTGATCGAAACCAAGGACGATGTGTTCGAAGATGTGAGGATAGGAAAGTTTGGCATCTATCCTGTTACCGTCAATCTGCATCGAGACGGTGAAACTTCAATTTTCATTGATGGGCCTGACTTCGATAAACATCGGGTTCAGTCAGCGGCCGTATGGCTTGAAAGAGACCAGTTAAAAACAGTGATCAAATCTGTCCTAAAACAACCTGTACATAATTAATATTAATGCCTCAGCTTAAAAAGGAAGACTACGTGGTAGCGGCGGTTGTCTTGGTGATATCCGTTCTTGGGATATCATCGTTCTACACGCTCCGCGATGCATTTCAGGCAACTCAGTATCGGAAGAATCTCCTCACTCACATTGAAACGGACGTCCGAGAGTCCGCGAGACTGGAGAAGTTCTTGAATTCTACCCTTAAGGTCTGCGCTGTCGGAGATTCTCTTGCTGAGCTTAGGTTTGGCGATTTTGTCATCGGAGGAAAACCTTCAAACTTCACCGACGAGGCGTGGAAGGCATATCAATCGTCTTACGTCGAAAGAGTGAAAAAACATCTGAACTCTTTTCACCCATGCGAACAGGATTCAATATTTGTGAAGCATGGGACTTTGAAACCCGTGGATAAACCTCACGATCCGAGTATAATTTTTTCCGGCGAAGGTGAAATGACTACTAATGCCGGCGACTCAGTTTCATTTGAGGGATTCTTCCGTTTAGAAATGCAATTTTCTTTGCGCTCCGGATCGCCAGACGACATGATAATTTCGAAATGGTCGTTTAAGGATTCCTTGCCTAAAAAAGCAAATGCCTCATACTGACGCCGAGCTGTCTACACAATTGACAATCAGATCGCATGACCCTGCCCGACTGGCTATTTTTCATCCCGTTACTGATCGCAATCTTTGTCGGTCTCTTTTGGGAGTTTGGTCCAGGAAAGTTCGTTATCGAGAAGGTTCCGAAGTCTTTTTTAGGACCATTCATTCTTTTCTGTGCATACGCTTGGTGGCGTTTTTATATAGATCCACAACATCGTAGAGAAACTCCGGGTAAATTTTCTTTGATTGCTGAGATTGCCTGGATCAGCTTGGGCGCAAGCATCTCGATTTTTGCGATATATGAATGGTTGAATAAGAGTAAAAATCCGGTCGCCCCCGTAAGCGCGCTTGAACAGCCTCTAATTGATTGCGAGGTTACTTTTTTAGCGGACACGCGCCCGTTCGTACCCGCTCTAAATGGTGATGGATACCGGCCCCATATCGTGGTCGGAGACCCAAATCAGCGTGAACCGATTCTTGGAACGCGAACAACAGAAGTAATGTGCGCTGACGGATTTAAGCGGCGACATACAAGCGATAAATGGGTTAATGAAGAATATCTGGGAGTCGCATTCCACTGCGGTCCCTCAGACGCGGAAATGTCGAAAGAGTTTCTTGGCAAGCCACTAAAAGTGCAACTGACTTTAATGTTTTGGCCTGGGTTGAAGTACGAAAAGATTCAGGACGGAGCTACTTTCACGATACGTGAGGGCGGCAAAATTGTCGGGTTTGGCCGAGTCCTAAAAACGCCCATTGGCCTAAAATCAACCAGTTAATTATCGTAAGAGATGTCCTTCGCTCTGCCTCGGTGCGGGAGTTCCTATCCCTGCTCGCCGAACAGGCGCGCTACGTCAGGCGGATCAACGCCATGTTGTGGATTGAGGCTTTGCGCGGACGTGGTAAAATGACCGCGGTCGCATTCGATAAGGAATTTTCACATGAAGAACCGCCAGCTCACGCAAAAGGAAATCGACACCATCTTCACCCCGCTGATGGCAGGGCTGCGCGAGCACCTGTTCAAGCTTTCGCAGGGCGACCCGGAGCTGCTGTGGGCGCTGCGCCGCAAGCTGATCAAGGAGCTCGACCGGGACGAGCGCGGCAAGACCGACGACCGCCGCAAGCTCAAGGACCTCAAGCGCGACGCGCAGAAGAACAAGTGCGCCGAGTGCAGCCGCGAGCTGCCCGAGGCCGCTGTGCTCGACCGCTTCGACGAAACAAAGGACTACACGCCGCAGAACACGCGCGTCATCTGCTCGGGCTGCAACGTGCGCCTGCGCAAGAAGCATGGGCTGAACTGATCGCTAGATATCCTCGAACACCACGGCGACGCCGCGCTGGCGGAAATACGATTCCATGGTCTTGCGGCCCTGCCGGTTGTTCTGCGCGAGGCGGCTGGTGTTGAACACGGCTTCCTTGCGTCCGGCGGCGGTGAGCGCGGTTTTCAAATTCGCGATATGGCCGTCGATATCCTTATTGTCCTCATGCAGGGACTTGTAGATTTCCTCGATGGCTTCGTCGACTGTGACTGCGGGCATGGCTCTCCTCCGTTGGCTTTATCTACCACGGACGTCGATACAAACGCAAAGGGGCGCGGTACGGTTCCGGCTGCCGGTCAGAAATACCGTGCGACCGGAGGATCCGGGCGTCTGGGTCCGCCCGCGGCGACGATTTTGTCGTCACGCTGCTTGAGGCCGGCTTTGACGACTTCGGCCATCTTCGGCGCCAGCTGGTCGAGAAAACGCGAGCTCATCACGCGGTTACGGCCGAGCAGCGACTGGCTCGTCAGCGTTCGGCGTATGACTTTTACGGGATCGGCGTCATCGTCACTTGCGTCCCGGCCGATCGCATCGATCACATTTTCGATTTGCGTCGGCGAGAACGGACATTGCTGCGCCTGCATCTGGTTTGCCAGCTCGGCGCGGTGGATAGCCGTCAGGAACGAGCCCGCCTTCCCAATCGCGGTGCGGCGCTCGGCTTTTACCTGGTCCGATATATCCTGAAGCTGTTCCTGCTCGGCGTATGTCATGGCAGCCCCCGCTACGATGAATTATCCCCATTTAACAGAATTATAGGGGTACAAACCTTAAATCCGTATTAATTGAGTGGGTTAGCGGCCGGGCACGCACCGAAAGGCCCGATGCCTAAAAGTCCTTTAAAACAGGCACATGCGGGGTGCGCAAAACCATTTCGGCGGCGTTGAGATCGGCGTCGCCGACAGCCGCCCCGCGGAGGCGGCGGGAAGGCTTCTGCAACCGCTGGTCGTTCAACCCGTCGCGGCAAAGACTGGCAAAACCCTGACCGCCAATGCGCCGCGCATGTTCTTCCGTCGGCCGGTCCGTGCGCAGGTGACGCGACGGCGGCGGGGGCGGCATTTCCTCATGCGGGGGCTCCCACATCAGCACATGCGCCCATTCCATCAGGCGGTCCGCGAGCGGCGCGCCGTTCGTCGGCGGCGGGATGTCGGCGCCCGAGCCGCTATGAAAGCCCTCAGTGATACTCATAGCTGGTCATGGTGCTGCTGTTGAACAAGCCCTGCGGATCGCGCGTGGCGCGGTATTTCGTGAATGCATGCTCCTCGCCGTTCTCGTCGTACCAGACGTCGGTTTTGGTCGAGGAGAGATGGTTGGTGCCATATTCGTCGGTGAAGGCGCGCGTGCTTTCGTAATGGCCGGGCGTCATCGCCGCGTCATGATAGTCATGGCTGCATGCGGCCAGAGTCATCGTGGCCAAAGGCACGGCGAAAAGAGTGATGAACTTGTTCTTCATGCGACGCTCCCTGTGCTGGCTGATTCGACGCTACCAACGTCCCCCTCCGCGGCCGGGTTCCGGTTTTTACACCCGGACGTCAAGGATAAGACCGGGCCGGACATGCACGACATCGCCCAGATCATAGCCGGCATGCAGTTCGGTCATTGTTTCCGTTTCGTTGTCGACGGGGAGCGGCTCGAGATCGATTACCGGCAATGGTACGAGCGGATCATCGGTCAAGAAGTTCAGCGCGCTTTGGTCCGCTTGCGCTACCGGCGGAATCCGCTGGCGCATCGCCGGCGGAACCGGCCTTGCAGTGATCGAGACGGGCATGCTGAGCATCATGGTGTCATTTCTCCGGCATCAACTTTTCCCGCCAACAAAATCGGCAGGAAATCGTTCCGGAGAAATCAAAAACCGATGCGGTACTCGGGGTGCGGTTTCGTCAGCGGCCTGAAGGTCGCAGCGGGACGGCCGCCGAGCTCGGCAATTTTTGCCCTCAACATTTCGGCGATCTTCGGATATTTAACTTCCGTCTCGGCGAGCTTCTGCTCCGAGATGACGAACGGATTGGCGCCGTGATCAAGCAGCGCCTTCACCACGCCGCCATAGCCGATTGTGCCCTGATGCTCGTCGAAGAATCCGCCGTCGACCGCGGAGCGCAGCGCCTCGTCGTTGTTCGCATGCACGTTGGCGTCGCGCACGAGCAGATATGCCACCGAATCGTCGCGATTGTGGCTCGCGGCCTGGCGCAGCGCATCTTCATTGCCCATGTGGATGTCGGCGTGCAATTCCTCAACGACATATTTGAGCATCCCCAGGCTGCCGTGCTTGGCGGCGGCGCTGACCGGCGTGTCGTCATGGCCCGCATGCGCGGAAAGGTCGACGTCGCCGAGCGCCCAGACGCGCCGCGCCATGTCGGTGTTTTCGCCGTAACAGGCGACAACCATCAGCGTGTTTTTCATTTCCAGCGGGATCGGCGGCAGGTTGGCGACGATGTAGTCGAACATCTTCACGTTGCCGTTGCCGACGGCGCGCATCAACGGCGCGTTGTCCTTGGCGGCGAGATTGCCGCCGTGCTCGTGCAGATATTTAAGCACCGCGAAGCTGTCGCCTTCAGCCGCAAGCTGCATGACCCAATCGTCATCGCCGTGGACGAGCGCCGGGTTTTTCTCCAGCGCCGCCTTAACACCGGCAAGATCACCGGTCCAAGCGGCGCGGTAGAGCGCGGCGGCATCGGGGGCTGCGTCGAAATCGACGCCGGCTTTTTTGTGCACCGGTTCGCCGTCGGCCGTGTGTTCGGGGTCGACATAGGGCGCGCCGATTTTCGTCTGGGGCGCAGGCGCGGTTTCATGATGGTGATGCGCAGGCGCGTTTGTTTGCGCGATCGCCGGTGCGGCTGCCAGCGCGACGCCAAGAAAAATTCCTGTTAGCAGTGATTCCGGCCGATATCGATGCATAGGCGCCTCCTGAATAGCCATGGAGGGAATAGCACAATTATTTTCGTTATGGCAATAGTTTTCAGACGGCCTGTCCGCAGCACCAGCCCGAGGCCCACGCCCACTGGAAGTTGTAGCCGCCGAGCCAGCCGGTGACATCAATGCATTCACCGATGAAATACAGGCCGGGCACCTTGCGCGCGGCGAAGGTCTGCGACGACAGCTCATCCGTATCAACGCCGCCCGCCGTGACCTCGGCGGTGCGGTAGCCCTCGGTACCGTTGGGCAGCAGCCGCCAGTCCTTTACGTCGGCCGCCAACATATGCAGCTTTTCGTCCGGCAGGTCGGCCATGCGCAGAGATCCCAACGCGTGCCGCGCGATGATTTTATCCGCCAGCCGCTGCGGCACGATCTCGCCTAGTACGGTTGCCGGGGATTTGCGCGCGTCCTTCATGCGCGCATCCCTGAGCATCGCCGGCACATCGCGGCCGGGTGCCAGATCAACGGCGATCTCCCGCCCCTCGCGCCAGAAGCTCGATATCTGCAGAATCGCGGGACCGCTCAGGCCGCGGTGCGTGAACAGAATCGCCTCGTCGAACGACGTGCCGTCGCAAGATACGCGGGCCGGGTCGACCGCGACGCCTGAGAGGTCGCGTGTCAGGCTCAGCGTGTCGTCGGTAAAAGTCAGCGGCACCAGCGCCGGGCGCGGTGGCACGACCTTCAGCCCGAACTGCCGCGCGATATCGTACGCAAACCCAGTCGCGCCCATTTTGGGGATTGACGGGCCGCCGGTGGCAACCACGACTGCGCCACATTCATATGAACCGCCCGTCGTTTGAATGGAAAAGCCTTGTTCCGTCTTTGCAACCTTGGTGATTTCAGTTTCCAGCCGGACCTGTACACCGGCGTCGGCGCACGCGCGCAATAGCATGTCGATGATCTGCGTCGAGGAGCCGTCACAGAAAAGCTGCCCGAGTTTCTTTTCGCGCCACTTTATATTGTGCCGATCGACCATCGCGATGAAATCGCGCGGCGTATAGCGGGCGAGCGCCGACTTGCAGAAATGCGGGTTCTGCGAGATGAAACGGTCGGGCGCACAATATATATTGGTGAAGTTGCAGCGGCCGCCGCCGGAGATGCGAATCTTCTCGGCCGGCTTCGCGGATTTCTCGAGCACGATGACGCGCTTTCCGCGCTTTCCGGCCTCGATGGCGGCCATCAGCCCGGCCGCACCGGCGCCGAGAATGATGACGTCATAACGCTGAGTCATTTTTTCAGATATCCCGCGAAAAAACCGAAAATCAGCGAATCCGTGTCGACGCCGCTCACGACGGGCCCCACCTGCGCCATCCAGCGGCCGCATAAATCGGAAGCCTTGGCGTTGCCCTTATCTTTGCAGAACGCCGGCAAATCGGCCCCCTGCCAGTGGTGTCCGCCGCCACGAATACTACAGAGGCCCACCTCGCCATGCGCGGGGCAGCCCTGCCATTCCTGGCATTCGACCGCGCCGCGATCAATCACCGACCGCGTCTCCCCCGAGCAGCCATAAGAAACCGCGAGCTGCTCGACGGTGGTGCGCACAGCTGGACAGGCCCACTGCTTGTCGACCGGGAGTCCGCCGAGCGCGCGGCCAAAGCAACCGCCGCATTCACCGCCATCGTATAAAGCGCAAAGATCGAGCGTGCCGTGGATGTGGATGACCGGCACGGGCGTCACGAGCGGGCAGTTGTAGATATTCTGCGCGCCCACCGGCGCAATGCCGGCGATTTTGCCGGGAATTTCACATGCCAGACGATAAGCCATCATCGCGCCGTTCGAATGGCCGGTGACGAAAACATGCTTGGCGTCAGCATGGTATTCG
>DATJGZ010000215.1:0-5063 GCA_035494535.1 Patescibacteria group bacterium | reverse complement strand
ATGGTGAGAGAGGGACGGGACGACGAGGCGGCAACCATTATCGGAAAAGTCTTGCGCGAACTGCATGATGCGTGGCCCAGCCATCCGCCCGCCGAATTAAAACCGTTACGCCTCTGGTTTCGGGCTCTTTTTGAACAAGCCAATAATGATCGGCGCCAGAGTAACCGATCGATTTTCGTCGTCGCTGCCGAAGCTGCCGGGACGCTTCTTGCAACGGCCAAAAGAGCCGTCGTCCTGCACGGCGACATCCATCACGAAAACATAAAAATGAGTTCGCGCGGCTGGCTCGCTCTCGATCCAAAAGGACTTGCCGGCGATCCCGACTACGACGCGGCCAACACGCTCTTCAATCCCGTCGGCATACCCGATCTGGTTGAAGACGAGGCGCGTCTGCGTCGGATTGCGGGCATTCTGGCGAAAGGAATGGCAACGGATCCAAACCGGATTATTACATACGCATTCGTTCATTCCTGCCTGAGCTATTGCTGGGATATGGAAGATGGCAAAATCCCTGACCCTCGTTGGTTGAAGATGGCCGAGCTCATGCAAACCCATATTATCTAGCTATTTCAGACGGGTCCTTGTCGCCTTGCGGCCATGCGAGTACAATTATCTATATGGCGGACAAGGAAAAATCACCGCAGAAACCCGGCCTGCTGGCCGCGCTGACCGGCAAGGGCAAGCTCGCCGCGGACAAGGCGCGGCTCGAGGCTTTTTTGGCCGCCTTCCCCGGCGCGTGGTGCGGCTGGGCCGCCGACGGGACGCTGGGATATAACGAGGCTTTCTGCAGCCTGCTCAAACTAGACGCCGTCGGCGCACTGAGCGACATCCAGCATGCCCTTTCGCCCAGCGACGCCGCCGTGCTCGAGGGCCAGTTCGCGGCGCTTCAGGAGCAAGGCAAACCCTTTAGCGTCACCGTGACCAGCGCGGACGGCGCACGCATCTTCAAGCTGTCGGGCACGCGCGGCAAGGACGCAACGGAACAGGCGCGGTTCGACGTGCTTTGGCTCGAGGACATTACATCCCACAAGAAAGAACAGCGGACATTCGAGGCGGCGAAGGAGCATGCGGAGGAGGAGCGCGACCGGCTCCAATCTGCGCTCGACCGCGTGCCGCACCCCCTGTGGCTGCGCGATGCGAAAACGCAGATCATCTGGTGCAACCGCGCTTATGCGGCAGCACTAGAAACATCGCCCGCAACGGTCATTGCCGAGCAACGTGAACTGCCGGCCAAAGCCGCCGCCAAGAAAACGGCGGGTCGCACGCCGGGCAAGGCGTTAGCGCAGGCGGCGCTCGATGCAAGCGGGACGGAAAGCACGCAGGCGCATGTCATCATCGGCGGCCGGCGGCGGTTGCTGAATTTTATGGAGATTACGCTCGCCCCGTCGCCCATGACGCTCGGCATCGCGCATGACATCACGCGGGAAGAGGAGCTGGAGACCACCCACGAGCGCTACACGACGGCCAACAAAGAGCTGCTCGAACAGCTCGGAACTGCCATCGGCATCTACAATTCCGAACAGAAACTGGAGTTCTACAATTCCGCCTTTGCACAGCTGTGGAAGATGGAGGACAAGTATCTCAATACCCGCCCCAAGCTCGGCGATCTGATGGAAAAACTGCGGGAGCAGCGCCTGCTGCCCGAGCAGGCCGATTTCCGCAAGTACAAGCAGGTCTGGCTTAATATGTTTACCGGCCTGCTCGCGCCGCACGAGGACATGCTGTACCTGCCCGGCGGGCAGGCGTTGCGGATGCTCGTGGTGCCGAACCCGATGGGCGGTCTGATGATGACGTTCGAGGACGTCACTAGCCGCCTAGAGCTTGAATCGTCCTATAATACCCTGATCGCCGTCCAGAAAGAGACGCTGGATAACCTTAACGAAGGCGTCGCGGTGTTCGGCGGCGACGGACGGCTGCGCTTGTGGAACCCGGCCTTCGCGCGGCTGTGGGCGCTCAACCCCGAGGACCTCGACGGCAATCCGCACATCACGCGGCTGGCCGAAAAGATGAAAAGCTATTTCCGGCCCGAGCAGTGGCCGAAGGCGCAGAAGGCCCTGGTCACACAATCGCTCGACCGCAGCCTGCAAGGTGGGCGGCTGGAGCGGGAGGACGGCTCGCTCGTTTCCTGGTCGACCGTGCCGCTGCCCGACGGCGGCATGCTGGTCACGCATGTGGACGTCACCGATACCGTGCGCGTGGAAACCGCGCTGCGCGACAAGAACGCCGCGCTTGAGGCGGCGGAGCGTCTAAAACTCGACTTCCTCGCCAATGTCTCGTATCAGCTGCGCACGCCATTGTCGGCCATCATGGGATTCACCGAGATTCTCAACAACGAGTATTTCGGCAAGCTCAACGAGCGGCAACGCGAATACACGACCGGCATGCAGGAGGCCGGCGAGCGGCTGCTGAGCCTCATCGACGACATTCTCGATCTGTCGACCATCGAGGCGGGCTACATGTTCCTCAACAAGGAGGAGATCGATATACAGGCGGTGCTCGAGAGCATCAGCAATCTGACGCGCGACTGGGCGCGCAAGGACAAACTCGATGTCCGGCTCGACATCCCCACCGATATCGGCAGCGTCATGGCCGATGAGCGGCGGCTCAAGCAGGCGCTCCTAAACCTTGTCAGCAACGCAATCAATTTCTCTCCCCCCGGCGGCACTATCACGCTGAGCGCCCGACGCACGGACGAAGCGGTTCTACTGGCCGTCGCCGACCAGGGGCCGGGCGTAGCGCCCGAAGACCAGAAGCGCATTTTCATGCCCTTCGAGCGGGCGGCAAAAGCGGACCGCAAGACAGCGAGCGGCGCCACCGGCCGCGGCGCCGGACTAGGTCTGGCCCTCGTCAAGAACATCGTCGAGCTGCATGGCGGACGCATCGTGCTGGAAAGCCGTCCTGGTCAGGGCGCAACGTTTACCGTCGTCCTGCCGCTTGCCGAACCTGTGCAGCAAAAACAAACGACGAACCTGCGGATCGTCAAGTAATTATCGTGCGAGATCGCGGTGGATGATGATGGCGGTGAGGTTCTGCTTCTCCAGCCATGTCCGTAATTTTTCGACCGCATAGACGGAGCGATGCCGGCCGCCCGTGCAGCCCATCGCGATGGTCAGATAGCTTTTTCCCTCGTGCGCGTAGAGCGACAGCAGGGGCTCGACCAGCGCCCGGAATTTTTCGACAAACGACGCGAAATGCTCGTCCTGTTCGATATAGGCCCCGACCGGCTCGTCAAGCCCGGTCAGTGGCCGCAGATCAGGCACCCAGTGGGGGTTTTTCAGGAAGCGTATATCCATGACGATGTCCGCCTCTCGCGGCAGGCCGTTGCGGTAGCCAAAAGACATCAGCGTCACCGTAAGCGCCTTGCTCCGCTCGGGTGCGAAATGGCCGTGCAGGATTCGCTTCAGATCGTGCACCGAAAGCTTGCTCGTATCGATCACGACGTCCGCCGCCGCCTGCAATCCCCGCAGCAGCTCTTGCTCCTTCTGGATGCCCGCGGCGACCGGCCGGTCCTTGGCCAGGGGGTGGCGGCGGCGCGTCTCGGTAAAGCGCCTGTGCAACACGGCTTCGTCCGCGGTCACAAACAGCAATTTGGCTTTCAGGTGCGAAACCATAGTCAGCACGGCATCGGCGCTGAAACCCCGGGCGCGGCTGTCGATGCCGACAGCCACGGGCCGCGCACGGTTTTCCTCGTCCTTCACCAGCGGCGCGACCAGCGCAGGCGGGAAGTTGTCGAACACTTCGTACCCCATGTCCTCGAGGTCCTTGAGCGCGCTCGAAATGCCGGCTCCGGAGAGACCGGTAACGATCAATAGCGTTGAAAGGGGAAGGTTCAAGACTTCATCCTTTCGAATCCCGCCGCAAGATCGGCGATCAGATCGTCCGGATTTTCGAGTCCGATATGCAGCCGCACCGCCTGCCCTTCCTCGGCAAATTTTGTGGCCGAACGCTCGCCGTCGAGGTGCAGCGGCACGATTAGGCTCTCATAACCACCCCAGCTATAGCCGAGCGGGAAGTATTCGAGCCCGTCGATGAATTTTTTCAGATCGTCTTTCGATTTCGTTTTAAGGATCACACTGAAAAGGCCGCTGGCGCCCTTGAAATCGCGCTTCCAGTGCTGATGGCCGGGGCAATCGGCGAGCGCGGGATAAAGGATGCGCTTTACCTCTGCCCGTGTTTTCAGCCAGTCGATCACTTTGCGCGCGTTTTCCTCGTGCCGGCGCAAGCGCACATCGAGGGTGCGAAGACCACGCAACGCCATGTACAGGTCATCGGGCCCGGCGCACTGTCCGGATTCGATCGCGTAATTCCTGAGAGCATAATAGTGCTCCTTCGATGCGCACACCGCCGCTCCGAGAAACAAATCCGAATGCCCGCCTATGTATTTGGTTATTGCATGCAACGAGATATCGACTCCCAGCGGCAGCGGCTGAAAAAACACGGGGGTCGCCCATGTGTTGTCGATCATGGTGACGACGCCTTTGCCTTTGACAGCGGCGGCAATGGCCGGCACGTCCTGAACCTCGAATGTTTTCGAGCCCGGCGATTCGAGGTAGATGATCTTGGTATTTTGGCGGACCAGTTTTGCGATACCCGCCCCGATCATCGGATCGTAATATTCGACATCCACGCCCAGCGGCCGCAGGCGTTTCTCGCAAAAACGGCGAACAGGTCCGTAAACGGTGTCCACTACCAATATATGCGCTCCGGGCGCGGCAAACGCGTTTAGAGCGCAGGCGATGACGGCAAGCCCAGAGCATGCGGTGATGGTGCCGTAGCCCCCCTCGAGCGCCGCCATCACATGCTCGAAATCCCGGCTGTTCGGGTTCCCGACCCGGCCGTAACGGCTGGCGTTGCGCAGATCGGTGTTGGCGGCCTCGGCCTCAAATGCGTCGAGTGACCGAAACGAGACAGTAGATCCGCGCGTGACCGGACGGTTGATTGGGCCCTCCGCCGGCCGGCCTTCGTGGGCAATAACGGTTTCAGTTTTCTTCGTTGTCACGCCGCCTCCAGTACCACGACGAAACGCGCGCCGATGACGCGCCGGGAAGCATCATACCGATTTT
>DATJGZ010000214.1:0-15864 GCA_035494535.1 Patescibacteria group bacterium | reverse complement strand
CAGGACAACATCAAGGGCGAGAACAAGGCGGTGCTGGAAGCGCTCGCCGAGAAGCTGCGCGGCCTGAATTCCTTCACGCACGTCGAGATCGAAGCAGCCTGCAAGCAGATTGCCGAGGAAAAGGCCGGCGGCAAGCTCGGCAAGGTCGCTATGCCTCTGCGCGCGGCGCTGACCGGCACCACCGTCTCGCCCTCGATTTTCCACGCTGCCGAGATTCTGGGGCGCGACGAGACGCTGGCGCGGCTCAAATATGCATGTGATAAATCGGCTTAACTGATTTTCACGGAAAAAGGGCACTCATATTCTATTATTACTTAATGCGTCGAGACGCTGCCAAAAGTGGTTCTCGTTCCTGATCCGAGATGACGTCGTCACCGTTAACATCTACCGTTCGAAATGCTTTGAGTGTCAAACTCCTTAACTCATCAGCAGTTAATTGACCGTCTTTATTCGGATCAAGAAGAAAAAAGGCCTCACAGCTATTAAGAGCAGATGACTGAGGGTCTCCAGAATTCCAAGCACTCATTTCTTCTTCGGTTATTACGCCATCATGATTGGCATCGAATTTCATCATTCTCTCTTCTATTCGACCGAGCTCCGCGTCGTCTGCGCCGCCTCTGTGATCTATTAAAGAGTCATGAATTTCGGTCTGACTAACCTTCCCATCAAAATTACGGTCGAAGGCCATTATGCGCGCGACATTCTCTTGTTGATGCATAAGTTTTATTTTCTGGCTTAACATGGACATATCAGCCTGAGTTATCGGAAATTTTTCACAACCTTTTATTTTCAATCTCTTAAAAATTTGTTCAATATATTTTTCTGATGATTGCGGGCGAAAAGCGCTAAGCTCAAAATTTAATGCCGCAGGTATATCGTTGACCGATGGATATTTGTCATTTTCCTGCGCTATAGCAAAAGACGACAGATTTAAGATAACGAACGTCGATATTAAAAAAATTCTTTTTCGAAACCCAATCATTATCTTTTCCTATTTAAAAGTTACATAGCCTAGATTTTAGGCAGCAATGCGTAAGCCACCGCCGTCTTGATGGTCGCGATCTGGGCGTCCTCGGATTCCCGGCGCGAGCATTTCTCGGGATAGATTTCCGTCGTCATCGCTACGTCGGCGTATTTACGCGCGAAGTCCTGGCACAGCGTCTTGACGTCGTCGATGATAATGACCCCATCATTGCTGGGATAGCCAAGAACGGTTGGGTCGGCGCAGATCGGCGTTACCTTGCGGACAGCATCGATGACCTCCTGCCCCAGCGCGGCGTCGGCCTTATCGGCGACGACAAGGTAGAATCCTTCCGGGATATAGGTGTCGTCCGGCTGCGGAACCTCACCGTCGCGCGCCCGGCGCTCGAGGGTCAGTTCCTTGTCGCGGTCGTTGGTTTCGTGCAGGTCGACCGCCGCCTTGAAATGCATGCACAGCGAGTCGACCGACTTCATCAGCTGAATCGCCTCCTCGGCCGTGCCGCCGGGAAAGAAATGCCGGTTCGGGTCCTCGGCACGGCGGTTCCAGCGGTGATTGATCTCGTAACCTAGCGGACTGACGCAGGGATAGACGACAAAATTGACCTTGTCGGCGTATTTCGCCGCTTCTTCCTCGAGGAAACGCAGCGCGCCGGTGATCCCGCTCGGCTCGTAGCCGTGCACGCCGCCCGTGATCAGGACGGTCGGATTGCTGTCATTCCAGTTTTTGCTCATCACCCGCATCAACGGATAGCGTGTCGGGTCGGTCGAAAGCGCCCCGTATTGCTCAACCTTGAATTCATCTGTCGGCAGCGCGTTGATGCGCGACAGAATATCGTTCGCATACGACCGCTGGATGGTCTGGCGCTGCCACCACGCCTCCTTTTCAACCGGGCCCCATGGTTTCAGATCGTCGCTTTTGCTGCTCGGTTTTATGCTCATTGCGGCCTCAATACAAAATCTATGGTTTGACGGATGGATGCCAGCTGCGCGTCTTCGGCTTCACGCTGCGAGCATTTATCAGGATAAATTTCGGTCGTCATGGCGATGTCCGCGTATTGGCTCATGAAGCTCTGACACGCGCTCGGAATGCTGTTGACGGTGATGATGCCGTTGTCGCACGGGTCGCCGAAGATGTCGGTGTCCTTTGTTATTGGCGTGACCTTGCGTACGGCCTCGATGATTTCGGGGCCGAGCTTTTCATCGGCGCCGCTGGCCGTGATGTAAAGATAGTATCCTTCCGGAATGTAGTCGTCGCCGGGCTCGACCGGCTGGCCGTCGCGGGCGCGGCGCTCCGCCGTAAGCTCGAGGTCGCGGTTGTTGGTTTCGTGCAGGTCCGCGGCGGCGCGGAAATGCTGTTGCAGCGATTTGATCGATTCCATGACCTTGACGGATTCCTCGGCGGTGCCGCCGGCGATAAAATGGCGGTTCGGATCTTCGGCGAAACGGTTCCAGCGATGATCGACTTCGTAGCCGATCGGGCTGACACAGGGGTACACCACGAAATTGACGCGGTCCTTGAACTGCGGCGCCATTTCCTCGAGGAACCGGAGCGCGGCAATGACGCCGCTCGGCTCATAACCATGCACGCCGCCGGTAATCACGACGGTCGGATTGTCCTTGTTCTGCGGTTCGGTGAAGACGCGGAAAAGAGGATAGCGCGCGGGATCGGTTGACAATGCGCCGTACTGTTCGAGCCTGAACTTATCGGAAGGAAGTGCCTTCAGGCGGTCGAGGACATCGTGCTCGTAAGAGCGCTTGATGGTCTGGCGCTGCCACCAGGCTTCCTTTTCCTCAATTCCCCAAGGCTTCCCTGCTTCAGCCATTCCCATCCCCTGTTTCTTATTGAAAATAAGCGGTAGCATAATATGGCTATTGTTGCAACAGGCCCGCCCAACCGCTAAACCCTCCGGTCATGGATTACCTTATCCTTCACCGCGCTTTAATCTGCGCCGCGCTGGGCTGCTTTGTCGGCCTGATACGCTACGCGACTTACATCCGATCTATTCTCAAAGGCGAGACGCATCCGCACGTCTTCAGCTGGCTGAATTGGGCGGTGATGATCACCATAGGAGCTTACGCGCAGTTCAAGCTGGGCGGCGGGCCGTCAGTGATCGTTCTGATTATGGTTGGCATCGTTTGTACGTTCATTACGCTTCTGTCGTTGAAATACGGCGAAAAAGATATCACCCGCAGTGACAAGATTACCTTCGTCGGCGCGCTGCTGGCCGTTCCGATATGGCAGGCCACCGAGAATCCATTTTACGCGGTGGTCGTCGTCATTTTCATCGATTGCCTGACTTGGTATCCAACCGTGCGCAAGACGTGGATCAAGCCATATAGCGAGCCGCCGGGATCATATTTCTGGGCCGGACTACGCTATTTTTTCGCCCTGCTGGCGGTACCGGAGTTCACCGCCGAGACGGTGGCATACCCATTCTTTCTGATGATCTGCGAATGGATATTCATGGTCTTCGTATTCCAGCGGCGCCGATGGCTCGCGGGTCTTGCATCAGCCCATGCCGCAGGGACGGAGCATCCATAAGCAACCTATTGAAATTTAATATATTAACCCGAGCCCAAAAACCCCGATTTAATAATGCTGCATCGCAATAAAGTATTAATCTAACTGTGATAAATTGATTTTGCAGTGCACAGAAACAGCATTAATATTAGAAAGAGCGAAACAGGGAAGTAAAACTCGGGAAAGGTTATCGTCATGACCACCAGCAACAAGATCGCCAAGGCCTCCGCCGAAACGGCGTCGCAGAAATCATTCACGCTGACCGATGATTCGTCCGGCAAGAACTGGAAACTGCCGGTTCTGCACGGCACGTGCGGGCCGGACGTGCTTGACGTCCGCAAGCTGTACGGCGACACCGGCATGTTCACCTTCGACCCCAGCTACACTTCGACCGCGAGCTGCAAGTCGCGCATCACCTTCATCGACGGCGATCAGGGCATTCTGCGCCATCGTGGCTACGACATCCGTGAACTAGCCGAAAAAAGCTCGTTTATTGAGGTCTCGTATCTCCTGCTCTATGGCGAGTTGCCGACAAAGCAGCAGCTTGAGACCTTCACGACCAGCATCACGCGCCATACGATGGTGCACGAACAGCTGCATTTCTTCTTCCGCGGGTTCCGTCGTGACTCCCACCCGATGGCCATCATGACCGGCGTGGTCGGGGCGCTTTCGGCGTTCTATCACGACTCGCTCGACATCTGGAACCCCGACCACCGCGAGATTTCAGCGCACCGCCTCGTCGCCAAGATGCCGACGCTCGCGGCCATGACCTACAAATACTCGATCGGCCAGCCGTTCATGTATCCGCGCAATGACCTCAGCTACGCCGAGAATTTCCTGTATATGTGCTTCGGCGTGCCGGCCGAGCCGTATAAGGTCAATCCGGTCCTCGCCAACGCCATGGACAAGATATTCATCCTGCACGCGGACCACGAGCAGAACGCTTCGACCTCGACCGTCCGCCTCGCCGGCTCGTCGGGCGCCAATCCGTTCGCCTGCATCGCCTCGGGCATTGCCTGCCTATGGGGCCCTTCGCACGGCGGCGCCAACCAGGAAGTGCTGCAGATGCTGCATGAGATCGGCAGTAAGGACAAAATTCCCGAGTTCATCAAACAGGTGAAGGACAAGAACAGCCACACGCGCCTGATGGGCTTCGGCCACCGCGTCTATAAAAATTACGACCCGCGCGCGGCCGTGCTGAAGAAGAACTGCGATGAGGTGCTGGCCTTGCTCGGCATCAAGCAGGACCCGCTGCTAGAGCTGGCAATGGAACTGGAGCGTATTGCGCTGCAAGATGATTATTTTGTCTCGCGCAAGCTGTTCCCGAATGTGGATTTCTACTCAGGAATCATTCTCAAGGCGATGGGCTTCCCGCCGGCGATGTTTACGGTGCTCTTCGCCGTCGCGCGCACCATCGGCTGGATTTCGCAGTGGAAGGAGATGATCGAGGAGCCCGAACTCCGCATCGGTCGCCCGCGCCAGCTCTACACCGGTGCCGACGCGCGGGCTTATGTTCCGGTCAAGGATCGCTGATTTCTGCCGCCGCCGGCGTAATAGAGATTCAGGATAAAATCGGCAGCGCGGTCTGAGGCGCTTGCCTTGTCGATGCCTTCCAGCATCCCGCGCACCTGAGCGAAGGCCTGCCTTTGCGTGTTCTGGCTTAGCTCGCTTTCCAGCAAGTCGCGCGCCGCCGTTTCCACATTACCCGGCGTGCAATTCTCCTGGAGGAATTCCGGCACCGCCGGTCGGTCGAGCAGGATATTGGCAAGGTGGGCGTATTTCACCTTCACCTTGCGGCGAATAATGGCAGCGGTCAGAGGATTAGCCCTATATCCGATTATGTGCGGAATACCCGCCACGGCCAGTTCCAGCCCGACCGTCCCCGAAGTCGCCATCGCCATATCCATCGCCGCAAAGACACCGGGTTTTTCGTCTCCGTCTTCCCCCGGAACCACGACTTTCCACGCAAATGGCAGACCGCGCAGCATCTGCGTCACCTCGTCCTTCATGTGCGGCAGGGTCGGGGCTACAAAATGAATGTCCTTGTGCGTGCGTCGCAAAGTGGCGGCGGCGATCGACAAAACCGGGCCCATGCGCCTGAGTTCGCCGCGCCGGCTGCCGAAAAACAGGCCGCAGATGCGCGCGTCATGCGGGACTTGAAGCCGGTGACGATACGCGTCGCCGTAGCCCTGTCCCAGCCCGCTTTCCATCAGCGGGTGGCCGACAAAGGCGGCCTTCATCCCCTCTTTCTCGAAATAGGGCGGCTCGAATGGAAACAGGCAAAGCAGGCCCTCGTAAAGCTTGGCGATCTTCGCTGCGCGCTCCGGCCGCCACGCCCACACTGTCGGCGCGACGTAATGGATCATCAGCGGCTTTACGGCATCCTCCCGCACCTTCTTTGCCACCCGGAAACAGAAATCCGGCGAGTCGATAGTAATCAGGATGTCCGGCTTTGAATTCCGGACATATGCGGCCGTCTGATTAATGCGCCGAATGAGCTCCGGCAGGCGCGGCAGAACTTCCGCGATGCCCATGACCGACAAAGTTTCCATCGGGAAAAGGCTGTCCATGCCCTGCCTTTGCATTTGGGGACCGCCAACCCCGGAGAATCGCACCGGCACGCCGGCGACCGCCTTAATCGCACGCATTAGCCGCGCGCCCAGAAAGTCGCCGGACGCCTCACCGGCGATCAGACATACATGAAGGGGGTCAGAAAGCATCTTTCTTCTTCGCAGGACTCAGACCGACGACAAAGATATTATGCTTGTCGGCGAGATCGGCAACTTCCTGAGGGTCGATCAAGAGGGTCAGCCCGGCATAGAAAACGATTCCATGCAAGCCCGCTTCGGCACAATTTTTCACCGTCTCCGGACCGATGGTAGGCAGATCGAGGTCGCGGTCCTGCCCCGGTTTACAAGTCTTGACCAGAATACCGCCACGGCCCTTTCGGCGATATCCGCCACAGCGCTTGATCAGCTCATCCGTACCCTCAACGCCCTCGACACCGAGAACGATGCCTTCCTGCATGATGACGGCTTGTCCGACATCGAGATCGCCGAGCGTCTGCGCGATTTTCAACCCGCGCTCGATATTCGGCCAGTCGGCATTGCCGGGCTGGTGCTTGCCGACAATTCCTTCGGCAGCCAGAAGATCGGGCGCAAATTCCTGAACCCCATGCAGGCGGAATCCCTCCATCTCGAACTCGCGGCGCACGGCGCGTAGCAGGCCATCGTCTCCAAGAGCGTTAAGTCCGAGCCGAGCGAAAAACTTGATCGTGCGCATATCGGGCCGCAGTTCTGCGATACTCGGGCGCCTGATCGACCCGATCCAGACAAGATCGCGGACGCCATGGGCCTTGAGCGTGTCGACGATTTTCCCGGCTGCACCAAGACGCGTGAGCATGTGATGACGGCCTTTATATACGCGCGGATCGGTCTGCCCGCGAAAGGCAATCACAAAAACACCGATATCCTGCCGGTCACAGGCCTGTAACAGCCGCTCGGGCAGGCTGCCGCCGCCGGCGACGATACCCAAAGTCTTCACGGGTGCGTTCAGGCTGCTTTCTTCGGCGGCTGACATAATGGAAACCGAGTTTTCTCGCGCGCGAATTTTATAATATTGCGGACTTGCGTCTCGGCAGAAAATTCGCGCTCGACCGTATCAAGCCGCTCTTCGAACGTTCCTTCGTCGCCGAACAATTGATTGAAGGCACGCTGCAAACTCTTAATCTGGTCCTTGCTGAACCCGCTGCGCTCGAGGCCGATGAGGTTCAGACCCGCAAGAAACGCCCGCTCACCCTTGGCACGTCCGAACGGGATGATGTCGTTCTCGACACCCGACAGGCCGCCGATAACCGCATACTCGCCGATGCGCACGAACTGATGAACGGCCGCAAGCCCGCCAATGACGGCGTGGTCGCCGACGGTGACATGCCCCCCAAGCGTCGCGTTGTTAGCCATGATGACGTGATTGCCGACACGGCAATCATGCGCGACATGCACGCCAACCATGAATAAGCCGTTGTCGCCAACAACGGTCTTCAGGCCTCCCTGCTCGGTTCCCGGATTCATGGTCACGTGCTCGCGTATCGTGTTATTTTTGCCGATTAGGAGTTCTGATTTCTCACCCTTGTATTTCAGATCCTGAGGGGGATGGCCGAGCGAGGCGAAGGGATAAACCTGCGTACTAGCGCCGATCGTGGTACGCCCGGCAATCGCTACATGGGAATGAAGGATCACGTTGTCGCCCAGCGTGACTTCTGGACCGATCACGCAATAAGCGCCGATCCGGACGCCTGCGCCGAGCTTCGCGCCCTCTTCAATTATAGCTGTGGGATGAATCGTCTTTGTCATGAGGAAGACCATACATACCAAGGCTTTAAAAGCCAAATCACGCTTTATTGCGTAAGGTTACAGAAAATGCTACAAGCGCTCATTTGCAATAATATAAGGATATTATCCAATGCCCATTAATGAAACCATCCAAAGCGGCGAAGAAGCGCACGATATTTTTAAAATCCTTCTGGCGGCGACGCCTTCAGACAAACAGGACGAGGAAGCAAACTGGGCAACATTCGGCGATACCCTGCTCACTGTTTTCGCCCATGACAATCATGAAGAAGACCCCGGAAAAAAGTGGCTTACTTCCGATTGTGTACAGACAATCTATGACATTGCCCAACAGGCCGCGAGCGAACGTTTACGCGCGATTGCCATCGCCGAAATTGCCTTCATCGGCATGCGGGAGCAGCACCGCGAATCGGCGCTGCAGACCCTCAGCAGTATTCTGAAGAACCCTGAACTGCCGGAATCACAGCGCGGCGGGGCAGCCGGCAGTATGGTTCATATTTGTGAGTATGTCCCCGAAGCCTGTGCTTATACCGTGAATACTCTCGCAGGTGTAATCAGTGACAAAGACGTGTTGCCGGACGTACGTGTCGCTGCCGCGGTTGAAATCTTCATGGCGGGCCGCGCCAAACAGGCGCTCGTCAGCAATCTCTCGCCGGATTCAATCGACAGCCTGATTGCCACGCTCAAGGGAGATGACGATCTGAAAATCCGTCACTATGCCGGGATCCTTTTGAATTACGGGGCAGAATCTTCCGAGGAACACAATGCTAAGATCGCGCCACTGGCCGACCTCATTGCGACCAACCACGACGAATTCGTTCGTATTTATATGAAACCGGACAACGGGCCGTCGCCTTCGGCCTAAACGGGCTTTAGTTATCGAGGATCATCGCCGCGAAAACAGCCTCGGCACACAGAGCGTCATTGACCTTAGCTTCGCCCTTGAATTTCCAGACATTGCGCCGGCTCTGAATTTTGGTTACGTGGACATGCATCGTGTCGCCCGGAACCACGGGCTTGCGGAAGCGGGCTTCGTCGATACTCATAAAATAGACCAGCTTGCCCTCGGATTCCTTACCCAAGGTCTGGACGACGAAACATGCCGCTGTCTGGGCCATGGATTCAATGATCAGCACGCCGGGCATTACCGGCATACGCGGGAAATGGCCCTGAAACTGCGGCTCGTTGATGGTGACGTTTTTCAGGCCCACGGCATGCTGGTCCGGCACGAACTCCAATATGCGGTCGATCAATAGGATCGGATAGCGGTGGGGGATCATCTGCATGATCCGGTTGATGTCGACGTTTACATTCGCATTCATGTCAGAAACCCTATTTACGATCCTTTTCCACGAGGCGGCTGATAGCCGCCACCTGTCTCATAAACTGCCTTGCCGGTATGGCCGGGGATCCAAGCTGCTGTTCGCCCGCCGGAACGTCACGCATAACGCCCGCCTTGGCGCCAATACGTGCTCCCTTGCCGATGTGGAGATGGCCGGCGATGCCCGCCTGCCCCGCCATCATGACGTAGTCCTCGACCACCGTGCTGCCGGATATTCCCACTTGGGATACGATAACGCAACCCTTGCCGATTTTGACGTTATGTCCTATCTGCACAAGGTTATCGATCCATGTCCCCTGACCGACCACGGTATCGGGACCAGAACCGCGATCAATGGTCGTGTTGGCGCCGATCTCGACGCTATCTTCGATGATGACCCGGCCTAGCTGCGGCACCTTGATATGGCCTGCAGGATCAATGGCGAAACCAAACCCGTCCTGCCCGATACAACAGCCGGGGTAAATCCGCACGTGGTCGCCGATCAAACTATGCGAGATGACAGTGTTGGCGCCCACACGGCATTCGCGGCCTATGACAACGTTCTCGCCGACTACGGCGTTTGCGCCAATCCAGCACCCATCGCCAATTTCAGCGCCGGCTGCAATCGATACATTGTGCTCAAGGACACACCCCTTGCCAACGTTCGCATCCGGATGGACATGCAGGTTGTTGGCCTTGACGGTCGCAGGTTTTTTCTGCGGAAAGTCCGGATAGAATGATTGCGCAATCCTTGCGTATGTTTTGTACGGATATTCGGTTAGAAGCAGGGATATGCCCTTGGGCGCATGCTCCGCCATAGGAGAAGCAATGATGCACGCCGCTGCCTTTGTCGCCGCGAACTGATCCTTATACTTGACGTTATCGAGAAAGCTGATTGTTCCAGCGCCCGCTTGATCCAGCGGCGCAACGTCCTCGATCAGCAGCGCGGGGTCGCTTCCTTGTGAAATGGCGGCGCCGGTGAGCGCCGCCAGTTCGCCAAGAGATTTTGGTTTTTCACGCCTGAAAAAACGCGGATCGGGCATTAAAGCTTCAGGTCGATCTTCGTAACCTTGGCGTTTAGACCCTTGAGCACGCTGTCGGTGATGTCCATGCTCTGTTCAGCCATGATCACGGTGCCCTTGTTGAGGACAAGGCTGAACTTCTCTTTCTGAGCGATGTCGCCGATCACTTCCGCGGCCTGTGTCCGCAGTTGGTTGACGGCGGCATTGGCGGCCTTCTCAAGATTTTCCTTCTTCTTTGCTACATCCTGGCGCGCCTCGACGATTTTTTTCTCAAAGTCCGCCTTCTTCTGGATGACGTCGGCCGAGTTCTTGCCTTCGTCCTTATTCAGCTGGGCTTGGGTCGCCTGCAGCGCTTGATCCTGCTTTTTCATGTCATCCTGAAAAGACTTCTGGGCGTCATCAAGCTGCTTCTGCAGATTCTTGCCCGCAGAAGATTCAGTCAGAATGCGCTGGAAATCGACGACAGCGATTTTAACGTCGGCACGCGCCGAAGTCGGGAACGACAGGGCTCCCACCACCAAAAACAACGCAAGTACCGCAAAACGAAGATGTTTCATCGACATGGCTCTCACTCTTTTTTCTGAAGGGTTTGACAGCAAACAATTATGGACAGCACGCTACCAGATTAGAAATGCGTGCCAAAGTCAAATCTGAAAATTTCTTCCTTGTCATAACTTCTGCTCAGGTATGGTTTGGCAAGATCGACGCGGATCGGTCCCAGAGGCGACCGCCATGACACGCCCAAGCCGCCGGAACCTCTTATCGAGTCCTCGTCTTTCACGTTCGCACTGCTGACGCCGGTCGGAATATGATCGAGGCCCCAGAGAGAGCCGATATCGGTAAAGGCATGCCCCTGAATGCCCATTTCCTCAGGCAGGCCGAGCGGGAAGGACATTTCGGCCGTAGCACGGTAGAAGTAATCGCCGCCCAGAGAGTCGCTCGTCTGGATGTCGCGGGGACCGACACCGGCCTGACGGAAGCCGCGCAGAGTCGAACCGCCCAAGAAGTAACGCTCGTTGATGCGCAGATCATGATCGCCATAACCGCTGATGGCACCGCCCTCGCCCAATATGTTCAGGATCCACTTGTCGGCAACGGGGTAATACCAGGAGCTGCCGACCTTACCGGATACATAGCGGGAATTGCCGCCCAGACCGGCGACTGCGGCGTCGAGCCAGCTATAAAGGCCGTTCGTCGGGAAAAGCGTACTATCACGGGAGTCGTAGGTGATTTCCTGGGACAGCGAGGACGTTACATTCGCGCCCTCCTGATCCCTGACGAACAACGAGGCTGTCGATTCAACGTCTGTGATGTCATTCTGCGCCAACGTATAGCGCAGGGACTGGCGCCATTTCTCGGACAGCGGATAGCCGATACGAATATCACCGCCGGTCCGCTTCTGATCGTATGAGCTTTCTCTGATCAGATTCTGGGTGCTATGGAACAGGTCGAAGCCGGTCGAGAAGTCCCGATCCATGAAGTACGGCTCGGTAAAGCTAAGGTCGAATTCGGTCCGCTTGCCGGCGACCGTCGCCTTCAGGCCGAGGTCTTGACCCTTGCCCAGCAGGTTACGCTCGCGGATGCTTGTATCGGCCAAGGGACCGTCGGAGGTCGAGAAACCGGCGCCTACCGAAAGCTCGCCCGTCGATTGCTCGGTCACGCCCACATCGACAACCGTCTTGTCAGGCGCGCTTCCGGGCTGCGGTGTGACCTTGACGGTCTCGAAGTAGCCCAGATCCTTGATCTTCTGTTCGGACTTGGAAAGCTTTGTCTTGTTGAACGGATCGCCTTCGACCAGTTGAATCTGGCGGCGGATGACCTTGTCCAGCGTACGGACGTTGCCGTGAATGTCGATACGCTCGACAAATACGCGCGGCGCCTGGCTGATCTGGAAGCTGATGACCACCGTCTTGTGTTCGCGGTCGCGCTGCACATCCGGCTTTACGTTGACGAATGCGTACTGCATGTCGCCCAGCGCCGACGTCATTTTATCGACCGTACGCTGAACTTCCGACGCGTCGTACCATTTGCCCGTCTTAATGGTGATGTACTGGTTCAGGACGTTGGCGTCGAAGTGTTCAAGACTGGATTGAATCGCGACTTTTCCGACACGGTAGCGGTCGCCTTCATTCAGCGTGATTGTGATGAAAAAGCGCTGGCGATCCTTTGAAAGCTCGGCCACCGCAGACGTAACTTCGAAATCGGCGTAACCCTGCGACAGGTAGAACCGGCGCAGCAGTTCCTGGTCATAGGACAGGCGGTCGGGATCATAACGGTCGTCGGTCGAGAGGAACCGGTACCAGTGGGCTTCCTTGGTGCTGACGACCGTGCGCAACTTGGAATCGCTGTAATGGTTATTGCCAATGAAGCGTATGGCTTCGACCTTGGTGACTGGTCCTTCGTCAATTTCGAACACGAGGTTGACGCGGTTTTGGTCAAGTTTAATCACCTTCGGATCGATGTTGACGGAGAACCGGCCCTGACGGCGATACAGGGCGTAAAGACGGTTGACGTCCGACTGCACCTTGTTACGGCTGAAGACCTGCCGCGGCCGCAACTGAATTTCCGCATTCAGGTCGTCGTCCTTGATCTTGTCATTGCCTTCAAAGGCAATCTGGTTGATGACAGGATTTTCCTGAACCTCGACCTCAAGCGTGTTGCCCTTCTGGCGCAGCGTGACATCGGCGAACAGTCCGGTTCCGAACAGGCTTTTGAGCGCGCGATTGAACGTCTCCTCGGTCATCTTGTCGCCGACCTTGACATCGAGGTAGGTCAGGACCGTGGACGGCTCGATACGCTGTGTGCCTATGACGTTGATATTGTTGATTTGGGCGCCCGAGGGAGGATCGTAATATCCCTCCGCACGCGCAGAGCCGAAAATCCCGCATATCAGAAGAAGTGTCGCCGCGAGAACCGCAACGAGAGAGACACGCTGTTTCATGAACCCTAAGGACCCCGGCTGGTTAGTACAGGCTGGGTGCAATCTATCTCTGAGAGGATCAGAGAATCAACTGCACAATGTCATTAAGGTTAGCAAATAACATGATTCCGACCAAGATGGCTAGTCCTAAACGGAAAGCATATTCCTGAATCTGCTCGGAAATTGGCGATCCTTTAATGGATTCGATCCCGTAGAACAGCAAATGCCCGCCATCAAGCATAGGAATAGGGAAAAGGTTGATCAGGCCGAGATTGATAGATAGAAGCGCCGTAAAGGACAGGAGCTCGACAAAGCCTTCTTTTGCCATATCGCCGGCAATGGCGCCGATCCGGATGATGCCGCCCATCTCGCTCGCACTGCGCACGCCGGAGATCATCTGGCCCATTACCTTGAATGTGCCGCCGACAACTTCCACCGTTTCGCGCACGGCGACGGAGAATGCTTCAATGGGGGTATGGTGGACCACATACAGGTCTTTACCGACCTGGAACAGGATCAAATGGTTGTAATCAGGATCCTTTGGGTTCTCGAAGGCCTTGTTGTCGCCCGATGAAGGATGGATGAGATACGTGTCCGAGTCTTTCTGGCCCTTCTTCACCTGGATGCGGAACGTCTGACCCAAATGCGCCCTGAGCAAGTTTCGGGCTTGATCGACGTTTTCCGTCTTATCGGCATCCACCGCGAGAATACTGCCGATGTCCACGCCATAGGTTGGGCCAACCAGACCGAGTTGCGCGCTGGCATGGCTGAAGCCGAAACGGTCCTTGTCCTGCCGACGCTTTGGCGTCGCCTTGATATCGATGATTTTACCATCGCGCTTGACCGTGAAGTCGCGCTGGGTATCAAGGCCAACCATGACCTCGGTCCGTATATCATCGAAGCGGTGTATTTTCTTTCCGTCGATCGCGACAACTTCGTCGTAGGGCTGGAAGCCGGCAGCTTCCGCCGCCGAACCGGCAATCACACCCGCCGCAACCGGCGGTATGACCGGCTCGCCATAAATGGTAAAAACGCCTGTCATCAATATGATGGCAAAAATAAAATTAATGGCTGGACCGGCGAACACGATAGCCGCGCGACGTCCGACCGGCTGGGCGAAAAACGCTTCCTTGCGCTCGGCGTCCGTCAGTGCTCGCTTTTCGTGCGTATCCTGGTCCTCGACCTTATCGCTGTGACCGGCGCTGGCCGGGTCGAGATCGCCAAACATCTTGACGTAACCGCCGAGCGGAACGAGGGAGAATTTCCAGCGCGTACCGCGCTTGTCGGAAAAGCCAAACAGTTCGGGACCGAAGCCGATGGAAAAGCTCTCAATGCGGACACCGCACATGCGTGCGACGATGTAATGGCCCCATTCGTGGACGAATACCAGAATACCCAGCACAAGCATAAAGGTGCCGCCGTAAACCCAGATGTTTGACGCAACCATCTGGAGCCAATCGAATATGGATGTGCTGTTCATTATGCTCTTTCCGAAAGGAGATTTCCGCCCCGTCTTTCTATTATATGTGATTCCGCAAGTTCCCGCACAGCCTGATCCAGTAATAATATTTCAGCCAGTCCGCTTGCGGATTTTTCGTCCGTGTTTTCAATGCAATAGCGCGCAATCTCGATAATTTCAGTGAAACCGATCCTGCCCGCTAGAAAGGCCGCTACCGCGACCTCGTTAGCGGCATTAAAGGCGATGCAGGCGATCGGGCCGCGCTTGAGACATTCATAAGCTATATCAATGGCCGGAAATGCTTTCCTGTCGACCGGTCTGAAGTCCAGGGCGAATGCCTTTGCGAAATCGAGCGTCCGGCCAGTCGTTTTCATTCGCTCGGGCCATGCCAGCGCGTGCGCAATCGGCGTGCGCATGTCGGGTGCGCCCATCTGCGCCAGCACCGAGCCATCGCGATACTCGACCAGCGAATGCACGATAGACTGCGGATGGACCAGCACTTCGATCTTTTCCGGCGGCATAGCGAACAGGTAATGCGCCTCGATCACCTCAAGCGCCTTGTTGACCATCGTCGCGCTGTCGACCGATATTTTGGCGCCCATCGACCAGTTGGGATGCGCCACCGCCTGCGCGGGCGTGACCTTGGCCAGGTTTTCACGCGGCCAGTCGAGGAATGGGCCGCCGGAAGCCGTCAGGATAATTCTTTCAATGCCTTCCGGTCTTTCTCTGTCAAAGACCTGAAAGATGGCATTATGCTCACTGTCGACCGGCAGCAGCGTGGTTCCCGCCTTGCGCGCAGCTTCAAGCACTAGTGGCCCGGCAGCGACCAGAGGCTCTTTGTTCGCGATGGCAACGCAAGTCCCCTGCCCGATCGCTTCCAAAATCGGCGCCAGACCGGCCACACCGACAATGGCGGCCATGATCCAGTCCGCCGGCATCGCCGCCGCTTCGAGAACCGCTTGCGGTCCCGCCGCGACTTCAATCCTGGTGCCGGAAAGAAGCTCTTTCAATTCAGCGTATGACTGAGGATCGGCTGTTACCGCTTATTTTGCCTTTAGCTTTTGCGCCTGCTCGGCCAGCAATTTTACATTGCGGTTGCAGGTCAGTGCCTGGGTTTCAAAACGATCCGGCTGGGATTGTATGAGGTCGATCGTGCTCCGCCCGACCGAGCCTGTAGAGCCGAGGATGCTGACGGTCTTCCTGCTCATCCGATCCACACTTTCGCAATCGTGTAGAAGACCGGACAGGCCAGCAACAAGGCATCAATGCGATCGAGAATGCCGCCGTGGCC
>DATJGZ010000213.1:0-8253 GCA_035494535.1 Patescibacteria group bacterium | reverse complement strand
ATCTGATTACAGAATCAATCAAGGGCGGATTGCGGATCTAAAATATGGCCGAACCCGCGCCGACATTGAGCCAGCTGATTTATCAAAAGCCTAACAAAAGCCCCGGTAAACACCGGGGCTTTTACTTTCTATGCCTCAATCTTAACTATTTTGGGCATGCAGTGCCGCCAGTTGCGAACTCCCGCAACCAATTTCTAAGATAATTTTCCGAACGACACTGCATAGCTAGCCCGAAAATGGGCAACTACCGAATTGCGCGTCGCTGACAATTTGTTGCTGCGTCAAAAATGCACCCCTGGGTCTCGGATTTATTTTCCGTATTATAAGTGGCCTTCTATAGGCGTATCGGTCTCGTCTGAATGGCCTCACTACGTAGAGTTAAACCGCCCGTGACCCCCAGGGCGGTTTTTACTCTCGCTCCCTGCCCGGAACCGACCATCTCGCTTGCCCGTTAAATTGAGGCAACGATAAAAACAGGAAACAAAATGCAGGGAGTTATCGCGGACTATTTTCCAGCGCGGGAGTCAGGATTGATTCGCGCACTAGACGGCGATTATTACGTGTTCACCCGGTGGGACTGGAGTAATGACACCCAGGAGCCCGCGACGGGCACCGCGGTGCAATTCGTGCCGGCCCCCCGAACGCCTATCCCGTTTCACGCGATCAAAATTCAGCCCGAAAATCCGATCTCCGAATCTGATTAACACGGCCGTTGATAGACTCTGAACCCGCAGGTTCGATAACGATATCTCCAGCTTTGATTATTTAGGAACCAAACGCGTGATTAGCCGTTCAAATAACTTGAATTGATCAGTCCGTTAAATCGAAAGTAATAAAAATTGAAAGAGTCGAAGCATATACCCGCGCTTGATGGCTTGCGAGGCCTCGCCGCGGTCTGCGTGTTCTTACATCATGCCAAGGATATGGGCATTTTCTCATTTATGGGACACTTCGGCGTAGCCATTTTCTTTGCCTTGAGCGGATTTCTTATGGCTTTTTTGTATGGGCGCCGTTCCTTCACCGCGGCAAACGCCTTTTCCTATGCCGTTGGACGGTTTGCCCGGATTGCGCCGCTTTATATATGTGTGATCCTAGCGTCATGGCTGATCCGGACACATTTCGACGGACATTTCATCTATGACATCAACAATCATAACCTATTAAGACACCTTCTATTCTCGGGATCCGAGGGCGTGTTCTGGTCCATCCCGCCCGAAGTGCAGTTCTATGCGTTTTTCCTCGCCGCATGGTGGGCGATCTGCGCCGCACGCATTCAGGATTATCGGCCGGCCGGTATAGTCGTTGGCCTGACTTTCCTTATGCTGATCATTAATTATGCTCATCCTCTTCCGGGAACATTACTGCCGACCAAACTGCCATTTTTTCTTTTCGGCGCGGCTGCCGGCTTATCCCGCGACTGGCTGGAAAAGCAGCAGACTCCGGAATGGCTAATGACCGCGCTGCAATGTATGTTGCTGCCCGCCGCGCCTTTGTATGCGCTCTGCCTGTATGGCTTTGAGCATGATTCCGAAGCTGTATATCACTCTTTGCTTCTGCCGCTGCTATGCGCCGCGACCGTTCTCTCATTTGCTATACCAACCCGATTTTCAGTTAATACTTTTGGCAATAAATATATGCGGCTGCTGGGCGCATGGAGTTTTGCCGTTTACCTCTTGCATCAGCCCTGCCTTTACTGGGCACATCATATTCAGATCGCTTTTCATTTGAATCCCGAAACGGGCTTCGTTCTGAGCGGGGTTCTTGTAGTTGCTTTGTCCGCGTCCTCGCAATTCATTCTGGAGCGGCCAGCGCAACGTTATTTGAAAGCATGGAGCGAAAGAGTCTCAATGGGATTATATAAAGCTGATGCCCGCATTCCTGTAGCAACAGCCTAATATTCCGGATCCGCTTTATATGAATGAACGGAATACGAGAAGGGGACGATACTGGTGGTCTTCTTGTTGCAGTCTGTTCCTCGGCCTCTATTGTATGTCGCGAAACTAGATATTTATTTCTTCTCGTTGTATTCCTCCTGCTATTGCCAGAGTAGCGAGCGCATTCAAAAACCCGAATCCAGAACGCCGGATGCGCAGTTTGAGCGCAACAATATACGCGGAACTGCGTTGTCAGCAGGACGTCGGGCTCGGGCAATAGCAAGCAAGTGTTCTTAAAAACAAAAAGGGCCGGTTTTCGCTACCAGCCCTTTTTATTTGTCCATGGTCGAAGTGTTTTTCCCTAAGCGCTTGGATATTTACTGACGTGCAACTGCAACTGGCGGACGCTGTTCATGAAGCGGATTCGCCGATACGTCCTCCTCAATGCGGGAAAAGAATTCCATCCCTGTTCTCGACCGTTCATCATTGTACTTCGCGACGATATCGCGAACTTGATGGGCAACCTCTCTATCACGCATGCTGTAAGCTATATTGGCCTCGAGCAAGCCGAGGCGCGTCCCACAGTCATACCGTTCGCCCTCAAAAAGATATCCATGGAAGGGCTGCGAGCCAATGAGTTTGGCCATCGCATCGGTCAGCTGGATTTCGCCGCCAGCCCCTTTCTCGAATGCCGCCAGATAGCTGAAAATTTCCGGCTGCAGAATGTAACGTCCGATAATCGCAAAGTTTGACGGCGCAAGCGCCGGCAGCGGTTTTTCGACCAGCCCGAGCGTATCAACCAGCCTGCCATCACTTTTGCCGGTTTTGAGGACGCCATAGCGTCTCGTTTCCTCGCGCGGAACTTCCATGACCGCCATGAGGTTACCACCGGCTCTGCTATAAGCGCCCATCATCTGGGCGAGACAGCCTTTTTCAGCAAAGAACACGTCATCGGGAAGAATAACGGCAAAGGGCTCGCCGGCAACCAATTTGCGCGCGCACCAGACCGCGTGACCCAGGCCGAGGGCCTTTGGCTGACGCGTTAAAAATAGCTTTCCCGCTGCGATATTCGTGCCCTCGAGCTTCTTCAGAATGTCTTTTTTCCCGCGGGCCGCCAGGGTGTCGGTCAATTCCGGCTGATAGTCGAAATGCTCCTCGAGCATCTCCTTGTGACGGCCCGTGACAAAGATGAATTCCTCGATGCCTGCCTCGCGCGCTTCTTCCACAGCATGCTGGATTAGCGGGCGGTCGCCCAACGGTAACATTTCCTTGGGAAGGACTTTTGTCGCGGGAAGGAATCGTGTGCCCAGCCCTGCGACAGGGAAGACGGCTTTTCGGACAGGTTTGAAACGCGCCATTGAAAGCTTTCCATCTTTTTCACCAATGGAGCTTGTTTAGTCGACTCCACGGGCGCAATTGGGTGGCGTTCAAACGGGATTTCCGGCTAGGAAGTTCCGTGTCGTGCCGCATATTTTTGTTTTCCGCTGGGCTCTCGAAGACGAGAAGGAGCCGCCGTGAGCGTCACCATTACAATTTCCGGCGGCATAAGAAATCGCACCGGAATGCCGGAGGTGCCAATTCCGCCCGACACGACAAGATGCCGGCCGCCCTCTATAATATGTCCATAGGCATACCGACTACCGAAGGCGGACGGAACGACCAACGGAACAGCCCCAAGAAAAGGAAATCTGATCTGTCCCCCGTGGGTGTGGCCCGCGACGGTCAGGACTACCGATTCCGGCACCTCGGGAAATGAATCAGGACTGTGCATCATTAGAATAACGGGGTTGTCGTCCTTTACATCACCAAGCGCCTTTCCCACGTCGGGCTGTTGCCATCGCTTGTCTTCCAGCCCCGCTATCCAGAAACGTCCGTGGTCAATAAAAAGGGCTCGGTTTTCAAGCACAGGAATCCCGGTATCCTTAAGCGCCGCCGGCCAATTGCCCGGCCCGGAAATGTCGTGATTGCCGATGACCGCATAGACACCATAACGTGCTGACAGTTTCTTGAAGGGCGCGATTCCGGCCGCCGGCTCGATTTGGCGCCCGATTAAATGCGTGCCTACGTAATCGCCGAGGAGCAAAACGACGTCCGGAGCGAGCTGGTTTATTGCTTCCACAATTTCCGCCAAGCGCGCTGGTGTCATCCACGGCCAGATCACATGGGGGTCCGCCAAAAGCGCAATTTGCGTATCCGGCCGGCCCTTCCACTGCTCCGACGCGATCGTCCAGCGCGCTATTTTCAATTTTCTTTTAATCATTTACGTGTGAATACGAGAAGGTTCGCGATCGTGTCAATGAAGTAAAAAACTTTTGTAAAAATTATGGCGCTGTGGCCTTGAAAATATTTTTTTTGTTTCAAGTTCATTTCCCATGTATGGATTTGGTTTCTTTTTCGCTTCAGTTTTGATAGCATAAAAGAATAGAGCATTAATCCCTACCGCTACCCATGAGAGCACTGCTGGAAGGCATTTTCCAGCAGATCGCCGATTTGCGCCAATCGCGCAGCAAAACCCCAGCGACAACCTGAAGAAGAACGCAATAAAGGAGTACACGATGTCCTTGCAGTATATGGGCGTTAACTTGTCCGGACTTGAATTCGGAAGCGGCATTGGCTCAATCAACACGACCTATGTCATGCCGGCCGAGAACAATTACAGCTATTGGTCGCAGGACGTCGGCTCGAATATCGTCCGCCTGCCCTTCACGTGGGAGCGCCTGCAGCCGACACTCGGCGGCTCGCTCGACCAGACTTATCTCTCCTATCTCAAGCAATCTGTGAGTTACGCCGAGGCGCACGGGATGACCATCATCCTTGATCTGCACAACTACGGCCTTTACAACGGCCAGCCGGTGACCGCCGCCCAGCTGTCGGACGTGTGGACGAAGCTCGGCGCGACTTTCAGCGGTGATTCCCACGTCTGGTTCGATTTGATGAACGAACCCAATAATATTTCTGCGACGCAGTGGGAGAGCGTTACCCAACAGACCGTGAACGCCATGCGCGCCGACGGCATCAACAACAAACTCCTGCTTGAGGGAACGTCATGGTCGGGCGCGTGGACATGGATCACCAGCGGCAATGCGGCCGCGTATACGAATTTCAAGGATCCGACCAATAATTACGCCTTTGACGTCCACCAGTATCTCGACAGCGATGGATCGGGAACGAGCGCGACGGCGGTGCCGGGCTCCGGATCGACGCGCCTTGTCGATATCACAAACTGGGCGGAATCCACGGGACACCAGCTGTTCCTCGGGGAGACGGGTCTCGCCAACAACTCGGGCTCCGAAACCGAAATGAAGGCGATGCTTACCTACATGAACCAGCACAGCGGTGCCTGGCTCGGCGCGACGCTTTGGGGCGCCGGCCCCTGGTGGGGATCGAACTACGTTTACAACATCAATCCGACGGGGCTGGGCACAAGCACCGTCACCAGCGCCCAGGATATTAATGACCTGCATTCTTACCTTGTTCCCGGTTCCTCAACAGGCGGGACGCCTACCCCGACTCCCACCCCGACTCCGACGGGAGCTCCCGTCGCAAATCCTGATGACATTAATGGCCAGCAGTACCATACCGTTTCCGGCAACGTCATGGCCAACAACGGCCATGGCGCGGACAGCGATCCCAGCGGTCTGGCACTGAGTGTCGTCGCCGGGCAGCTGACGACCGCCCATGGCGGCAGCGTCGTTCTGAACGCTGACGGTACTTTTACCTATAACCCGGCGGCCAGCTTCTACGGCGCTGACAGCTTCACCTACACGCTCAAAGACAGCGCCGGTCTTACAGCAACCGGAACTGTGAATGTCAATGTAAACGCGGCCCCGGTCGCTCATCCCGATGATTTTACGGGCACCATGAACGTGGCCATCTCGGGCAATGTCCTTGCTAACAACGGTCATGGCGCCGATAGCGATCCCATCGCCGGCACGATCCTGAGCGTGGGAGCCGCGACGCTGACGACCGCGCACGGCGGTCATGTCACTCTCACCGCTGACGGAAGCTTCACCTACACCCCCGCTTCGGGCTATACCGGCTCGGATTCGTTCCACTACGTTTTGCTGGACGGACGGGGCGGCCAAGCGGATGGCACCGCCTCGATCGTGCTCGGTACGTCAACCACGACATCCAGTCCGACGCCTACACCGACGCCGACGCCTTCAGGCACCCCTGTCGCAAATCCGGACGACTTCTACGGCCAGCAGTATCGTAGCGTTTCCGGCAATGTGTTGCAGGATAACGGGCACGGCGCGGACACCGACCCGAATGGTCTGGCATTGAGCATTATCGCGGCACAATTGACGACCGCGCATGGCGGATCCGTCGCGCTGAATGCTGATGGCACCTTTACCTACAATCCGGCGGCCAGCTTCTACGGCGCTGACAGCTTCACCTACACGCTCAAGGACAGCGCCGGCCTTACGGCAACCGGAACTGTAAATGTCAACGTGAACCCGGCTCCGGTGGCTCATCCCGATGATTTCAGTGGAACGGCAAACGTTGCTATCACAGGAAATGTTCTGGCTGACAACGGTCACGGCGCCGACAGCGACCCGATTGCCGGCACGATCCTGAGCGTGGGAGCGGCAACCCTGACGACCGCACATGGTGGCCACGTTACACTCACTGCGGACGGAAGTTTCACCTACACCCCCGCTTCCGGCTACTCCGGCTCGGATTCATTCAACTATTCCCTCCTGGACGGACGGGGCGGCCAAGCTATTGGCACAGCTTCAATCACGCTCGATCCGTCGACCACGACGCCTGATCCGACGCCAACACCGTCATCGTACACATTGTACGGGACCGATAGTGCGAATACCCTCTACGCCGATTCCACCCATGACTCCGTCCTTTACGGTCTCGGGGGCAACGACAAGCTTAACGGCGGAAATGGCAACGACACTCTCTATGGCGGAACCGGTAGCGACCTGTTGCATGGCGGGGGCGGCAACGACGTTCTCGACGGCGGCACGGGAAGCGACCAACTTTATGGTGACGCCGGCAACGACCTTCTGATTGGCAGCACCGGTAAAGGCACGACCGCCATGGCCGGAGGCACAGGAGCCGATACCTTTGGCGTATCTGACATCCACAACTACGTAAAGGTGGCCGATTTTAGCGTCGGCCAGGGCGACAAGCTGGATCTTTCGAACTTATTGCAAGGCGTAGATCCATTGCAAGTTTCCATCAATAATTATATTCATGCAAAGTCCACTGCGAGCGGAATGGCTATTTCCGTCGATACGGATGGTCTGGCTAACGGCAGCCACTTTGTCGCTGTGGCCACGTTGCAGGGTATCCACTCCTTCGACGTTTTGACCGCTATTCACAATGGGTCTCTCGTTGCATAAAGAATAGCGCATTTAAGATATTGCATCAGCCTCGTCGCCGAGACGAGGCTGATGCGTTTTTACCGTCTGAATCAGGCAGGGACATTGCCGGCGAGATCTCGGCTCGGTGCTCTTGCAGCCATGACCGCACGAAATCGCCCATTTCGCGATCTTTGCCGAGCATTGCCGGCCCGCAGGCAGGGTCGTAACTCCATGCCGTCCAGCTGATCTGCGGATGTTCATTCAGGTACTGCTTTACGGGCATGGCAAAACCTTCGCGGGTGCCGTAAAATGGCGTCATGCGGTTACGTAGAAGCGAACTCCATCCCCATTCAGAGACGAAAAGCGGAATCTTTTCGGACGCGTTGCCAAAAAGCCCATCCCAATCTTCACGGGGCGAACCGTGATAGAGATGGAAGGTGTAGACGAGATTTTCGCCAATTAGAGGCTCTTGTGCCGCAAATCCGGCCATCTGGCTCCAGCGCGGGGAGCCGACGAGCAGGATGGTATCCGGCGCCTCTTTTCTGATTTCGTCAACCCATTGTTGCGCGCGCGCCCGGTATGCGCGCCAGTTTTTTAGCGTCTGGTCGCCCGGATTTTTGGGTTCGTTAAATACCTCATAGAAGATGAAGGGGTCGTCCTTATAGCGGGGAGCGACCTTCCGCCAGAAGGCATCTAGCGCCCGGATCGTTTGTTCATCCTGCCAATCCGCCACTTCATGCCAGTCGATAATACAGTAGAATCCGGCATCGCGGCATTGGCGTACGGCCGGGTCTAGATCATCCGTAATGTAGTGATCGGCGCCGATGCGTTTCCATTCGTCGGGCTGCACAGGCAAACGGACCACATCAGCATTCCACCCGTTCTGTCGGTGCGCCAGCGTCTGGAGCAAACTCTGCGGGTCGTTATAAGAAAGCGAGCAAAGACTCACGCCGCGCAGGTTGACAGCTTTACCGTCCGGCGTCTCGAGTCGGTTCCCCGCCACATGGAGTCTGGGCAACTCGCCAGCAGACGCCGATGGTGGCAATAAAACGAGGACTATA
>DATJGZ010000212.1:0-5799 GCA_035494535.1 Patescibacteria group bacterium | reverse complement strand
TTTTTGTCGGTGTTGCGTTGCAACCCTTGCCCGTTTACTTTGAAGATCGTTCATCACGGAGACTTGGATGAAAAGCGGAGAGTCGCAAGCGCGGGCCACGCCGGCGAATGAATATTACGAACAGGCCCGGAATTACATCCGGCAGGGCAGGCTAGACGAAGCTTATGTCTGGCTTGAGAAATCCGTGGCGGCAGGCAAAAATGCGCCGGCATTTCACGACATCGGCATCATCTGGTCGACCCGCGGCGACGCCGCGCAGGCGCTCAAATTTCTTCAGGAAAGCATCGCTTGCGACAACAATTTCCATCAGGCCTACGCTAACATTGCGCGCATCCTGTTTGAAAACGGGGAGCCCGCGCGGGCGTTCCCCTATGCCGGACAGGCGCTACTTCTGGATCCGCAGAATGCCGATTACAAGAGCGATTTTTCCATACTTGTAAAGAATGCAAAAATTACTGATTTCAGTCCGGACCTCAAGAGACTGGTCGCGCTTTGCCTCGAAAAGGATGATGTCGATCATCAAAATCTGGCAAAAGTCTGGTACAGCCTGCTTGTCCGCGATCCCGGCATGAAATTGATTTCGGACCTTGTGCAGCAAAAAAACTACGATGAATTTAAAAAGAAAATCTCGGAAAAAGGAGATCACGGTATCTTCTGCGATCCCTATTTCCTGGGCGGTTTGCAAAAACTGCTCGTTCCCGCAATCGAATTCGAGCAATTTCTGACACGCCTGCGCCGCGTTCTCTTGGAACGAATTTCCAGCCCGAAATCGACAATACTCAGTATCAGTGACGGTCAAGCCATTGCACTGGCGGCTTCACTGGCCATGTATGCTTTTAACACCCAGTATATTTTCAGCGCGGCAGGCGATGAAGATGATGCCATGATGGCTTTATGGACGAAAGTCACCACCGATCTTGCCAAAGGAAATGCCGATGCGGCGTCCGCGGCGGTGCTCGCCTGTTACATGCCGTTGTATAAATTAAAGGATGCCGCTGGTATTTCCGACAAGATTTCTGTATTGCCCGGCTACCTGATCCGCGAGCAGGTAACCGAACCCCTGCTTGAAAGAGAAATCGCGCAGTCCATCGAGACGGTCACAAAAATTGAAAACGAGACGTCCGGCAAGGTTCGGGCTCAGTACGAGGAGAGCCCTTATCCGCGCTGGCGATACGTTAGTCCTTATGTCGCTTTCGACGGCATTGAAGATCTGAATCGGGAAGGGGCCGAAATGCTGGTGGCGGGTTGCGGCACGGGCCGCGAAGCCATCGAACTTGCTAAAGGATTCCCAAAAGCCAAAGTCGTCGCCGTCGATCTCAGCCGTGCGAGCCTTTCATATGCTACCCGGAAAGCGCGCGAGGCAGGCATTACCAATGTGACTTTCCGGCAGGGTGACATTCTTGAACTTGGCACTCTGAATCTCAATTTCGATCTGGTTTCCTCGCAAGGGGTACTTCACCATCTCGCGGAGCCGGAGAAGGGATGGCGTGTTCTCGCCGGTCTCGTTAAGCCCGGCGGCTTCATGCGCATCGCGCTGTACAGCGAGGCGGGCAGGCAGTCTGTGGTCGCGGCGCGAAAAGTCATTGCAGATAAAGAGTATGGCAGCGGCCCGGATGAAATTCGCCGCTTCCGGCAGGACGCGCCGCGCCTACTCAAGCCTGCTGATTATGAGGATCTGTTGCGATATCTCGATTACTTCAATATGCCCGAGTGCCGCGACTTGTTGTTCCATGTGATGGAGCACAGATTCACCATTCCGCAGCTCAGAAATGCTTTGGACAGACTTGGGTTGCAGTTCATGAGATTCATTATTCCGAGCAACGATTATCAAGGCATTGCGCCCGGCGATCTTGCGGCATGGGAGAAGTTCGAAAAACAGAATCCCGACGCGTTCAAGTTCATGTATAACTTCTGGTGCAGAAAGGCGGCCTGACATGCCACTCAAACTCTCTCCGATCCTCGGTCACCGCGGCGCCTGCGCGTACGCACCGGAGAATACGATTATATCTATCAAAACGGCTGCCGACATGGGTGTGAAGTGGGTGGAACTCGACGTCATGCTCACGCGTGACTCGATCCCGATCATCTTTCACGACGAGACACTGGATCGTACAACCAATGGCTCAGGCAATGTTGCCGATCGCGATTGGGCCGAGATCAAGGAGCTCGACGCCGGCAGCTGGTTCGCCGACAGTTTCGCGGGCATTACGGTCCCGACGCTCGAGGAGGTGCTCGAAACCCTCATCGACCTCGATATGGGCCTCAATCTTGAGATCAAACCGACGCCGGGCCGCGAAATCGAGACGGCCGAGGTGGCGCTCGATATGCTCTCACGGGTTTGGGATGACCACGACCGGCTGATGCTGTCGAGCTTCCGCCATGTCAGCCTCGAGACCGCTATGGAAATGGCGCCGGAATGGGCGCGGGGTCTGCTGCTCTGGCACGACGAAATGCCGCCCGACTGGAAGGGGCTCGCCGAGTACCTTGACGTTGCCGCCGTCAATATCAGCAACGAACTGGCGAGCCGTGAATTCATCGAAGACATCATCGACATGAAGAAGCTGGTGCTGGTCTATACGATCAATGATCCGCAGCGGGCGCGGCAGCTGCAGAGCTTCGGTGTAGATGCATTTTTTACCGATAATCCAGATGTCTTGCAGGAATCTCTTCTGAAAGTGCATTAATTTACCGCGGCCGGCAGCAAGCAGAAGTGTTACTGCAGAAGTTTAGGCAAAGTAGCTGTATTAATTCACATTACGGTCTTCGGTTGACCGTTAATATCCGCGCAGCAAGCGAAAGCCACCAATTCTCACGAAAAGGTTAAGGCATCAATTCCAACCGCTTGATCTAAGGGACCTAGGCCGAGATTAGTGGTTGAGGGCCGATTCGCCCGCGGGGGCGTTCGCCATCTCTTCCTCGGACATTGTCTGGTATTCGGTCGGCTTCGGCGGCATATCGCCCGTATAGGGCTTGCCGGTCAGCGTCTCGATGTAGTTCTTGCGGGCGCGCTGGGCGACGTCATACGGCACGTGTTCCATCCGCTCCCAGCCTTTGGCCTGCATGCAGGTCTCGAAATCCGGATAGTCGGACAGTTCGGTCAGCAGGTAGCCGTCACGCTCGGGCGTCCCCCATTGCTTGAGGTCGCCTTGGGCGGTCGACGGGTCCGGCGGGTTGCCGTCCGCATTGTTGTCTGCCGGAAGCGTGTAGCGGAGATTGGTCAGGCGGTCGAGCTCGCGCAGTTCGGTCACGCAGCGGGCAACGTCCCTGTGCAACATTTGCTGGGTTTTCGGCCCATCTTGATAAATGGCTTCGGAAGCATCCGCGCGCTGCCAGTAATAGGCGCTGGCCTTGAGTTCATCCATCGTCAGCGGATGACAGGCGGCTATTCCAAGAAGGGAGGCGCCCATCAGGGACAGTGTGAAGCGTTTCATATGCATGGAACTATTCCGCGATGTTGATTCCGACTCTGGGAATGATAACAAGCCAATGGCACGCGCTCAACGGGTGATTTCATTTATTTCCCGTGGTTTGTGCCCACCATGTTTCCAGAACTGGACCGTAGCCCATACCGTAAAGCGGTGTAGCGTCAGGGTGCCGGACCGACGGTCGATGGGCCACGAAGTCCTTACCGCTGTAATACAAGGGGATAACGTAATATCCCCAGGTCAGAATCCGGTCGAGGGCACGGACCCGGGCGGTCATTTCTTCAGAGGTTGAGGCGTTAGCGATCGAGGCGGCAATGGCGTCGACCGCGGGGTCGCAAACACCGGCGTAATTAAAGTTTAGTGGTTGCTTTGCCGCCTCGCAGCTCCAGAAGCGCATTTGCTCGGTGCCGGGCGAGAGGCGATTGTTCCAGTAATCCAGAATCATGTCGTAGTCGTAACGTATCTCGCGTTCCTGAAAGACGGTCGAGTCAAGACGCCGGACGGCGGCGTCGATGCCGAGGCGTTTGAGATTGCCCGTGAAGGCGAGGGCGATCTTCTCGTCCTCCGGCGCGCTGATGGTTACTTCAAAATGAAAAGTTTGAGTTGGATTGTCTGCGCGCACGCGCTTGCCGTTTACGATGGTCCATCCCGCGGCGCGGAGCAGTTCATCGGCCTTTTTAAGATTTAAGCGCATCTGTCCGGCGCTGCCGGTCGGCGGCGGTTGCCATGCCGGCCCGAAGACTTCCGGCGGCAGGGATTTGCGGAACGGTTCAAGCACCGCTTTTTCATTGGCGCTTGGAACACCTGACGGGGCGAAGTATGAGTTTGGGAAGAAGCTGGCGATACGTTTATATTGGCCGTGGAACAGCGTCCGGTTGATCCACTCGGCGTCGATGACGTACTCCAGCGCCTCGCGCACGCGCCGGTCGTCGAAAGGGGCGCGGCGCGTATTGAATATCAGCGCGTTGGCGGGTTCGGGGCGCTCGTGCGGCAATTCCTCCATCACGATATCGCCTCTTTTCGCGGCCGGAAAATCATAGGCGATTGCCCAGCGGCCGGCGTTGTATTCCCGTCGCAAATCGACATCACCCGTCTTCAGCGCCTCGAATGCTATCGTGTCATCGCGGTAGAAATCATAGATGATCCGGTCGAAATTGTTCTGCCCGCGATTGACGAACAGGTCTTTCGCCCAGTAATCCGGATCGCGCTCATAGACAATGCGGTGGCCGGGATCGACCGCGGCGATTTTATAAGGGCCGTTCAGCAGCGGCTTGTCGATAACAGTCGCGTCGAAGCGCCGGCCCTCCCACCATTTCTTCGCGAATACCGGCATCATCGCGAAGATCATCACCGTCTCGCGGTTATAGCCGGGAGCGAAGGCGAAATGGACAGTCAGGTTGTCGATCTTCTCCGCCTTTGCCGCCAGCTTATAAACCGAACGCATGTTCGGCGGGCCGTTGTCCTTCAATTCTTGCCACGAAAACAGGACATCGTCGGCCGTGATCGGGCTTCCGTCCTGAAACCGCGCTTTCGAGTTGATGTGAAAGGTGACGGCCGAGCGGTCGGGCGCGACCTCGGCGCGGTCGGCAATTAAGGGATAAAAAGTAAATGGTTCATCCCAGACACGTTGCATCAGCCGGTCATAGACGAGCCCGAGGCCCTCGCGCGGCGCAAGCCCCTTTATCGAGAAGGGATTGAGCGTATCGAACGTACCGATCAGCGCGAGCTTGAGCGTCCCGCCTTTCGGCGCGTTTGGATTGACGTAGTCGAGATGTTTCGATGCTGCGTCGTATTTCGGCGCGCCGGTCATGGCGAGGCCGAATGGTTCGCCCGCCTGTGCAGGTCCGATAAACACCAAGCCAATAATGAGAAACTGAAGTATACTGAGGCGCATATATCGGAGTTTTAACAGAGTCACCTTGCCGTTCCAATGTCAGAGTTCATCGAGCGCATAAAACTGGTCAAAGGCGACATAACCAAGCAGACCGGCACCGACGCCATTGTCGCCGGCGTTTATCCCGACATGAAGCTTGAGGGCTCGCTGAACGCGGCGCTCAAGGAAGCAGCGGGAACCGAGCTCGATAAATTCATTATCGAACACATTCCCAAGCCCATGAGCGGCGATGCTTTTGCCACCCCGCCGTTCAACCTGCCGGTCTGGCATATCATCTATGTGGTCCAGCCGCGCTGGCGCGACGGGTTCTATCATGAAGATGTGCAGCAGCTTCGTTGTTTTCGATCCGCCATGGCGCTGGCGGAGCGCATGAAGCTCAAATCGATTGCGTTTCCGGCTCTGGGAACGGGAAAGAAGAAATTCCCTGTTCCGCGCGCGGCCCGCATCGCTCTGCAGGGCATTATTGACCGCGCTTCGCCG
>DATJGZ010000211.1:0-3762 GCA_035494535.1 Patescibacteria group bacterium | reverse complement strand
CAGAAACTCCATTACCTATCGTTCGAGAAATATCCGTTGTCGTGGGACGAATGCGCCCGCGCGCTGGCGCAATGGCGCGGCGTGTTCGGCGGACGCACGGATAGATTGCGCGCGCTCTATCCGCTGCGCGTGCCGGGGTTCCACCGCATCATGCTGAACGAGCAGGTGACGCTCACCCTGATCTTCGACGATGTGAATGACGCCTTGCCGCAGCTCGACGCTCCGTCGGGCGTGGATGCTTGGTTCCTCGACGGATTCGCGCCCTCGAAAAATCCTGAGATGTGGACTGACAAAGTCTTCGCCGAAATGGCGCGGCTGAGCCGGGAGGGGACGACGGCGGCGACATTCACTGTGGCGGGCATTGTCAAGCGTGGGCTGGAGGCGGCGGGCTTCGCGGTCGAAAAGAAACAGGGCTTCGGTCGCAAGCGCGAGATGCTGACGGCGCGATTTGAAGGAAAGAATCCAGTCCTCCCAGCGCCGAAAATCAATCGCGTCGCCATCATCGGCGGCGGGCTGGCCGGCACCGCGGCGGCGTTCGTGCTGAAACGGCAGGGTTTGCAGCCTGTTCTATTCGAAAAGGGCTCGGCGCTCGCTTCGGGCGCTTCAGGCAATCCCGAAGGCCTTTATAACCCGCGATTCTCGCAGTTCCGCACGCCGGAATCGGATTTCCATACGGCAGCGTGGGCGCAGGGTGTGCGCACATTCGCGGAATCGCAAGGCGCGAGCGATGTGGCCTTCAATCCCTGCGGTAGCCTGCATCTGGCGATGGATGCCGAGCGGGAGAAGAAGCTGCGCGGCGCGCTGGCCAACTGGGGCTGGCATTCGTCGCATATGCATTGGCTGGATATTGACGAGGCGTCACGGCGCGCCGGCGTGGCTCTGAAATACGAGGCGCTGTGTTTGCCCGATGCCGGGACGGTTTCGCCTGTGGCGCTCTGCAACGTCTGGGCAACCGGGGTTGATGTCCGACTGAATACAGACGCACAGGCGATTGACCTGAAGGAATTTGACGCCGTCATTCTTGCGTGCGGCACGGCGGTGAAATCCTTTGAGGGGCTCGCGGAGCTTCCAATTCACGCTGTGCGCGGGCAGATGACAGAAATAAAGGCAACTCATACATCACATCACCTTAAGACGAACCTTTGCTACGGCGGCTATATTGCGCCGGAGAGCGACGGCATTCACCGCGTGGGCGCCACGTTCCAGCAATGGCTGGACGATCCGAACCCGCGCGCGGAAGACGATGCCGACAATCTGTCGCGTCTTGCGGCCGTTCTGCCGATGCAAAAGCCGGAGATCGTCGGCTCGCGCGTCGGCTTTCGCTGTTCCTCGCGCGACCGCTCCCCGCTGGTCGGGCAGGCGCAGGGCCTCGATAATGTCTATCTGTCGGTCGCGCACGGGTCGCACGGGCTTTGTTCCAGCCTTGCCGCGGCGCATCTGATCGCCGACCTGCTGACCGGTGCGCCGCGCAGCCTGCCGCGGGACAGTATCGCGATTCTCGACCCGGCGCGGTTCGAAAAACGCGCCGCTAAAAAGGAAAAGCGCCGCGACTGATGCGCGGCGCCTTCCCCAGGAGAGGGTAATCAATTCTTCTGGATCGCTGCGGCGGACTTGGCGAGGCGCACGAGCTGTATGAACTCGCTGCGATAGCCGTACTCGTCCTTGCCTTTGTGGGCCTGCGCCAGATTGATCACGTCGTCATACGTGAACTCACCGGTGTATTTGCCGCCGCGCAGGACCTGACCGAAGCCCGCGACCGCCGTCGCCCAGCCAGTGTCGTCCGAAACCGACTCCAGCGTGCGATCGTCGCTCGTCGTGATCGGCGTGGTGATCAGCTTCGACGTGTCCTCGTCGGGCAGCTTGTAGCGGATCTTCAGGAAGGCGTACTCTCCGCTGAAGGCATTGTCGCTCTTGGATTTGTCGAGTGCTTCTGTTGCTAGAGGTTTCTGGTAACGGCTGTCGTCGACGAGGCGCTGGCCGCCAACTGGCGTGATCTCATACAACGCCGTTACCGCCTTGCCCGCGCCAACATCGCCGGCGTCGATCTTGTCGTTGTTGAAGTCCTCGCGGTTCAGGTGCCGGGTCTCGTAGCCGATCAGGCGATATTCCGCCACCGTCGCCGGATTGAACTCGACCTGGATCTTCACGTCCTTGGCAATCGGGAACAGGGTCGAGGTCGCTTCCTTGACCAGCACCTTGCGCGCCTCGTTCAGATTGTCGATATAGGCGGCGACGCCGTTGCCGTTCTGCGCCAGGTCCTGCATCAGCTGGTCGTTGAGGTTGCCCTCGCCGAACGAAAGAACCGACAGAAAGATTCCCGTCTTGCGTTCGCGCTCGATATAGCTCTTGAGCTCATTCGGGTCGGTGATGCCGACATTGAAGTCGCCGTCCGTCGCTAGGATGACGCGGTTGACCGACTTTTTGTCGAAGTGGGATTCGGCAAGGTTGTAGGCCTGCCGGATACCCTCAGCCCCGGCGGTCGAGCCGCCCGCGCCAAGATTCTCCAGAACAGACAGAATTCTTGCCTTATCGCGCACGGCGGTCGGCTCCAGCGCCGTGCCCGCATTGCCGGCATAGGTGACGATGGCGACCGTGTCGTCCGGCTGCAGTGAATCCAGCAGTAGCTTCATCGACTGGATCACCAGCGGCAGTTTGTCCGGCGAATTCATTGACCCCGAAGTGTCGAGCAGGAAGACGAGATTGCTGTGCGGGTGCTCGCCGGCCGGGAGGTCATAGCCCTTGATGCCGATATGGATCAGCTTGTCGCCTGCCTTCCACGGGCATGGCTCGACCGCGACGGTCGGCTTGAACGGCGCTTCCTTGGTGTCTGCGACCGGATAGTCATAGTCGAAATAGTTGACCATCTCCTCGATCCGCACGGCATCCTTCTGCGGCAGCACGCCCTCATTGAGCTGGCGGCGCATGAACGAATAGGATGACGTATCAACATCGATCGAGAAGGTCGACACCGGCTCCGCCGACACGACTTTCGGCGGGTTGTCATCGACATGCTCGAATTTGTCGCGGCCGACATCCTTATAGTAGTTCTGCCCCATTTCCTCGTCATTCATGACGATGGGCGGCTGCGGCGCAATTACGCCGGGCGCAATGGCGACGGAAGCGGGCGGCGGCGAGGCCATGGCCTTCGTCTCGGGCATTTTCTGTCTGGCGAGACGGTCGGCCTCGGTATAGGCCCGGCCGCCGGCGACTTGCGCTTGAAGATCGCCGCGGGCGCGCATTTCGCTTTTCTTCGCCGGCTCCTGCATCGGCATCGAAGGCTTCGGCGCTGCGGCGGAATCAGCCGAGGCGATTTCCTCGCGCTCCATAACCCGGCCATCGTCGGCAGGCTGGTTAGCAGCTAATTTGCCCATGGGTGTTGAAACCGGAACCGGTAAAGTGCTGTGGCCGTTTAGCGCTTTTTCAATAGATTGTTTGTTCGCTTCTTCCACTGACTTGGCATAGGTCTGCGAAACAGACTCGTTCTGCGCCATGCGCTGTTCTTTCGCCTTGCCGCCCCAGCCGCTGAACCATGATTGGCTTGTCTGAATGTTGGTGGCGATGCTCGAAAAATCATTTCCGCCGCCGCCGGAATGAGCGGATGGGGAAAATTCTGCACCCTTCGTAAATGTAGGTGTTTGCTGCGTGACCGACATCGTCGCCGCCAGAACGACAACCATGGCCGTAGCCATACCCCCGTAAACAAGACGTCTTTGCATGACAGTTCTCCTCGTGTTTTTGTCTGAACTGTCAGTAAGACGGCCG
>DATJGZ010000210.1:0-3569 GCA_035494535.1 Patescibacteria group bacterium | reverse complement strand
AACCTTGTGCGGCGTACTGCTTCGCCACTTCTTTAAGGCTGTCATTCACGCCATAGACTTCATGCAGAAGAATAAGCCCCGGCCCCTTGGCACCATTGGGCGGATATTCGATATGGGCTTTGAATTCCTTGCCGTCCTGCGTGGCGATGGTGTGATTGAACGTCGGCATTCCCACTCCCTTTTACATCTTGATCTGCTGGCTCGGCAGACCCCATATCTCACCGAGCGTCTTGCCATTCGGATCATAGGGCTTCAAAGGTTCGGCACCAATAGCGGCGCGGCTGTGCGCGGTGTTATAGCTCGCAACCACGTCGCCCGTGCCCGGCAGCGAAGCCAGCGGACGTTTTTTAATGACAACGTCAAAACCTTCCTGCCCGTTTTCGGCCGCGACGCGCGGATTGACCTTGCGGTTCTTCACGTCCGCGACTGACAGATTGTTGACCTGGATGACCTGCCCGCGCAGCGCTTCGATATCCGCGCCCTTCGACATCATCAGCAATAGGGGCGCCATGATGTCCTCAGGCGCCGGCTGCGCGCCGGGAACTTCATTGGGATAGGCCTCGGCCCGAACGCCGGTGGCGTCAAGCCGACCCGGATCGAACGCGAGAACCGGAACTTCCGGATTGCCCGTGCCGACACAGCCCATCGCCTGCTCCTGATAGGCTTTGGCCGAACCATACCATGGATATTTGGTGTCGGTCGTGCGGCCTGCCGTCGGAGACGTCGTGAATACGAACCGGCCGCCCGATTCCTGCAACAGCGGCTTGAGATTCTTGTAGAGCATCGGGTTGGCGACCGCATTGACGGCGATGTTGGTGAAAATTTCCGCGACCGTGAAATCCTTGGTGGCGTCATACGGCGTAAGCGATGTCGCCTTCAGGATTCCCGCGTTCCCGAAAAACACATCGAGCTTTGCGCGGCCGCTAGCGTCGCGCGAAAGCTCGGTGATCTTCGCCGCCAGCGCCTCGAACCCTGCGTCATCAGTCTTGGCCAGATTCGCGGCGATCGTCTTGACCTTGCCAGGATATTTAGCTTCCAGGTCGGCCAGCTTGTCCTCGCGGATATCGAGGACAATCACCTTCGCTGCGCCGAGTTTAACGAGACTGTCGACCACGATAGCGCCGAGCCCGGTGGCACCCCCGGTCATCGCGATGGTCATGCCTGCAACGTCGATATCAGGCGCAATGGCGGATAATTCGTTCTTCATGTGCGGTCCCCTGTGTCCCCTCACCGACAAACAATATGTAATTTATAATTTCCTATGTTAGAGCACCTTTGAAAAGATGTTGTCAATCCGTTTCGGAAAATCCGAAATAAAATCATATAATTATGGCAATAAACTATTGCATCGCGGCGCGCTTGCCATTACCTAAAGGGCTGCGAGTCGCGGGTGAACGTGCATGCAATGCTTTGAAAGCTTTGAAAATCTTCCCGGCAGCACGGCAGGCGCCGTGATCGCCGTCGGCAACTTCGACGGCGTGCACTGCGGCCATCAGGCACTGCTGCAAACAGCAAACGACACGGCGCAAAAGCTGGGGAAAAAGACCGGTGTGCTGACCTTCGAGCCGCACCCGCGCCGCCTGTTCCGTCCCGATGATCCGCCCTTCCGCGTTACCCCACTTTCGGTCAAGAAGCGTCGGCTGGAGGAATGCGGGATCGATTTCCTGTTCTCGCTGAATTTCGACTGGGACTTCGCCAGCCAGAGCGCGCAGCAATTCATCGACAACGTGATCAAAAACGGGCTGAAACCCACGCATGTCGTCGTCGGTAAGGATTTCTGCTTCGGCCAACTGCGCAAGGGCAATCCTGAAACGTTGAAGGATGCCGGTCTGCCCGTCACGGTCATCGACAAAGTCGTATGTGATGAACAGGGCGATTCAATATCGTCGAGTCGCATTCGCCAGTCCCTGCGCAGCGGCGACCTTGATTCCGCCAACCGCTGGCTCGGCTGGGATTGGGAGATCGAAGGCACGGTGGTGCAGGGCGATAAGCGTGGCCGGGAGCTAGGGTTTCCGACCGCCAACGTGCGCCTTGGCGAAACGCTGCATCCGGCTTACGGCGTCTATGCATCGCTGGTGAAGATCGGTGATGAGGAAAAATGGCGACCATCGGCCACCAACATCGGCATCCGCCCGATGTTCGAACTTACCGAAGGCCAGGTTGAGACCTTCATCTTCGACTTCAACCGCGATATCTACGGACAGCGCGTGCGCGTTCGGCCGGTCAAACGCCTGCGCGGCGAGGCGAAGTTCGCCGGGCTCGACGCCCTGATCGCGCAGATGAAGCAGGATTGCGATGAGGCGCGGCGCATTCTGAAGGACGTCAAATGAGCGTTATCGGCACGCTGGCAACCAACATCGTCCCGCTTTACTGCCTGATCGCCCTTGGATTTCTCGCGGGACGCAGGCTCGATGTCAGCACGCAGGCCATCGCAAACCTGCTGATCTTCATCATCGCCCCCATCGTGACTTTCGGCGCCATGGCGCGGCTGAAGTTCGAATCAGGCTACGCCCTGCTACCGCTGATTGTGCTCTGCATATCGTTCTGCACGACGATGGTCTTCTACCACGGCGCCCGAATCCTGCGCGGCGACAACACGGCAAACCTGATCGCGCTCGGGTCAGTGAGTGGCAATACCGGCTATTTCGGCCTGCCGCTGGTGATCGCGCTGTACGGCAAGGATGTTATCGGCGTCTACCTGCTGATGAATGTCGCGACCTCGATCATGGAGGTCACGATCGGCTATTACCTCGGCGCGCGCGGCGTGCATACGGTCAAGGAAAGCCTGCGCCGCGTCATCCGCCTGCCTACGTTGCATGCACTCTGGATCGGGCTGCTGGTCAATTTCAACCACATACAACTACCGGATTTATTCTTCACCTACTGGACGCACGCGACCGGTGCTTATGTGTTCTTCGGCATGATGATCATTGGCATCGCGCTCTCGAAGATGAAGAAGCTGGAATTCGATCTGCGCCTGCTCGGCTGGCTTTTCGGCGCCAAGTTCGTCATGTGGCCACTGCTCGGCTTCGCAGTCGTGCTGATCGACCTGCACGCCCTGCACCTGTTTTCGCCGGTCGTGCACGGGCTGATGCTGATTTTCTGCTCGGTCCCGCTGATGGCGAACCTCGTCGCCTACGCCGCCCAGCTTAACCTCCATCCCGAAAAGGCAGCTCCCAGTGTGCTGCTGAGCACCCTGTTCGCGATTCTCTATATGCCGCTGATATTCATGGCCGCCCGGCACTTTGGCCTCATATGACATGATTTTCATAAGCTTGACTCCGGCATGGTTAACCATTAATATGCCGGTCTTATAGAAATACAAATAAAAGTAGAAATTTTTATAAGAGGCAGGACCATGGCCGACCCCGACAATAATAACGCAGCCACTCAGGACAAGGGCTGGGGCGGCCGTCAACTGGACAAGCTTCGCAACTTCTCGGAACGGCAGCTTTACAAGGCGGCCAAGGGCGCGGTGCGCATCGCGGCCAATATTTACGGGGTCAGAGCGTCAGGTCTTGATCAGTTCAAAAACATCAAGGGCCCGTACGTCATCACTCCCAATCACC
>DATJGZ010000209.1:0-4222 GCA_035494535.1 Patescibacteria group bacterium | reverse complement strand
TGCAGATCCACCCCCGGCGCATAGAAACCGGTGCAGGTGGTGACGATCAGATGCGTGACGCCCGACAAATCGAGCGGGTCGAGGGCGCGGCGCGCCAGCGTGAAGGCGTGATCCTCGTAGAATTCCATGCGGCGCTGCGTGTCGGGGAAGCGGCCTCGGGTATAGAATCCACCCGCGTCGAGCGCATCATCGTTTGCGTGCGGCTGGAGGAAAGAGTAACGATGCTCGATCTGCGACCGCTGCGCCATGCGGCGGAACAGCGGCTGGTACTGCGGCGCCAGGAGCCGCGGCGCATAGGATACGAACTTGACGTGCAAATCGTGGTCCGGCACAGCGGTAACGACCTGATTCAGGTAAGCAGAAACCATGAACAATCCCGCGATAATGAATTCAAACGCCGTTGAACCGGGCCGGGTTCCGTTTAACGGAGTCCGGCGCTATTTTTTATCGTCCGTATTGGCGGCCGCGGGCGTTTCCGGCCGCGACTTCACGACATGGTCGATAATGCCGAACTTTTTCGCGTCCTCGGCCGACATATAATTGTCGCGATCCATGGCTTTCTCGACATTCGCCAGCTTCTGGTTGCAGTGCCGGACGTATATCTCGTTCATGACGGCGCGCTGGCGCAGGATTTCCTTCGCGCGGATCTCGATGTCCATGGCCGTTCCCTGCGCGCCGCCGCTCGGCTGGTGAACCATAACGCACGCGTTCGGCAGGGCAAAGCGCTTGCCGGCCTCGCCGGCCGCGAGCAAAAGCGAGCCCATCGACGCCGCCATGCCGATGCATACGGTCGATACGTCGGGCTTGACGTACTGCATGGTGTCGTAGATGGCGAGGCCCGCCGTCACCGACCCGCCCGGCGAGTTGATATAGAACGAGACGTCCTTTTTCGGGTTCTCGGATTCTAGGAACAGCAGCTGCGCGCAGATGACGGCGGCGACGTCGTCATCGACCCCGCCGGTCAGAAAAACAATCCGCTCCTTCAATAGACGCGAGTAAATGTCGTATGCACGCTCGCCGCGGTTGGTCATTTCGATGACCGTCGGAACCAGATAACCTCGTGTCAGATCGTCGATATCGCGCGCCATGGCTGAAAAGCTTTCTCTAAATATGCCGCATCAAATCCAGCCCACAGGATACATGATTCCCTGTCCTGTGAACTCCCTTGATCGTGTGCGCCGCGCCAGCCATCGCGCCACGCCGGCAGACGATTTCAAACTCCAGCCCCGAAAACTTGAATTTTTTCGATTATCTTTAAATATCAAACCATTAATTAATTGACATAATACTGAATCAATGGTAGCTTTCGTGTCATCAAAGGAAATTGCATGGCCGAGCCGACCGTTTTTGACATCGTTGAAGCCATTTTCGGACGCATTCCGGGCCCGATTACACCGATCCGCGGCCAGGGCGTCGCCAACCATGTCTGGGAAATCCGCGACGGCGGTGACGCCTACATTCTCAAATCCAACAAGAATCCGCAGGACGAAAGCACCTTCCGCAAGGAAGCCTGGTGCATGACGGCCGCGCGGAAAGCCGGTCTGTCAGGCGCGCTACCCACGGGGATGGGCCGCCTCGGCGCGACCGACTGGATGATGCAGACGAAGATCGAAGGCATCGCCGGCAATTTGTGGCAGGGCGACCGCAAGACGCTGTGGCGCGAGATGGGCCGCGCCGCCGCCCTCCTGAACTCGATTCCCGTCGAAGGTTTCGGCACCAGCGCCGTATTCAAGAACGACGTTCCGGTTTTCGATCAGCCGACATGGGAGCGGAATATCCGGTCGCTCGAGAGCGACGTGTTCACCGACGACATTCTCGTGCGCTCCGGCGCGCTCACGCTCGCGCAAAACGAACAGGCAAAGAGCATCGTCGCGCAAATCCGCAAATGGGATTTCAAGCCCGTCCTGTCGCACCACGACATTCTCCCGCAGAACACGATTGTCGGCTGGGGCGGCCGCACGAACCTGATCGATTACGGCCTGGCCGGGGGCGGCCGCGGCGCGATTTCGGAACTCGCCACTATATGCGCCTTCGCCAAGGATCCCGGCGCGGCGCAAGCCTTCTGCGAAGGCTACGGCATGAGCCCGTCGGAATACCGCGACATGCTGCCCGAGCTGCAACAGATCCTGCTGCTTCGCGTCCTGCTGCACGCGCGCTGGGCGGCCTATTACCAGGTCGAAGACATGGATTCACACATCGCGTACGCCCGCGAAAAAGCACAGGCGCTTCTGGAACCTGCCGCGCCGGTAATTCAGATGCCCCGGGCCGCTATCGCCTAATTCCCGAACTCGGCGACGGTCTTTCCCGTAGCGTCGATGACCTTGATGGGCTTGAGCGGCTTGAAATGGAATTGGTAGAACGGATGGCCGTCGACCGGGCAATAGCCGGTGATCTCGCGGCTGACGTCATAGGACAGGGTGCGCCCGCTGGGAAGATCGAGATAGCGCGTCTGGGTGCCGACGGCGACCGTGTCGTAGAATTCGGTTTTGCCCGATGAATTGTAAAGCACGTGGATTTTGTCCGTATCCTCGGGATGGACGTAGTAATACTGCGCGTCCTCGGTCTTCGCCTGCAATTCCGCCAGTGCGTGCGCCTGCCGTGAGGCGTAGACATACTTGCCGCCGTAAAAAATAATGGCGGCGAAGATAAGAAATTTGAGCAGTCCACCCATAAAACAATCATATCAATAAGGGCTTTATGAGGAATTAATGTCCGCAAGTCGAAAAACGTCCGGGTTTGCGCCCAGCGTTTCTCACGAGCACTGATACTGAGGCGTCCGGCTAGGCCGGTCCTGATCCAAGACTGGCGGGCGGCGGGGGCACCCGGTAAGGACGGTCACCCACCCGGCAATGACGCGTGACAAGCCCCTCGGGCGAAGCCAGTTCCTTGTTCAGCTCCACGGTCACGCCCTTGATCGCGGCGGTTTCGATCTCGTCAATGTGCTCAAGGATGAAATCCTTTGCCCTGCGCTGCGACGGCCGCGGCGGCACGACGGTATCTTGAAGCGCGAACCGCACCGGGATCGTCGTCTTTTCCTCAGCGGCGGACGCCAGTCCCCACAGAGTTTCCCTCAGGGCGCGGCTGTCGTTGTCGTCGCCACGCAGCTTCCACCCGTACCAGGCCTCGAGATATTCCTCGAGGCGGCCCTGGAATTCCAGACCGGGCACCCACTTCTCGTCCTTCCCGTCGTTGAAATGACGCATGAGCGGAAGCAGCGTGTTCTTCAGCACCTTGATCAGCCTGAATTCCTTGTAAGCCGCATCTTGTTCCTCCGGACTGCGGAAGCCGTTCAGATAAGAGAACGGCTTGTGCTCTCTCAGCGCGTTGAATATCGCCGTCAGCCCGGCCTTCCGGTTGACGGTCTGCGTGAACGGGTTGCCGTATTTGGGCTCGAGCTCGGCGATTGAATCCTCCACCGCCTTGTCGAGAGCCGCGAGATTTTCAGGCTTCGCAATGAAATCGAGCGCTTCTTCCACGCCCTCCTTTTCAAAGCTGAGGGACGAACCGAAGCTGTGGCGGCGCTGCTTGGCCGAGAGCATCGGCGTAAGCGCCATCGACGTCCATGTCGCCGGGTCGGTCATGTTCGTGACCAGTTCCCACACCGCGCGGTTAACCGGACCGCCCGATTTCGTTCCCGCATCCCATTTGTAATCCCAGCCTTCCATGCGGGTGACGGGCCAGCCCGCATCATGCAGCCGATTCAGAATGCCGTTCCGCAGTTCGTTCCCGGCTTCGGATTCCCCGATGTGGAAGAAGCCTGACCATGCGTCACGCGCACGGTGGTCGATCTCGAGGAATTTGTCCGGGATCCTGGCCGCGTAACCCTTGGCGATCTCGTTGCGTTCTTCATCGGTGAGGTAGCGGCGTTCTTCGGACATGGTCGTCTCCTGATCTTCCTTGAAGATTGGTGGACGATAGTCCCAGCTGCAAGTTTATGTCAATTATTTTTACTAAGGGGTTGTAAACGCGGGGCTATCCCGCTGTGTCATCCCCGCCCTGAGCGGGGATGACTACAAAGGGATTATGCGGCGGCGGATTCCTTGTTCCGTGCGATGTCGAAGCCCTTCCCGGTCTCGAGCAGCGACTTCAGGCTCGCGAACACATGCGGCCAGCCGCCGGAGATCTTGGTCAGCGTCTGCGGCGCGGTCTTGAGCTTGTCGTGGGTGACGCTGAGGCGCACCACTTCGCCCATCGGCTCGATCTCGAAGGTGACGCGGGAATG
>DATJGZ010000208.1:0-5782 GCA_035494535.1 Patescibacteria group bacterium | reverse complement strand
CATCGGCACAAATCGCGTACTTAATATGGATGTCCCGACATTTGCGCTTTTGGGTGCCGGCACCTGGATCATGTGCAGACAGGTAATCTTTCGTATTTCCAACCAGATTGCTCACCACCGGTTTTTGATCAACTTCCCCACAGTTTCGCCTCTTATGCAAGGGCTGACCCAGGGGATTCTTTATCTGCTGATATACACGGTGTCCCTTGTTGTCCTTATTGCTGCGGGAAGAAGCGTTGATATGACGTCCCTGCCTGATCATCCGCTAATGGTCGGGGCATATGGCATAGGAATGTGGTTTTTTGCGGTTTCCCTCGGCTTCATCTTCGGCGGCATCGCGATATTCTGGCCATATTTTCTGCGTTTTGCGACGGTGCTGGAACGGGCTATTCAGTTATTTTCATCTGTCGCATTCGTCTCGGAGCAGCTTCCGGAGGAATACCGCGGCTGGCTTACATGGAGCCCCACATCACACGGGCTCCAGTTGATGCGATCATTCTATTTTGACAGTTACCCGTCCGTCGACGCCAGCGCCTCCTATTTCTGGACCGCCATTCTGTTTCTGACATGCGGCGCTTTTCTTTTTGAACGCCTCGTCCGCCCTTACATGCAGCCGATATGATGTCATGATAGAATTGGCAGGAATATGCGATAATCCAAAGATCGGTGCGGCCAGGAAACTGCTTGCGGCCGACACCTTTCTTCGCATTCCTGTTGGCCGGTATGCCCTCATGTCCGACGATCCCGCTCTAACAAGGCCGGCTATCGATATATTGTCCGGAATTCGGCCGCCGGCATCCGGGAGAGTGACGGTCAGGGGGCTATGTTCATGGCCCATCGGCCGAGCCGGCTTTATACGAGGGAAGGTAAACGGCTACGAAATCGTTGCGCTTGTGTCCCGACTTTATAACTTGAGCCACACGCTTTGCACTGAAATTGTCCGCGAAATGATGACGGAGCCTTCGGCACTTGGAGATCGAATTGAACACTGGCCTTCGGCGGTACGTCACGAATTCAGCCACGCCATTGCGCTTCTTCCTCCCTTTGATATATACGCAATTGAAGGTACTTTTCCGTTTATCCAAAACAGGTTTACCCGTTTATGGAAGGATTTGTTCGAAAAACGAATAAACGGACGCACGCTGATTCTAGCTACAACCAGGGTCAATGAAATAAGAGCCTATTGCGATAGAGCGATTGTTTGTCGGCGTGGCTGCATCGAGATTGAGGACGATCTCGAAGCTGCAATTGCGAAATATCCGCTTCGATTGGTAAATATTTCGCCAACCGAGTCGGACAAAGATATTGTTGAAGAAAGAGATGAAAATGAAGATATCTTCTAAAGCGAATGCACAGGACGCCGATCAGCAGCGGGAACGCGGAGCCGATATTGTTCACGTCGAGCAATGGCGCCGAGAGTCGCGAAGACAGTCGAGACTAATGATACTGCTTGCGCTGGCAGTGGTCCTGGCGCCGGTCGTTTGTACGGCGATATATACGACCTTCATTGCCGTCCCCATGTATGCGACCGAAGCCCGTTTTGCCATACGCGGGGTTGACGATCAGGGAGCGGCGGTAAATGCGGGCGGAATTCTTGCAACCGGAAATCCGGCCGCCGGGCAAATGTCCGGATTTGTCGATGGCTATGCCGTGCGTGATTTTCTGCAATCACGAAACGCAATGAATGAATTGAGAAAGAAGATTGATTTTTCCGCCATCATAGCGCATCGCTGCATAGACTTTCTGGTTTGCATGCCGAAGAACGCCACTGATGATCAGCTTTACGAAGCATACAGGGCATTCATCCGGGTGCGATACAACATACTGGAGCAGATTGTCGTTCTTGACGTCCGGGCATTTTCCTCGAAGGATGCCGTGACTATCGCCAACTCGCTCATGGCGGTGACCGAAGAATTTGCCGATCGGATGAACCAGCGGGAGCGGACTGACGCCTTCAAAGTCGCCGAAGAATTGGAAACCGACGCCGAAAAGCGGGACGCCAAGGCGCGTCTGGCGCTTGCACAGTGGCGGCGGGAAAACGCCGACGTTGATCCAACGCTGGACGTCGCCATGCTGAACACTCTGGTTGGTCAGCTTGAGTCCCAGTTGGCGCAGGCGGAAAGCGATCTTGCAACTATCGACAAGGCAGGTATCAGGAATACCCCTCGACGTGAGACGGTTCTCCACCAAGTACAAACCTTAAAGAGCCAGATTCGTAATACACGTACTCGCATGGCCGGTGGTAATACGACATTGTCGTCACAAATGCCGTCTTTCGAAGTCTTGCAGTCGGATCTAGCTTTTGCCGAAAGCAATCTAACGGCCACTCGTCAGACGGTGGAAAATACGAAGCACGAGATCCTCCGCCAGCAAAAATTCGTAGCGCCCATCGCGGAACCTTCGGAAGATGGCCGCCCCGCCTATCCTGACACTGTATCGTCTCTCGCCGGGGCTCTGGCTGCGGGAATTGCCATCGCATTCTTTGGTTCGATTGCCGTTGGTATGATGCGTACCCGCCTTATAGGCATGCAATCACTGGGACGCCGCACCTAGTGTTTTAGCAAGACGTCCGTGCAGGATTGCTTCGCTCTGGCTCACGGGTGTTATATCCCTGAAAACGCGAACAGCCTCGTCCATTCGTCCCAACGCCATCAGTGTCTCCACATAGTAGATATGCGCAAGAGCATCTGTGGAATTTATACCGACAGAAATTTTAAAGTAACCAATCGCCCGCTCAAATTCTCCACGTTCGTGGAACCACCGGCCCGTCAAGGCGTTCGCCCTGCCGGCGTGCCCGGGCGCCGCGCGCGTCCACCGGGCGAGAACGCCCAGAACAAGGTCGGAATTTCCTGCCTTCCCGGCAGCCGTAAAAAGGTAATTCCACAAAGCCCCCGACTTCGCGCCGTTGCGTAGCGCGGCATCCACAAGCGTATAGGCCTCTCTCGCCCGATTCAATTTAATGAGGCACTCGGCGGCCACGCGGGTCACTCTTATATTTTCAATTCCTTCGGGTGCCCCTGTTAGGCAGTCGATTGCTTCCTGATAACGGCGCTGATCCCTGAAAAACTGCGCCATTTCCAGAGCAAAATCGATGGATTCTTTGGAAAACCGGGAAAATTCGTTGAAGAACGCCTCAGCAGCTTCGTGGGACCCCTGCCGCATAACATGGGCCTTCTCTACCGCTACCGCAACTCCGCCTCTGTCAATTTCGCTGCGAACGTTATCACTCGAATAACTTGTAACGATGCACGCATCGACCATGCGTCCGACATTTACTGCCACTACCTCGTCGGTGACATGCGTGAAATCCTCACGCCATGCAATTTTCCGGTCACTTAATATTATAGACTCGTAGCTTGGGAAATAGGTAACGAAATCATGGCGCGAAACAATTGTTTCGGCGACGACGCGCAGGACGGATTTTGAATAGGTATTGGCCACCATCACGTCCTGCGGACGGTGTGTGGCTGTGAGAGGCACCGGTGACACCGTGAGCACAACCTTAAGATCAGTTCGCGCCTTACGTTTCAACAATTGCAGCGCATCTTCGAGGTATTTGTAAGCCTCATCATACGAAAGAACGTGCAATCGGAACCGTTCGGGATCGGATTTCAACATGCGCGGCAATGGCGCGGAGTTAAGGTAATAACCCGTCCTGTTGTCGTACCAAATTTCGACGAGTCCGAGAGTGATAATGGCGATTTGGCAATCGAGCGCTGACCGATATGCTTCTGTGATCGCACGACGACGGGCTTCAACGACTTCACGCCGGTCGGGTCTTATCGACGGTATGACATGGAGGTCGACATACTTTCCAGACTGGATTTCTACAATATGATCGTCGGCGACGAACTCTTTTTCACCTAGCGCCCAAGCAAACTCGTTGTAAATGGACGGTGTGCCGAAATTGTTGACAACACCCGCGTCTAGACCATGGAACTCCTGCCGCTTGAATAGCTCGCGCATCGGCAAATGGAATCCACGACGCATCAATTCCGCTTCCACATTCCTTGCAAAACATGACCCCACTGTGAAAATTTTTTCACCGGGGGCAATCTTAAAGGGAATTTCGAAAGCGGGTTTGGCAATTGGCTCAACCCGGTTTGGCTGGGATCGGTTACCCCAGACAGAAAACTTATTGGCTTTCCGGTTTTCTATCGCCTGCGCAGCGGACAAATCAGATAATGGCATTCACGTACTCCCTTCACGCCCCAGACACAATTTAAGTGACACTTTTATCAAGATGGCACCACGGAAACTACAAAATTCCGTATCAGGAAGCCAGCATATCGTATCCAAAAGCCTCGAATTCCGATGCAAACATCTCGTTAATCTTGCCGATCTGCGCCGGACTGAAAATGTCCGAAATCTCATACTCGTTGAATAACATCCCCTTTTTTGCATGCGGTAGCGCGAGGTCACGGGGAAGATCCAACAGTGATTTTAGGCGTTGGAAGTCGTCTTGTAGATTTTCATACCGCAACATATGAGTAACTCCGACTCTTCCATCCTTCCCAAGATAACGGGGCAGGTTTAGCACGTGTGCGATGCGTCCATTTTCCACTGTGACTTCCAGGAACGACTTCACGTCGTCAAGCTTCGCCCGCATCTCTCCGCCCCTCTTGTACGCCTGAAATGAAAGCTCCATATTCGCCCACGAAATAATTTTGCGATACGGACACCGCTCAATTCCGAAAACCAGATAATCGTCCGCGATATCGCCGTGCAATGTTATTACCTCCCTCAGCGTCATGTGGTTTTTATATTTTCCCTTCGGAACGTCGATAGAGGACAGGTCGTTGCTGGCAATCAAGGTTTTTATATACGCTTGTTCCGACGCAGGATTTTCAGAGTAGTTTTGTGCTCCGCGTCCGCGCCTGATACGCGACAGTTCATCGATCGGAGTGATCGGGGTTATGATGCAATCCGGACCGCAGACACCGGCCAGCGCAATCTCGATGCTGGTTCCGGCGACCTTGATACCCTTGATGAAGACAAATTTTCGTTCAGGGGACAAAATCATAAACGATCACGATCATGCGTAACTAAATGCAGTCTGATATTCGCTGCATTGCTTTGCGAGTTCATCGGCTTTTGCCAACTCGATATCCGTCACCAATCTCTGGGTTTCGTCACGCTCCTGCGTTGACAGAGCGCCACGATGCATATCCCTCTCGTATACGCGATTGAAGAATTCAAAATTGCGATCGAGATCGCCGCCGCCTGTCCAACCGGTAAACGTTTCAATCCCCTTGCGGACAGCGGCATCGAAAATGAAATCTTCATAGCGGACAACCATGTGCGGGATATTATTTTTTGCCAATTCAGTGACAAATTGGACAAGCCCGGCGGCTTCGCGCTGGCAATAATCCCGCGTCCACGTGACGCTATATTGCTCCTCATTGCCCTGCCGGCGATGCTTATCGACGAAACTAAGAAAAACATTTCGGATGTTCCGGACGGTTACGAGGACGCGCGCCGGCGCATAATCTTTAAGGATGCCCCTATGATACGCGCACTGCACTTCCTTGACCCCCCATCTCAAGCGGCTAAGCCGCGGCCCGAGTATGCGTCCGATCCTAGCAGCCGCGCAGGCATCCTGCTCCGACCATTCCGCTTCGGAAACCGGAAATCCCAGACTTTCACACTGGCGCATTAAGGAACGATGGCGGAGACCCTTGGGGAACTCCGGTTCAAGCAATACGACTTGCTTGCCCGGAATGGTCAGCCAATTGGCAATCAGCGTGCTGCCGGAACGGCCCATCGACGCCATGTAAAGGTC
>DATJGZ010000207.1:0-9771 GCA_035494535.1 Patescibacteria group bacterium | reverse complement strand
AAAGAAAAGATATCGATACCCGGTCGTTTTGCTTGCCATGTACCTTGAGATATTTTTATCAGTGCTGCTGGAATCTGCCGGGGTTTAATTTGCTGAAAAGGGGCAGTTTTAAGCCATTCCTTCCGATATGATAATGTATCTTATGAAATTGAAAATGTTCAACTGCATAAAATCAATGCCTAGAGCATTGTCAATTTATGCCGTTTCGCCAAAAATACTCCGGTGACAGGAGGCGAGAATGAAAATGCAAAGCCGCATGCTTCAGTATCTGGCGATTGCCATGGTGTTCGCGCTTGGGCTCTGGGTCGGGCCGCGTCTCGGCGCGATGCTGGGCGGCAACAAGCTGGCGAAGGACGCGCAGAAGCGGGTCGAGCAGACCGTAATGGACGTGTCCTACGTGTGTTTTGCGAATGTCTGCGATAACGGGATGGGTGTGATGGAGCGGTTCGACCTCGCGCAGCGCAAGGTCTATTTCACCGCATCAGGCTGGAACGATTATCTCGCGTTTGTCAAAGAGCAGCAGGCGGCGCTGAAAGCCCGGACAAAGCTTCCGAATGAAAAGGAAGGGATCCGCGTGAAGGACGGGACGCAGGCGTATGCGCAGCAGGACGCCGGCGTTCTGAAATTCACTGCCGTCGGCGACGTCTGGTACGGCTCGGGCGACCAGCAGTTCTTCCGCGGCGACAAGGCCAATATTGAAATTTTTCTGTCGCCCGCTTCGACGGCGCCGAACGGTATCGCGATCAGCGGCTGGAAGGTGACAATCAGTCCCGGTGCCTGACAATCAGGGTTGCTTCGTGAATACTCTCTGGTGCCAGAGATAAGAGTCTCCGTTCGGCGCCTTGCGGTCCGACGGGTCCGCCGCCGGAGGCAGAGTTTCGACGGTAAGCGATTTTGCAAAGGCGACCTTGGCCGAAACAGCATCAATCTCCGCTTCCGAGATCGGGTGCATGCCTTCCTTCAGGTCAACGGTGCGGAAGCGCACGACCAGATGCCCGCCGGGCTTTAGATGCTCCGCCATCGCCGCGAGCGACGCTTCGCGCTCTTCGGGTTTGAGGAACATCAGGACGGCGTTGCAGAGCGCGAATTCGGCTTTCATATCCGGTGCGACGGCATTCAGGCGCTTCAACCCCGGCAAAGTATCCCGAAGATATTTAGGACGCAGGTCGGCGAGCAGGTCAGCCTCATCACTTGCAACGATATCGAAGCGGCCAGGATATTGCGTCCGCGCCTTGGCCAGCATCGCGGGATCGGGGTCTACGGAGACGACGTGAATTTTTCCTCCCGCGCGGTCGTAAAATGCCAGCGCGTCGCGGCCGATGCCGCCGCCGAAGTCGATGATAACGCTTCCCGGTTCGGTCGGGACGAGGTGAAGGATATCGCTGTAAAACGCCAGCGCGTCAACGGACGCATGCATGCTTGTCGGCGCAGAGCCTTTCGCATGGGTGTAATTGTCTTCGGTCCCGGACATGCTTCTTGATAAAAGAGAGTCGTAATTATGTCAAGAAATTAGCCGCGATCGCGCAGCAGCCGCCGCTTCTCGCGGCCCCAGTCACGGTCTTTCTCGGTCGCACGCTTATCGTGCAGCTTCTTGCCCTTGGCCAGCGCGATCTCGATCTTCGCGAGGCCGCGGCCATTAAAGTATATTTTCGTCGGCACGATCGTGTAGCCCTCGCGCTTCACGGCGCCCGAGAGCTTGTGGATCTCCTTGCGGTGCAGGAGTAGCTTGCGCGGCCGCGTCGGCGCGTGCTGGAGGTGCGCCCCCGCAGGCTTGTACTCAGCGATGTGGCAATTATAGAGCCAGATTTCGTCCCTGCGCGGGCCGACATGCGCCTCGTTCAGGCTGCACTGGCCGTGGCGCAGCGACTTGATCTCGGTGCCGGTAAGCATCATGCCGGCGACAAAGCGTTCCTCGAGGAAATAGTCGAAGCGCGCGCGGCGATTCTCCGCCACCGTGACGTCGACCGAAAGAAGTCCACCCTTGCCTGTATTCTTTTTAGCCATGGGAGCGCTTGGCTTTCGCGCCCGCAGATGCCTTCAGACCCGTTTTCTCGAGCGCCTCGTCGACGGCCTTGCGGGCATTGGCCGAAGCGGGCACGAGCGGCAGGCGTACCTCGTCGGTGCATAGGCCGAGCGCGCTGAGCGCATATTTGACCGGCGCGGGCGAGGTCTCGACGAACAGCGCCTTGTGCAGGGGCATCAGGCGTTCATTGATGGCTTTGGCCTCCTTTTTCTCGCCCTTCTGCCAGTGGCGGTGCATCTCGGCGCACAGGGTCGGCGCGACGTTGGAGGTGACGGAGATGCAGCCGTGGCCGCCCTGCTCGAGGAAGTCGATGACCGTGGCGTCTTCACCCGAAAGTTGGATGAAATCAGGGCCGATAAGCTTGACGACCTGCCCCGGGCGGCTCATATCAGCTGTGGCATCCTTGACCCCGATAATATTGGGGAGTTCGGCCAGTCTTGCCATCGTCTCGGTCTTCATATCGACCACGCACCGGCCAGGGATGTTGTAGATGATGATGGGGATATTCACGGCTTCTGCGACCGCCTTGTAGTGGGCGTACAGGCCATCCTGGGTTGGCTTGTTGTAATAGGGTGTCACAACCAGCGCGGCGTCGGCGCCCGCTTTTTTTGCTTCCTTTGTTAACTCTATTGTTTTTGCAGTGGAATTCGTCCCGGTTCCGGCTATAACAGGGATCCGGCCCTTGACCATGGATACACAACGACCGACAATATAATTATGCTCATCATGCGTCAGAACCGGCGATTCCCCGGTCGTTCCGCAGGCGATAATCCCGTGGCTTCCACCCTCGATCTGGCGCTCGAGCAGGGCATCGAAAGCCTTTTTGTCGATCTCCCCGTCTTTGAAGGGGGTGACGATTGCCGTCATGGAGCCGCGGAACATGGCAAAACCTCTTTTGGGTCCGTTGGTTATTCAGGGCGTACTTTACAGGCAAAGCGGCGGGGCGACAAGGCAAGCGGCGGGTTTCAGGCGGCGGCAATAGCGCTTATTATGGCAGCCGTCCTGACGCTGGCCGCGCCGGCCTTTGCCGCCGACAGCATCCACGACATGCTCGTCGACGTAAAGCGCGGCAAGTGGACGGCAGCGGAGAAGGAGCTGGCTGGCATCCATGACCCGCTCGGGATCAAGCTCTATTACTGGCTCTACTACACCAAAGGGCGCGGCCCGGTGCAATTCAACCGCGCGGCCGCTTTTGTCCGTGCCAATCCGGACTGGCCGCGGCAAGGCAAGCTGCGGCTCGCGGTCGAGACAGCGATGACGGACGACCTGCCCGATGCGCAGGTGGTGTACTGGTTCGCCGACCACCCGCCGCAGACGGCGCTGGGCATGGACCGTTATCTCGTTTCGCTGATCAAGCTCGGCAAGCACGACGAAGCGGGCAAGATACTGCGCGAGGAGTGGAAGGACGCGAATCTTGACCTGCCGCAGCAGGCCTATTTTATGCGCAAGTTTCCACGGCTGCTGGACAAGGATGCGCATCTGCTGCGCATGGATTATCTGCTCTCGACCGGGCAGGATCGCGCCGCGCGCGCCGTCGCGCAGGCTTTGGGCGGTTACTACCCCGCCGTGTGCGAGGCCCGTATCGCGCTGGCGGCGGGCCGCGCCGATGCTTATGCGTTTGTCGCCGCCGTTCCGGCGACGCTTCAGCACGAACCGGCGTTGCTGCTGGAAGAGCTGCGTTGGCAGCGCCGCCGCGGCAACGACTACGCGGCCATCAATATACTGCATAGCATGCCGCCGCCCGAAAGCATCGCCAACCCCGGCGACTGGTGGCAGGAACGCAACATCATGGTGCGCCGGCTGATGGACAACCATCAGTATGAAAGCGCGTATTTGCTCGCGCGGGATCACGGTCTGACGCGCGGCGAGTCATATGCAGACGCTGAATTCCTGTCCGGCTGGCTCGCGCTCCGCTTCGTCAACCGGCCATGGGACGCCTTCGAGCATTTCGAGCGGCTGTATAAAAATAGCACCTCTCCGATCACGCGTGCGCGCGGGGCCTATTGGGCCGGACAGGCCAGCACCGTGCTCGGTTACGGCGACATCGCGCGCCAGTGGTATCAGGCCGCTGCCAAGCACCAGACGACCTTCTACGGCCAGCTGGCGATCGGCGAGTTGAAAGAGGAATTCCGGCCGATGCAGCAGCTGCCGCCGCAGAAGACGCTCGACGGCCAATTGATGTTCGACAAGAAGGATATGGTTCGCGCGGCGCGGGCGCTGAGCCTCGCCGGCATGACCGCGGAGACGACGGATTTTCTCGAGGCTCTGAGCGCGGGATCGAAGACTCCAGAGGAATATCGCATGACGGCGGAACTGGCCGAGAATCTCGGCCATCCGCAGAACGCCGTTCGTATCGCAAAAAAAGCGCTCGCAAAAAGTGTTCTGTTGATGGACCAGCTGTTCCCGACCATCCTCAGCCATATGCGTCATGTGGCAATCGAATGGGCGCTGACGCACGCCCTGATCCGGCAGGAGAGCGCCTTCGATCCGCAGGCGGTCAGCTCGGCCGGGGCGCAGGGAATCATGCAGGTGATGCCCTCAACCGCGAAACATGTGGCGCGCGTGAACCATATTCCATGGCATCCCGATGCCCTCAGCGACGACGAGGACTACAACATCCAGATCGGCTCGCTCTATTTCAAGGAAGTGCTCGATAAATACAATGGGTACTATCCGCTGGCGCTTGCCGCCTATAATGCCGGACCGGCCCGTGTCGACTCCTGGATTGCCGCCTTCGGCGATCCGCGGCGCAGCAAGCTCGGTGTCGCTGACTGGGTTGAACAGATCCCGATTTCAGAGACGCGCAATTACGTGCAGAGGGTGCTCGAGGCCGTGTACATCTATCGACTCAAGCTCAAGGGCGTGCAGAAGAGCTACAACTCGCCTATCCACGTGGCGCTCGGGATGAAGGACTAATATCAGGTTTGCTTGCGGAGGCTGCATACATTCGTATGCAGCATTTTTATTGATGTTATGTTGCGACATCATGAAAAAATGTCTGGAGTCGGCCTTGGACCTGACGCCGCGCGAGAAAGAAGTTCTGGGTCATCTTATGCTGGGGCGGACCAACAAAGACATTGCCCATGCGCTTGATATTCAGGTCGCTACTGTCAAACTGCATGTCCGCGGCGTCTGCCGCAAGCTGGGCGCGCGCAACCGGACGCAGGCGGTAATTGCAGTGATCAAATTCCGAGACGGTAAAATCTAGCGCCGGCTGCGGCCTTCCTGCCACCATGCGCCAATCAGAAGCGCCAGCAAAGCAGTGGCATAGAGCCATGCGGGCAGAAACGGGCGCATGGTCACGCCGGTGACGGTGTAGCTTCCGTTCTGCCGCAAGCCAATCCAGCCGCCGCCACCATAGGCGCCACGGCCGGGAGGAAGCATATCGATGGCGGGCTCCGGTTCGTCGGCCAGCCAGATCGTCGTCCCTTTTTCCGCCTTCACCACGGGCGCCAGCTTTTCAGCTGTCGTACGCACACCTGTTAATTCGGGTGGATTCATAGAGCCGACCAGCGCGAGGCGTTCCTGCGCGCCGTCATTTACGGCATAGACGCCTAATTGCGGGGCCGGGATTGTTGCTTCGAGCGCGCCGCTGGTTCCGGCTTTCAGCTCGATCGTCGATTTTGCGCCGTCAGGCGCGGTGACGGTGGCGGCCATCGAATCCTCGGTCAGCGACCGGCGGACGATATGCAGCTTGCCGCCGTCGACCGAGACATCGAGCGCATTCTCCTCGAGCTCCGGCTCCTTCATCAGCCAGTGGGCGAGGCGGCGCAGCAACTCCGCATGCGGGCCGCCGCCGCCATAACCGCGCGACCACAGCCATATCTGGTCGCTGGCCAGTTCGGCCACGCGGCCCTTGCCGGCGTGGTCGAGCACCAGCAACGGCAAATGCTCGGCGCCCGACATCACCACCTCGCCGCTCGAAGGGGCGATGGCGACCTGTCGCAGCCATGCGCCCCAGCCGGGTTCACCGTCCTTTCCGCCCGGCCATTGCAGGCCCTGCGTGACCGGATGACGCAAGCCCGCTTTGGTCAGCGCGGGCCGGAAAGGCTCCTCGATCACCCGGCCCGTCGGCTGGGCCGTAAGGACCTGGCTCAGATCCGTTTTAAACAGGGAATCGGAGGAGGCGAAAGAGGGGCCAGTTGTAACGAGTAAAGCGCCGCCTGCCTTAACATACTTGGCGATGTTGCCGAAATAATAGTCGGGCAGGATCCGGTTGAGACGGTAGCGGTCGAAGATGATGAGATCGAAGCCGTAGAGCTTGGTCTGAAACAATTCTTCGAACGGGAAGGCGATCAAAGACAAGTCGTTCTGCGGCGTGGCGTCGATCTTGTCCGGCTCACGCAAGATGGTGAAATGCACGAGGTCGACGCCGGGGTCGGAGGTTAGAATGTTTCGCCACGTCCGTCCGCCGGCATAAGGCTGGCCGGAGACGAGCAGCACCCGCAGCCGGTCGCGCACGCCGTTGATGACGACCGGAACGCGGTTGTTCGCGAGCGTGATTTCGTTGTCCGCCGGCGAGACGGAAAGGTCGAGAATATTCTGCCCCCCATGGGGGACGGTTACCGTCATATCCTGATCCTCGTTGACCGGAATTTCCTGCGCCTGCGGGGCAAGACCGTCCTGGTGGATGTTCAACGTCGCGGTTTCGCCTCGGCCGGCTGTGCCGTCGTCGATGCGGTAGCGGATCTTGACCGTCTGGCCGACGATGCCATAGGACGGCGCCTCGAGAATGACCAGCTGCCGGTCGTGTTCGTCACGGCTGCCGCTGAGCAAAACGCTCACCGGACCGTAATCGGGAAGATGTGTTACGTCCTGTGGTACGTCGTGGACCTGACCGTCGGTGATCATGACGACGCCGGCGCGGCGGCTGGCGGGGACGTCGGCGAGCGCCTGATCGAGCTTGTCGAACAGTTTGGTCTCTCGCGGCGGGCCCGTTTCGCCGGACGAAGAGTCCACAAGGCGCACCTCAAGACCCGGCAGCGATTCCAGTTTTTTCTTCAGGTACGAAAGCGCCGCGTCGGTGCGCTTCAGACGCTCGCCGTTTTGCTGGCTCGGCGAATGGTCGGCGACGATCACGGCGACGTCGTCGATCGGTCCGCGCTGTTCCTGCGCAATGGACGGGTTCAGGAACATCAGAATGAAGGCCGCGACGACGACCGTGCGCACGGGCAATCCACGGCGATAGAAGAAAAACGACAGCACGATGAACAGCAGTGCCAGTCCGGCGATGCCATACAGGAAGCTATGCGGCAGCAACGGCGATAGGTCGAGCGTAATGGCTGAGCGCGTCATTCGCCGAGCCTCTGTAATATCGCGTTGATATGCACCTGATCGTTCTTGTAGTTGCCGGTCAGGGCATACATCACAAGATTGACGCCAAAGCGCAGGCCCATCTCGGCGTCCTGCGTATGGCGCCCGTTGGAAGACGCCCAGTCGCCGGCCCAGTCATGGTTACCGACGATGACCGACGACACGCCGTCGCGACCTCCCGCAGCATTTTCCTCAACCCATATCGAGCCCTCGTTGAAGCGGTCTGGAAAATCCTTGAGCAGGTAGAACGATTTTGTCAGCACGTGTCCTTTAGGCAACGGCGTCAGCGGCGGGACATCGAGACCGGACGTAACCGCGCGTAGCGCCTGCGCCGCCGTTTCGCCGGACGCGCTCTGGTCGCGCGTATCGAACAGGATCGTACCGCCGTGATCGAGATAATTCTGGACGTTGGCGACCGCTTCCGCCGAAAGCGCCTGCTGACCCGGCAGCACCGGCCAGTAGATGAGCGGGAAGAAGGCGAGTTCGTCATGTGCCGGATCGACCGGAACGATTCCGGCAGCGTCGACCGATGTGCGCTGGTTGAGGATTGTGGTCAATGCATTCAAACCTTCAAATGTCTGGTAATCGATTGCCGAGTTGCCGGTCCGCACATAAGCCAGATACATGTTGTCGGCGTATTTGCTGGCCTCGTCATCCGCGCGCGCGGTAGAGGGCATCAGGACAAATATCATGAGCGTGGCCGTCACGGCCGGGCGCAGGCGCAGCGCGATCCCGGCCTGAAGAATCATCATCGCGAGCCAGTCGGCAAGGAATAATGCGAAGGCAAGGCCAAGAAGCAGGGGCATGAGTTCCGTTTCGCGGCTACGCTCGCCATAGACGGCTTCAGTCACGCTTACCGGCAGGTCAGTTAATGCGCGCAGGCGGGGCAGACGCGCGCCCAGATTGAGAGCGGTCTGGAAGCCGGGGCGGCCGTAAAGGCCCGGCGGATGCTTGGACGACGGCATCGTTGCGTCGAAATCCGCGGCCGCGATCGGCTCGACTGAGCCGCCCGGCTGCGTTGCGTTGCCGAAGCCGTCGAGCACGATGAGCGGCTGCAGCGTGCCATTGGCAGTCGATGAAACGGCCGTCGTCTGCCCGGCTAGCGCGATCGTGCGCTGCAGGATTTTCACGAACACGCCCGAAAGCGCGAGGTCCGACCACTGCGGCGTCGCGGTCGTGTGCACGAGGACGAGCAGTCCGTGGTCAAGGCTCGATGCGGTGATCAGCGGCGTGCCGTCCTCGAGCGCCGCCCATGTCATTTTTTCGATGCCCTCGACCGGCTCGGCCAGCAACTGCCGCGCGACGGTAACATCCTTGGGTGCTTCCAGACCGGCATAGGGGCTCGCGGCAGGGAAAGGCGCCATATGCGCGGGTTTGGCCCATGTCATCGCCCCGCTCAGCGCCCGGCCGCCCTTGCGGATGGGGGCGGGGGTGAGGAAGCTGTCGCCCTGCGTCATGTTATCGCCCGCGAAGCGCAACAGCAGCCCGCCGCCGCGCACCCATTTTTCGAGATCGTTCAGCTCCTCCGGCGGCATGCCGCCGACGTCCGGCAGAATAATAACCGGGACCTTTTTTTCCAGCAGTGCCTTAACCGGCGCGGAAATGGCGTCTGCGAAAGGCTCAAGCGCGCGTTTGATGTAGAACGAGGATTCAATCAGCGGCGCGTTGTTTTCCGCGCCTGCGGGCGCCGCGATGCCGACGACGCGGCGGCGAAACTGGTTGTCGAGCAGCAGCATGCCGCCGGCACCCCGGGCGCCCGAGATGCGGATGCGGCCGATGTTGTTGCGCACCTGCTCGGGCAGATCGAACGCGACGGTCGTCGTCGGCTCATCCTTGTCGGGCTTGGCGGTTTGCGTATCCAGCACCCGGCCGTCGGTCGCCTGCGCCTGCACGGTAACGGAGAGGGCGGCCGGCGTGCCCGGTGGAAATTCAACCACGGCCTTGATATCGGTCCCCGCATTGTGCGACGGACGCAGGATCAGCGGCAGGCGTCCCTGCGCGGGCTTGACCAGATGCAATTCGCCCTGACTCTGAATGACGCGCGCGAATGCGCCGCCATCGCCGTCCGCCAGACCGGTCGAAAGCCAGAAGCTGACGATAGAATCGCGGATGCCGCCTGCGTCGGCGATTTTCCCCGCCGCCGTGTAATCGGCGGGCCATGGATAAGGGCGCAGGCCGTTGACGACGGCGCCAGCCTCGCCGCCGCCAAGCGGGCCGAGCTGTTTCGGCTTGCCGTCGTCCGGATCGGGCGCGGTCGTAAGAATATAAATCGGCCGGTTTTCGCGCGAGGCGCGGTCGATCAGAGATGAGGCCTTTTCCTGCATCGCGGTCCATGATTCGGCGGCGGCCCAGCCGTTATCGATAACAAGTCGCACCGGACCTTTGCCGGGCAGCGCTTCCGCCGGGTTCAGGATCGGCCGCGCGAGCGCCAGAAT
>DATJGZ010000206.1:0-15199 GCA_035494535.1 Patescibacteria group bacterium | reverse complement strand
AAAAGGCGTGCTGACGCAGGCGGAATTCGACGCCAAGAAAGCGGAAATTCTTCAGAAAATAAAATAAATGCGCAAGTTTACGTGCCCGTCCTGCGGGGCCGACATTATTTTTCAATCCGGCATCACGGTTTCCGCCGTCTGTCCGTACTGCCGCTCGCTCGTCGTACGGCATGACGTGAATGTCGAGGCCATCGGCAAGATGGCCGTCCTGCCCTACGACGTCAGCCCGTTCCAGATCGGCACGCAGGGGCGCTATCACAACCTCGCCTTCTCGCTGGCGGGACGCGCTAAAATGGGCTGGGAAGACGGCTGCTGGAACGAGTGGTTCATGTATACGAACCGCGGCGACGTAGGCTGGCTGGCCGAGGCGCAGGGTTCTCTTGCCATCAGCTTCGAGAAGGATCCCAAAACACCGCCGCCGTCGACGGGCCAGCGTAAGATTGACGGCTCCATGAATTTGTGGCTGGCAGGCGTGCCCGCGCTGGGCGCAACTCTGAATGTGCTAGGCAAGGTCTATGTCGTCACCGACGTGAAGAACGCGACAGTCATCGGCAGCGAAGGCGAACTGCCATTCACGGCCCAGCAGGGAAAGCAACGCACCTCCGCCGACCTGATGGGCAACAACGGCGAATTCGCCAGCATCGAATACAATGGCGACAAGGTCGAAAAACTGAATGTCGGCGAATATGTCGAGTTCGACGACCTGCAATTCACAAATCTCCGCGACCTGCCGGGATGGAATATCAGACGCACCGCGACGAAGGGCAAACATGGCTGACGCGAGCGCCACAACACCGGCAGCATCGGCCGCGCCGCCCGCCGGCGGCGTGCAGACCTTTGCCTGCCCGAACTGCGGTGGAACGATCGGCATCCGGGCGGCGGGCCTGACCGTATCCGCCGTCTGCGAACACTGCCATTCCATCGTCGGCGTCGACAACGAGAACCTGAAAATCATCAGTAAGGCATCGGCGGCGGCCGTCAGGTCGGCGCTGCCCATTGGCGGACGCGGCAAGCTGTTCGACGTGGAGTGGGAGATCATTGGCTTCATGGTCCGCTCCGACCCGACCGAAAAATGGAAGTGGTGTGAATACCTGTTGTTCAATCCCTGGGAGGGATTCCGCTTCCTCGTCGAGGCCGAGGGGCACTGGAATTTCGTCCGTATGCTCCGGCGCAATATCCGCGGTGGCGCAGGCGTTCCGGTCATCAGCTACGAGGACGAGATATACCGCCTTTACGTTTATGACGGCGCCAAGGTGCTGTATGTCATGGGCGAGTTTTACTGGACGGTGAAGGTCGGGGAAAAGGTCATGGCGGCCGACTACATCGCGCCGCCCTACATGCTGTCGATGGAGCGCAGCGGACAGGATATTATCTGGTCGCAAGCGGTGTACGTCGAGGCGTCCGAGGTTGCCTCCGCCTTCGGCGCTCAGGCTCTTCCCGGCCAAAGCGGTGTTGCGCCCGATCAGCCCTCACCGTTCGAGCCTCGCTACAAAAGTACGATGATGACCTGCGCGATGTTCCTCGTAGCGCTGATTGCCGTACAGATCGCCGGGCTGTTCGCATCGCACAGCCAGACGCTTTACGCGAACAGCTATATGGCATCGCCGGGTGAAAAGGGACAGACGGTAATATCGACCAGCTTCACCGCGCCGGAGGATACCGTCAATCTCTGGATTCACGCGTTTGCGCCCGTCGATAATAACTGGCTGGAGCTGGACACATCATTGGTCAACTTGCAGACGCAAGCAGATTACGGCCCGCTGCTTTCGATTGAATACTGGCACGGCTATGACAGCGACGGTTCCTGGTCGGAGGGCAGTCGCAATGCGAGCCATACCGTCGGCGATGCCGCACCGGGCAATTATCAGTTTACCGTCTCGCCCGACGCAGGCGCGTTTGAAAAAGGCAATCCGCAATCATTTGAGATCGAAATAAAAAACAACGTGCCGATCTGGTCTAATTTTTGGATTTCGCTGGTTCTCATTATCATATGGCCGGCAGTTTATCTTTTCCGCAGGCGCAATTTTGAGGTGCAGCGGTGGTCGAACAGCGATTATTCACCCTACGCATCCGATGACGACGAATAGGCTTAAACAATGAACAAACTCTATTCCCTTTACTGCCTTGCCATCCTCGTCTCGTTCGCTTACGCGAACCACAAGGGCTATGGCATGACCGAACTTGTAACCGGGGGCCATCACGCCGGCCCCGGCGTTCACTATCACAAATAACCAAAGGAGGACTTTGATATGTTGGATCCCGCAACCGCACACATGATGGGCAGCGCGACTGTTTTCTCGACGCTGGGCATCGTTATGCTCACGATCGCATTCCTGCTGCTCGACATCCTGACGCCGCAGTTTCAGTTGTGGAAGGAGATCATCGAGAAGCAAAACACGGCGCTGGCCATCCTGCTTGGTGCATTTACGCTGGGCCTCGCCTTGATCATCTCCGCGGCCGTACACGGCTAGAGGAGTAAACGGAGTGGCGCTGCTTTTACTATTCTCCGTCTTCGTCATCGCCACCTGCGGGCTCATTTACGAGCTCATCGCGGGCACGCTGGCCAGCTATCTGCTGGGTGACTCGGTCACCCAGTTTTCGACCATTATCGGCACCTACCTGTTCGCCATGGGCGTCGGCTCCTGGCTCTCCCGTTACATCACGAAAAACCTGCTCGGGATGTTCGTAAAGATCGAGGTGTTGATCGGCCTTGTCGGCGGCGGATCGGCAGCATTGCTGTTCCTCGTCTTCGAGCATGTCTCGTCGTTCCGCATCCCGCTTTACAGTCTGGTGAGCGTTATCGGCGTGCTGGTCGGCATCGAGCTGCCGCTGCTGCTGCGCATCCTCAAGGACCGGTTCGAGTTCAGGGATCTGGTCTCGCGCGTCTTCACCTTCGATTATGTCGGCGCGCTCATCGCCTCGCTGTTATTTCCGCTTGTGCTGGTGCCCTATCTCGGCCTCGTACGGTCGGGCTTCATGTTCGGCATGATGAACGTCGCCGTCGCGCTCTGGATGTTGTACCGCTTCGGCAATGAGATTCCCGGCGCGAACCTGCACAAGGCGCCGGGCTTCGCCGCCCTAATTGCGCTGCTGTTCGGCTTCATCTACGGCGACCGTATTATGGATGTGGCCGAGGCCAGCATGTTCCCGGATCCGGTTATTTATTCGGATTCGACGCCCTACCAGCGCATCATTATCACGCGCGCGCCGCACGACCTGCGCCTGTTCCTTAACAATAACCTGCAATTCTCATCGCGCGATGAATACAGGTACCACGAGGCGCTGGTCCATCCCGGCCTTGCCGCCGTCCCGAACCCAAAAAACGTGCTTATTCTCGGGGGCGGCGACGGCCTCGCCGCGCGCGAAATCCTGAAATACCCGTCCATCGAATCCATCACGCTGGTCGATCTCGATCCGGCGATGACAAAGTTGTTCACGAGCAACGACATCCTGACCAGCCTGAACCAGAACTCGCTGACATCGCCGAAAATGCATGTCGTTAACGCCGATGCATTTCTGTGGCTGAAGCAGCATGCAGCCGAGAAGTCGTACGACTTCATCGTTGCCGACTTTCCCGACCCGTCGAATTATTCTCTCGGCAAGCTCTATTCCCTGACCTTCTTCAAGCTGCTGCGTCAGGCGCTCGCCGAGGAAGGCAAGCTGGTGGTGCAGAGCACCTCGCCTTTTGTGGCCCGCAAAGCCTATTCCTGCGTCAATAACACGCTAGCCGCCGCCGGGTTTGTCACCGCGCCCTATCATGCTTATGTGCCCTCGTTCGGCGAGTGGGGTTTCATCCTCGCCGGCAAGCATCCGTTCACGCCCGCGACTGCCTATCCATCAGGGCTGAAATTCGTCACGCCGGACACGGTGGCAACCATGCTCGAGTTCCCGGAGGACATGAAGCCGATCCCGACCGACATCAACCGGCTCGACAACCAGGCGCTCGTCCGCTATTTCGAGAACGAATGGGCCGAGTACGGGGTCTATTAGCGTGCGGTTCAGGGGGCTCACGCGCAGGCAGTTCCTGATTTCCGGCTCCGCGCTGGCCGCCTTCTTCACCACCGGATTCACCTGGCCGTGGCGGGACCGGAAAATAACCGGACAGATTCTCGGGGCTTCTTCCCCGCTCGGGCACAAACTGCGCGACGGTTACAATTTCCCCTCGCCTTCGGAAACCATAAAGAAAGACGCGGTCATCGTCGGTGGCGGCATTGCCGGCTTGTCGGCGGCATGGAAATTGCGCAAAGCCGGACTCGATAATTTCACGGTGCTTGAGCTGGAAAAAGACGTCGGCGGCAATTCCCATTACGGAGAGAATGCCGTGTCGGCCTATCCTTGGGGCGCGCATTACGTGCCGTTGCTCACGGATGAATCGACCGCGGCGCGCGAGCTGTTCGCTGACCTCGGCGTTATCACCGGCTACGACGAGGGACTGCCCATCTACAATGAATATTACCTGAGCGCCGACCCGCAGGAGCGCCTGTACATGTACGGTCGCTGGCAGGAAGGCATCGTTCCCGCCACCGGCCTGACGCCGAAGGACAAGGCGCAGTATGCGGCATTCTTCAGCCACGTCGAAAGCTTTAAGAACAAAAAGGGCAGCGACGGAAAGAAGGCCTTTGCCATCCCGCTCGATAAAAGTTCATCCGATCTGCAGTTTCGCGATCTCGATAAACTCAGCATCGCCGAGTATATGAAACAACGCGGCTGGGATTCAGAGCCGCTCAATTGGTATGTCGATTATTGCTGCCGCGACGACTATGGCGCGACGAAGGAGGAAATTTCGGCGTGGGCCGGAATCCACTACTTCGCCGCCCGCACCGGCAAAGGCGCTAATGCCATGCCAACCAGCGTTATAACGTGGCCTGAAGGTAACGGATTCATCGTGCGGCAGTTGAAGGAAAAACTCGGGGCCAATCTCAAAACACAGGCGCTTGTGTACGCCATTGAGAACAACAAAGAAGGCGTCAGTGTTCGCTACTTCGATGTCGCGAATAACAGAACCATCCAGATCGACGCCAAGGCGGTCATCATCGCCGCGCCGCAATTCATCGCCCGCCGCCTGACCAAAGACGACTTTGACGCGAAACCCTTCCAGTACAGCCCTTGGATGGTTGCCAACGTAACGCTGGATGCCGTGCCGCAGGGACGCGGCGCGGATCTCGCGTGGGATAACATGATCTACGGCAGCCGCCTGCTCGGTTACGTCGTCGCCACGCATCAGAACCTGAATCGCATTCAGGACAAGACGGTCCTCACCTATTACTGGCCGCTCTCTCACCTCTCCCCGGCCGACGCGCGGAAGGAAGCGTTAGCCCGACCATACGAGGAGTGGCGAGACATTGTCCTAAAGGAACTGCTGACCATCCATCCCGAACTGCGCGGACAAGTGCGAAATGTCGATATCTGGCTATGGGGCCACGGCATGATCAGGCCCGAGCCCGGCTTTATCTGGGGCGAGGCGCGGCAAAAGGCTCTCAAGTCTTCGCCGCCCGTATTCCACGCCCATTCGGACATGTCCGGCATCTCGATCTTTGAAGAAGCCAACGCGCACGGCGTGGCTGCGGCGGAGTCCCTTATGGCCCATCTCCATCATCCCTTCCAGACCTCGCTATGAAGCAGCCATGGATATATTCGGCGCGCGTCGACGGCGCCTTCATCATCGGCCCGGCGCTGATCACCACGGCGCTGATCCTGCTGTTCCGCAACTCCATCGCCGCGACCCAATCCATCCAACCGTGGATGTGGGGCCTGCTGATCGTCGGCGTCGACGTCGCGCATGTTTATTCGACTCTCTACCGCACCTATGCCGACGCGGACGAACTGCGCGCGCGCCGGACGCTCTATACGCTGACGCCACTGTTGTGCTGGATCGTGGGCACGTTGCTTTACAGCTTGGGCGCCATCGTTTTCTGGCGCGCCATCGCCTATCTCGCTGTCTTCCATTTCGTGCGCCAGCAATACGGCTTCATGATGATCTACGCGCGCGGCGAGCGAAATTATCCATCCACATACCGCCGCCTTGACCAGACCGTCATCTACCTGGCCACGCTCTATCCGCTGATCTACTGGCATACGCACATGCCGCGGCATTTCGACTGGTTCGTCGACGGCGATTTTGTCGCGCTGCCTTTTCCGGCGCTTAACGCGCTTGCCCTCACCACCTATGTCCTCGCTCTTGGGCTCTATGTTGCCAAGGAGGCCTATATATATGTGCGCGAGCGCCGCGTGAACCTGCCCAAGAACCTGCTGCTGCTCGGCACCGCGCTGTCGTGGTGGATCGGAATCATCTATTTTAACAATGACTTGGCCTTCACCGCCGCCAACGTCATCGCGCATGGCGTGCCCTACATGGCGCTGATCTGGATCTATGGCCGCAATCAGGGCGACATGCAGCCGGGCAAGACGCTGTTCAATCTCATCCCCGTCCGCCGCTTCTTCTCGCTGGCCGCCGTGCCACTCTTCGCCGGACTGCTGGTGCTGTTCGCGTGGTGCGAGGAAGGATTGTGGGACGGCATGGTCTGGGTGGAGCACAAGCACATCTTCGCGCCCTTCCGCGTATTGCCGCTGATCGACGACAAGGCGACGCTGGCGTGGCTGGTGCCGCTGCTGGCGCTGCCGCAGACGACTCATTACGTGCTCGACGCCTTCATCTGGAGAATCAGGGAGAAAGGAACGCCATGGAAAGAGATACTGTTCTACCGTGCGCAGGCCCGGTCGTAAACACATACGTCGCGCCGGGGTTGCACCTGCTTATCGACATGCACGGGGCGAAAAACCTGCGCGACCAAGCCCTCATTGAACGTGCGCTGCGTGAGGCCGCGACCGCCTGCGGCGCGACTATTCTCGATGTGAAACTGCACAGCTTCGGTGAGGGTGCCGGAATCACGGGCGTTGCCATTCTTGCCGAATCCCACATCAGCATCCACACATGGCCCGAAACCGGCTTTGCCGCCATCGACATTTTTATGTGCGGCGGCTGCGACCCGCACCGCGCCATGCCGGTGCTCGAAGCCGCTTTCACCCCCGGCCGCACGAGCCTGAGCGCCCATAAACGCGGCGAAGATTTGCGCTGATCACTTGCCATCAGGTCCCCCCGGTCTTATCTGAATAGCGTTGATTTTTGTAACGGAGTGATTTGATGCGCGTATTCTTTTGCCTGGTTTTCCTTGGTTTTTTAATGACTTTGTCCCCCACTGCCGAAGCGGCCACGTCCTGCACGGCCACCAGCCACGCCATTGCACCGGCAGTGTCTGTCTGGCACAAAGATGACGGAAACCAGCCCGCCTGTGCCGGTCTGTTAAAGGGAAATTTCAGCCTGTATGTCACACTAACCGGCCGGCTTGCAGCGGCAACCGCCGATGGCCTGCTTCAGCGCTTCGGCGCGGTATCCGCGTTGCGCGGCCTGTCCTATTGGTCATTCAGCGAAAACAGGCGTGAAACGCTTATTCGGGACGCCTTTCCCGTGAATATTGCGGGCGACCGGAATTCGTCATCTGATTTCAACGTCGAAGAAATGAAGAATGGGGCCGACCTGTTCTTCCGCCAAACGGACAACCGTTCGGCGAGCGGAGTCGTCTATCGCATGCGCGTGCTCGATCATGCGCCGCACCGCCTGATGATCGCGGTCGAGAACGCCTCGCCCGTGCGTTTCCTGTTCATGACGCTGTTCCAGCCGGGCGACCTGCAAACCATCTATCTACTGGAACAGGCCAAGGACAAATCCTGGAGTTACTATAACCTCTCCGGCATCCGCGGCAGCAGCATGGCCACCGGATCGGGGAGCGAGAAATCCTATATGAGCCGGGCCCTCAGCATGTTCGCGCACTTCGCGGGTCGCGAAATCGCCGACAAGCCACCAATGTTCGACCAAAAGGCGTAATTGCGGAAAAAATGGTGCCGTCTGAGGGATTTGAACCCCCGACCAACGGTTTACAAAACCGCTGCTCTACCCCTGAGCTAAGACGGCCCGGGACCTGATACTAATACCTTAACATATGGACAATCAACGCGTCTCGGCATCGCGTCAGAAATCAAAACAGCATATGTACTCCATTTGTTCTATTATTCGGGCAAATAGCGCACCTTCGCTATCCTTAACGTTTCCGGCCGCCCGGTAACCAAATCTTTACCCTCAGCTAGTACCTTGTTTTATATAGCGGACCCGGCTGACGTCCGATGGTTTTGTTACCGTTTTTCTGATAAAATTTATAGGTCGACGCTTGAGCGACAGAGCCCGGGGGGCCAATTGATTTCGGGGCATTCTCACCGATTGCAGAGCGGGTAGTAAATGGGCGGCGCAGCACCACAGAGGACCGCAACATCGCACGACACGGCTTTGGGATGGATTATCCTGATTGTCGTCGGCATGGGCATTTTCTGGCTGTTCTGGCACTACTTCCAGTTCGAGGTTAAGAACGCGTTCCGCTGGTGGCGCTACGGCGAGATGTACCTGATCTCGCAATTCGTCGACCCGAGCTATTCTGTTCCATTTCAAACGTACCGGGTTCCGTTCAACCAGTTCATGGATCAGGTGAAGAACACCGAAAAACTCGATCTCAACGGCGATATCATGGACGCCATCGCCTTCGTTCCGATGTATCCGCTGCGGGTCGTGTTTGCGAGCGTATTAAGCATCTTCGGTCTGTGGGCGCTGATGTGGGGCCCGGGCACCCAGTTCCGCCGCAAATTCAATCTCGACGGACTTATCGGCGCGCAGGCTGAAAACTTCCCGATCATCGCGCCATTTGTGAAATTCAACCCGCAGGAACAGCCGCCCCGCCCGCCGGGAGCGCCCGTTCCGGCCGAACTTCCGCCCTTCGCCGAGGCGCTGGCGCCCGAGGAGTGGATCGCCTACAACCAGATTCCGGTGCCGGACGGCAATCTCAACGAGCAGGCGGCTTTTATCGCCTTTTCGCGGCAACTCGGCCCGCCCTGGCGCGGACATCAAAAACTCGCCCCCCACAAGCAGGTGCTTTTGGCCGCGTTCTGTTTGAAGGCCTCGCGCAAGCGCCGCGATGCCGACGATCTTCTCGGCCGCCTCGCCAAATGCTGGAGCATCGAGGAAGGCCTGAATACCAAGCGGGATAAAAACATCCTGCGCGATGCGCAGAAGATATTCGCCGATAAGAAACTGTCGGAGAAGGTCCTCAAGAATTGCGCCCAGCATGGCTTCGAGCATACGGCGATGCTGCGCGGCCTCGCGACCGCGCGTGAAGAGGGCGGCGTGCTGGCGCCCGCGCAGTTCGTCTGGATGCGCGCCCATGACCGCGTGTTGTGGTATCCGCTGAACAATCTCGGCCGCCAGTCCTATCACTTGGAAGCGCTTGGTGCGCTCGCCCACTACAAGGCCGAGCGGCTGACCCGCCGGCCGATCCCGCGCCCCAAGGTTCAGGAGGCGGTTAACAGCATCAATAAATATCTCAAGTCCGGGCGCGCGCGGCCGATCCCGCCGCTGGACTACAGCAAATCTAAAAACAAGAGCGGCGTTAAAAAGCCGCAAACGGCAAAAAAATAGATACAAGGAAAGGAAACGGAGAATACAACTATGAAGAAAATGATTGAATCGATTACCGGTGGTTACGTCTCGAGCGCGAAAGTCGTCGACGGCGCCCTGATCATTTCGCTGCCCGATGCGGTCTCGCCGGTCGTATGGCGAATGGATCTGGGCTCGGTGAAATCTTCGGCCCTCGAGGTCCGTGATCAGAAGGACGGGATGTTCATGCTCACGCTCAAGACGCCGGACAACGATACGCAGGACATCGCCCCCTTCGCCGAGAAGGCTGTCGCGGTGCGGGCCCTCATGGCGGTCAGCAGCGCGCTTGAACACGGACAGAACGCTTATGGCGCCCGATCTTCGTCATCGCTGATGGCGAACGAAATACAGACCCTGTCCCCGCAAGGACCGCAGATCGTCTACAAGAGCGATGGCGGCGTCGCGAAATGGGTATCCGCTGTCGCCGCGGTGCTGGTGCTGGTTATCCTGCTCAGCGTTATGATGCATCAGGCGCCCAAATCGTCGACCTTCAACAACATGGCGAGCGCCACGGCCGCGGCCGTGCCGCAGTCGGTGGCGATGGAGCCGTCGGCCAACCAGACCGGCGTGCCAGTCTCGGCAGACGATTTCCTGAGAGAGAACAACAAACAGCAGTGAGGCGTGCAGACTAGATGGCACTAGACCAGAGGAAATATGAACGAAAGCATACCGATGTCCTGCGGGACATCCGGCCGGCCTATGTCCGCGTCGCGGAATGGGCGGGCCGGGGCTCGCATGCGGGTACTGTTTTCTTCATGACTGCTTTTGCCGTATATCAATTTCCGAACGCCATCGTCGCCGGCGACCTGATCTTCTTCCTCGGCATAATCTACTTCTTCTGGGTCCGCGCCCGCGACCGGTCGCTGGCCTTCAAGCTGCCCTATGGCGCGAAGTTCAAGGACAAGCGCAACGAGGGCCCGGGTCTGAGTGGCAAGGGCGAGGGCATCCTTTATGTTGGCAACGTTAAGGACACCAAGGAAGAGGCCTGGTTCTCCAACTCCGACGCCCGCACGCACATCCTCTATCTCGGCACGACCGGCTCCGGGAAGACCGAGGGTCTGAAATCCATGGTCACCAATGCGTTGACCTGGGGCTCGGGTTTCATCTACGTCGACGGCAAGGCCGACACCGACCTGTGGTCGTCACTCTCGGCGCTCGTGCGCCGCTTCGGCCGCGACGACGACCTGCTGGTGCTCAACTACATGACCGGCAACTCGAACAGCCGCGCGCCGTCGAACACCATGAACCCGTTCAGCTCCGGCTCAGCCTCGTATCTGACCAACATGATGGTCACGCTGATGCCCGACGCCGAAGGCGACAACGCGATGTGGAAAGAACGCGCCGTCGCTCTGCTCGCCTCACTGATGCCGGCGCTGACATGGAAGCGGGATTATCAGGAAATCCCGATGTCGGTCAGCACCATCCGCTCGTACCTGAACCTGAATAACGTCATCAAGCTCTCGCGCGACGAGGCGCTGCCGCCCGAGCTGCGCGCCGGCGTGAAGGGCTATCTCGACACGCTGCCGGGCTATGTCGACGCCGCCTTCGACAACGAGGGCAAGGAGAAACCCGCGGGCCCCGATCAGCCGCAATACGACACCACAACGCCGCGCCAGCAGCACGGCTACCTGTCGATGCAGTTCACCCGCTCGCTGCAGTCTCTCGGCGACGAATACGGCTACATCTTCGACACACAGGCCGCCGACGTCGACATGATCGACTGTGTGCTCAACCGGCGTATCCTCGTCGTGCTCATCCCCGCGCTGGAAAAGTCGAGCGATGAAACGGCCAACCTTGGTAAGATCGTCTCGGCGACGCTCAAGGGGATGATGGGCTCGACGCTCGGCTCGACGGTCGAAGGTGAATCGTCGACCGTCATCGAGAACAAGCCTACCAATTCCGCCACGCCGTTCATGACGGTGTTCGACGAAGTCGGCTACTATACCGCGCAGGGCATGGCCGTCATGGCCGCGCAGGCCCGCTCGCTCGGTTTCTGCCTGATCTACTCCGCGCAGGACTTGCCCGCGATGGAAAAACGGGTCAAGGAAGAAGCGCGCTCCATCACCGCGAACTGTAACATCAAGATCTTCGGCAAACTCGAGGACCCGACGCAAACGAAAGAATTCTTCGAAAAAACCGTCGGTACGGCACTGGTCATGGAATCGACCGGCTTCCAGCTGCAAGGCGGCCGCGGTACGGGTTCCTACTACGACAACATGGGCGCCAGCCTCCAGCTGCGCGCCCGCGCCAGCTATGACGGCCTTAAGGCGCTGAAGTCCGGCGAGGCTGTCGTGTGTTTCGGCGACCGCATCGTCGACACCATGATGTTCTATTCCAACCCCGGCCACGCCAAGGCCATGCGCGTGACGCGCTTCGTGGCGCTGCCGCCGCCGGACGAAAACGTCATCAAGCACGCCAACATCATCGCCAAGGTCCGCGACCTGATGGTGCACAAGACGTGGACGGCCGCGAAGGCCGAAGCCAAGGTCGATACGCCGGCCGAGATCGACGCCATGGCCAAGACCATGGTTCGCGCGAAGAAGGCGAACAGGAACCCGACCGAGTGCGGCATGATCGCCGTGGTCGGCGTGCATGCGCTGAACAACCCGATCGAGCCGGAGAAAACGGAAACCACGGGCGGTGGTGGCTCAGCCCCCGCCGTCCAAAAACCGCAGGCCGCGCCCCCGCCGGCGCCGGGCGGCAGCACACCGCCGCTCGCAGCCCCGCCGCGCACGCCGCCGGTCCAGCAACCGCCGCCGGCCAAGGCGCCGGTCACCGCCGCCGCCACACCAGCCGCCCCTCCGCCGCCGCCCGCGCAGAAACCGGTTGTCACGGCGGCCGCACCGCCTTCGACCGCCGCGGCCGATGCCGCCACCGCTGCCAACCCTATGGCCTTCTTCACCAAGGGCAAGCCTGCGGGCGCCGAGACACAACCCCCCGCCGCAGCACCGCCGGCGGGTACGCCGGGCGCGCCGATCAGCTGGGACAAGCTGGTCCCGCAGGAGCCGGCAAAGCAGCCGCCCGCGACACCGCCTGCAGCACCGCCCGCTGCGGCCCAACCTCCGCCGGCAGCACCCGCACAACAGCCGCCGCCGTCAACAGCCGGGTCGTCGCTCGATCCGCAGAGCCGCGACATCATCGGCAAGGCCGGCAAGGATCTGGGCGATATGCTCTTCAAAGGCAAGAAGGACGATGGCGACGGCAAGAAGTAACGCCGCGCGCACCAATCAATCCGGTAGCGTTTTCGTTTATGTTCTTGTCGCCGTCGCGCTGTTCGGCGCACTGATGTTTGCCTTTTCCCGCAGCGCCCGCGAGGGCGGCAGCAACATGAGCGACCGGCAGACGCAGCTCGCGGCCGCCGACGTCACCGGCTTTGCACAGCAGCTCGAGCGCGCCGTGAGCCGTATCATGCAGCACGACATGTCCGAGAACCAGTTGTCCTTCGACAACAGCCATGTTGCGGGCTACGCCAACGCCGGCGACTGCGGCGCCGATGCGTGCAAGGTATTCAAGCCGAATGGCGGTGGCGCGGACTGGGAGAATCCGGACCCGCAGGCGATGGATTCGGCAGGCGACTGGGTCATCACCGGCGGCGACGCCGTGCCGGGCGTGGGTGACGATGCAACCGCCGATCTGCTCCTGCTCCTGCCCGGCGTAAAGAAGGAGCTGTGCGTCAAGATCAACGACAACCTGAAGGTCACGAACCCGTCGGGCATGCCGCCGGTGGACGCCGATGGCATCGACCAGACCCTGTTCACCGGTGCATTTCCCAGCCCAACCACGGCCGTGATCGCCGACGCGGCGCAGCTGAACGGCGTGCATGCGGGCTGCTTCAAGGACAATGCGAGCGGGAAATACGTGTTCTTCGACGTTTTGATCGAACGCTGACTTACATCTTCTCCGGCACGGAAATCCCGAGCAGCGACAGCACCGTCTCGAGCGTGTCATGCGTGAGCCGGCAGAGCGTCAGGCGGCTGGCCCGCAATGCTTCGTCGGACTCCGATAATATGTGGCAGGAGGCGTAGAAACTGCTGAACTGTTGCGCGAGGCGGTAGGCGTATTCGCAAAGATGATGCGGCGCGTAATGGTCGAGCGTGGCGGCGAAGGCGTCGGGAAGCTGGGTCAATAACAGCGCCAGCGGCCGGTCGGCTTCGCGGATCGAAAGATCGCCGCCCTTCAGCCCCTGCTCCGCCGCTTTGCGCAGGAGCGACTTGATCCGCACCGCCTGATACAGCAAATACGGTCCGGTCTTGCCCTCAAAGCTCGTGAGCCGGTCGAGGTCAAAGACGTAATCGGCCTGCCGCTGATTCTGCAGGTCTGCGAACTTGATGGCGGCGATGGCCACCTTGTGCGCGATATCCTTCTTCTGCGCGTCCGACATGCCCTCGGCCAGCTCGGCCTCGGCGATGCGCGCTTGGGCTTTTTCCAGACCCATCGCGATGAGGTCTTCGAGCCGCATGACGCCGCCGGCGCGGGTTTTGAACGGCTTGCCGTCGGTGCCATTCATGGTGCCGAAGCCGGCGTGGGTCAGCTCGACCTCGGGCTTGGCGATGCCGGCCATGCGCGAGGCGCGGAAGACTTGCTCGAAATGCAGGTGCTGACGCTGATCGACGATATAGACAATCTTGGTCGGACTGTAGAGATTTAGACGCTCGACGATCGTGGCAAGATCCGTGGTGCCGTACATCACCGCGCCGTCGCGCTTGTAAAGAATGAGCGGTGGAATTTCCTTGGTGTCGTCGTTCTTCTTGACCGGAACGATCAGCGCGCCCGCGTCCTCGACCGCGAAATGTTTCTTCTTGAGATCATCGACCATCGGCGCGATCAAATCGTGCACGTCGGCTTCGCCCTTCCACAAATCGAAATGCACATCGAGCGCGGCGTAGTTGGCGCGCATGCCGACGATGGAGACCTGCCGGATCTTGTCCCACAGGCGGTAATGCTCGGGATCCTTGTTCTGAATTTTGACCGTGGCTTCGAGTGCCAGCGCCTTGCGCGCCTCATCTTCCTTGCAGGCCGCAGCCACGCGCGGATACATATCGCTGAGGTCGTCCATCAATGCGGCGACGGCGGCATCGCTCGCCAGATCCGTCTGCATGACGAAATCCTGCCGCCCGGTTTTGATGTACTCGCTGATGATCATGCCCATGTGCGTGCCCCAGTCGCCCATGTGCACGTCGCCGAGCGTCTTGTAGCCCGCGAAATGCGCGACGCGGCGCAGGGAGTCGCCGATGATGGCCGCGCGCAGATGCCCGACATGCATCGGCTTGGCGATGTTCGGGCCGCCGTAGTCGAGCACCATGGTGTCGGCCTTGGGGATTGCGACGATGCCGAGGCGCTTGTCCGCCGCGACTTCCTCGAGATGCGCGCCGAGATAGTCGTCGGTGACGTTGAGATTGATGAAGCCGGGGCCGCCGATGTCGATTTTCACGAACTCGGGTCGCTCTTTCAGCTTGGCCACCACGTCCTCTGCCACGGCGCGCGGATTTTTCTTTGCCTGCTTCGCCGCCGCCATCGCGCCGTTGCACTGAAACTGCGCGAGGTCGCCGCGGTCGGAGACGGTGACGCGCCCCAATTCGGGCGGCAGGCCGCCGGCCGCGAAGGCCGCGCCGGTGATGGAGCTGAGTTTTTTCGCCAATGAGGTCATGCTGCTACCGCCTGCGT
>DATJGZ010000205.1:0-5061 GCA_035494535.1 Patescibacteria group bacterium | reverse complement strand
AGATCCTTCTGAGCGCCGCGCCGCTCAGGCCCGGTATAATCGGCGCCGGTCTTACGGCGGCGGTCAGGACCCCGGTAGTCTGGGGCCAAAACAAACTGCCGCGGACGCTCGACGATGACTTCGATCCGTTCGGCGAGCGTTCGTGCGGTGAAAGGCTTCGCAAGGAATTCCGTGATTCCTGAATCGCGCGCCTCGCCGACCCGCTTAGCCGTCGTCAGCGCGGTGGTGAAGATCACCGGAACGTACGGGTTCACCGGATTGCTCCGGATGGCCTTTATAAACTCCAGCCCTTTGATGTCCTGCAACTCCCAGTCGACGATAATGAGATCATGGTTGACCTTCTTGAACGATGTGAGCGCGCTGGCACCGTCGTAAAAGGAGTGCAGATTTTCCGGCGGCACGCCCAGCAGCCGCATGGTCGCGCGGATTAGGTCGACAACCATTGGCTGGCTGTCGGCGATCAGGACCTCGATTTTAGAGAACTCATAGGCCAATCTCGGATATCCTCGTCCTAATCAAATAGTTATTTGCGCCTGAAAGCAAGGTTCTCTCCGGTTATACATGTACTTGATTAACACGCCAAAATTTAAGGTTTTAAGGTGGCAGACCTAGGGGTACAGCATTTCCCGTTTCCAGCCAGTGTCGTTGCGGGTGTAGACGACACGGGTATGCAGACGGTCTTTGCCTTCGTGCCAGAATTCGATGCGTTCCGGCTTCAGGCGGTAGCCGCCCCAGTGAGGTGGACGCGGGATGTCGTTGCCGGGATATTTCTTTCCGATGGCCGCGACCTTTTCGACCAGATTTGACCGCTTGTCGAGAGGGCGGGACTGCGATGATGCCCAGGCACCGATGCGGCTGCCACGTCCGCGGCTTGCGTAATAGGCGTCTGCCTCTTCGTTATCGACGAATTCAACGGGACCTTCGGCCCGCACTTGGCGGCCCAGCGATTTCCAGTAAAAGCAGATAGCTGCATTTGGATTGGCGGCAAGATCCATACCCTTCCGGCTTTCACGGTTGGTGTAGAAAACGAATCCCCGCTCGTCCATGCCCTTGAGCAGCACCATGCGTAAAGACGGACGGCCGGTCGCGTCCGCGGTTGCCAGACTCATGGCGTTCGGATCGACAGGTTCGCTGCGTTCCGCCTGCGCAAACCAGTCGTAAAAAAGGGCCAGCGGGTCGGCCGGCGCAGCATCAGCATTTTCCAGATTGTTAAAAGGGGGAACTTTCATTGTCGCTCGTATATTTTGTACTGGAATCCGCCCTTCTTTTGCCGTATCTCCATCGTACACGTGGAGCCTGGGTAAAGGTTAGGATCGGAAAGTTAACATCAACACGGGGTTATTGACCATGAAAAGAATCAGTTTGGTATGCGCGATCGTACTCAGCTTGGCCACCGCCGGCTGTACGACGGACGATTGGGGCCAGAAGCAGACTCTCGGCACGGGTATCGGCGCCGTCGGCGGCGGATTGCTCGGATCGCAAGTCGGCAAGGGCCGTGGGCAACTGTGGGCGACGGGCGCGGGCGTTTTGCTCGGTGCTTTGGTCGGCAGCGAAATCGGCCGTTCGCTTGACGAGGCCGACCGCGCCGCAATGAACAACGCGCAGTCGCAGGCCTATCAGGCGCCGATCGGCGAGCCAATCTCCTGGAATAACCCGGAGTCGGGCCACCATGGCACGATCGTTGCGACCCGCGACGGTACGTCCAGCAGCGGCCGCTACTGCCGGGAATATCAGCAGACCATCGAGGTCGGCGGCCAGAAGCAGAGCGGTTACGGTACGGCCTGCCAGCAACCCGATGGCAGCTGGGAAATCGTGAAGTAATTCCACTCAGGAATCACAAAAGGCCGCCCTCGGGCGGCCTTTTTATTTATCAGACTAGTCGAGGGTAAGTTCCGGCGGAGGAGGCGGCTCTGCCGAGCCTGAGGATTTCATCTGCGCCACGCCGATATGTTCGGGCGGCTCGGGCAAGTGTCCGTCCTCGTGGTTGCGCAATGTTTCCGCTATCGACGCCGCGAGAATTTCAGCGCTGCGATCATCGCCGCACATCTCGAGCAGGGCGGGCAACGATACTTTGACCCGGCTGCGGTAACTCGAGACTATTTTGCGGTTGAGTTCGCGCAGGACGGACCAGGCGGTCCGGCTGCGTTCCGTCTCGAAGGTCTTGCGCGAGGCGGCGTCGGCGTCGCCGCCACTGGAAACGGCGGCGGCGTAGGCGGCGGCGCTGGCCTGCAGCGCGCCCGCGCACCAGCCCATGATATGGCCGCTGATCAGTTTCAGGTTCTGGCTATTGGCGATGTCGATATAAGGCTGCGCGCTAGCGGTGCGACGGACTTCCCGGAACGTTTCGTCGAAAATCCGATCGACCATGCGCTCGTGCATGCGCTCATTGAAGCCCTCGTTACAGAACGGGCTGTAATCACCCGGCAATTCCCAGACTGAAACCGGCTTGATTTTCGTGATGTCGGTAATCATATGCGCCAGCGTGCGAACATATGTATCTTCGCTTGTATTGATGGCAGCGCTCAATATCTGTTCGCCATTATAGCCGCGCCACACCATGTCTTGCGACGGTTCGCAGAAATTAATCCAGCCTTGAATCCATTCTTCATCAAACGCCGCGCCGACATACCGCGCCGCCTTGAGCGCCTCGTCGATATAACGTTTTTTCGGCACCGGCTTTTCCTTGACGTGCTGGAGGGCGATCAGTGTCGCTTCCTCGGCCAGCACGAACGGAAAATAATCAGGGTCGTGCCCCGCCCGGGCTTCCATCGCCGCGCGGGCCCGCTCGATAGCGAGGGTCTGCACCGGTTCGCCGGAACCCTGCAATGCCGACATGACGGTCGCGAATACGTCCGCCTGGAGATTGGCGGCGGTTCGTTCGATCCGCGAGCGCTGGCGGAAAATGACGTCGCCGGGAATGACGGCGTCGTCGGGCGGGTTCTCATGGTAGTCGAGTGCGTCGAGCGCGTGCCATGCCAGGTGCCAGCCATGCGCACGAATATCCTTGAGGGTCTTATATTGGCTCGCATTGAGCAGGGCGACGGCATGAAGAGAATCTCTCACAGCCAATCCAAAAAAGAGGTGCTCGCGCGCAAGAGCTACGCCGCACAGATCCATTTCATCTTCGCTGCGGGGATTGGCAAGCAGCCTTTTTACAATGTTGGCGGCCGGATGCTCCATGATCTCGGGGCCGGGAGATTTGATTGCCTGCGCGCGGGCACCCGGACGGTAGATGACAAAGCTAAGCGTCAGGTTCTTATGGCGGTCATTGATCGCCCGCGAAATCGAGCCGCAGACCTCGTTGATTTTTTCTATCTTTAAGCCCATGAATGAAAAGCTCTTTTTGCCCTTCCTACAGCCTATCACCGGCAGGTTAACAATATATCAAGGCACCGGAATTTGACTTTCTATAATCATGGGCGTAGGTTCTGAGCCATTCAAAATCGATGGAGCTAGAAATGATTCTTGAGGTTGTATTCAACAGCCACAATGGCGGACCTGACGTTACGGCGGCACAGAGCTATCTGACCAAGGCCTTTAGCAATATCGGACAGGATCATGGTCCGGGCCGGTTCAAGGACCTGGGGTCGTTCAAGCAGTTCCAGTTCGATCTGCCGGATGGATATGACGTAGGCGCATTCTCACGCGGGCTTACGACGGCCCTCGAGAACAGCAATCTCAGAGCCACGAAACCGACGGCTTTTATCGGGGGTATTACCACTCTGACGGTACGTCCGGCGCGGTAGATATTATTGAATTATGTAATTACTGTCGGCATCCAAATCCGTAACAAACCGTAACAAATCGTTGACGGGAAAGGGCTGATAATGCGGCCTTTTCCCTAGACCTGAACGCCGGATTGTGTAGGATGCGGGCAGTATGACACAGACCAGCAAAATCATGGCCGGTAAGCGCGGCCTTATCATGGGCGTCGCTAACGACCGCTCGATTGCCTGGGGTATTTCGCGGGCCGTCCATAACCATGGCGCCGAGCTAGCATTTACGTTTCAGGGCGAGGCATTGGAAAAACGCGTGCGGCCGCTCGCCGATGGCATTGGCTCCAAAATCGTGCTGCCGTGCGACGTGTCGGACGAGGCGAGTGTCGATAAAGTATTCCAGACCGTTGAGAAGGAGTGGGGTTCGCTCGATTTTGTCGTCCACGCTATCGCGTTCTCCGACAAGAACGAACTTGACGGCCTGTACCTGAACACCACCCGCGCGAACTTCCAGCGCACGATGGATATCTCGGTCTATTCCTTTACGGCGATTGCGCAGCGCGCGGCGCCGCTGATGAAGAATGGCGGCAGCCTCGTGACACTGACCTACGCGGGCTCCGAGCGCGTTATGCCCCATTACAATGTCATGGGCGTTGCCAAGGCGGCCCTCGAGGCCTCGGTGCGCTATCTCGCCGCCGATCTTGGCCCAAAAAATATTCGCGTCAATGCGATCTCCGCGGGGCCGATCAAGACGCTTGCCGCCAGCGGCATCGGCGATTTCCGCTACATCCTGAAATGGAACGAGCTCAATTCACCGCTGCGCCGGAATGTGACCATTGAAGATGTGGGCGCTTCGGGACTGTTCCTGCTCTCCGATCTCGGCAGCGGCGTGACCGGCGAGATCCTGCACGTCGATAGCGGCTACCATACGGTCGGTATGTGCCGCGTTGACTCAGCCGCAGCCACAGCTGAGCTTCTCAATAGCATCGCGCCGAAAAAGACGCAGGCGGCTTAGGGGCGCAGCGGGCGCAGTGACTCGATCTGCTCCCACATCTCCGGATAATGGTCGGTTTCATCGGCATCCGCCTTGCGGTCGTTGATGCTGACGTATTTCTGAGGCGGCTCTGCCTCCTGGATGACTTTGCCTGACGCAGCCTTGTTGAAACCGGTACGGATCAAGTATTGATCATTGCCGGCAGGCGGATCGAAGTCATCCGGGCTCATGATCTCAAGAATTTCCCAGCCCGGATGGTTGCGCAAACGACCCTTGCTGGTGATCATCAGCGCGCCCGCGAATTTTTCGCGGAAGGCGGAAAAGCTTTCGCTGCCGGGCGCGAGATTCGAT
>DATJGZ010000204.1:0-9005 GCA_035494535.1 Patescibacteria group bacterium | reverse complement strand
ATCATCGGCCGCGCGCACGTGGCCTACTGGCCGGACGAGAAGATCGTCGGCATCAGTAAACTGGCGCGGGTGGTTGACGTTTTCGCCAAGCGCCTCGTCAGCCAGGAGAACATGACGCGCGAGATCATCGAAAGCATCGAGCGGGTGCTGAAGCCTAAAGGCACGGCCGTCATGATCGATGCCGCGCATCACTGCATGAGCATTCGCGGCGCGGCCAAGCCTGAGAGCTCGACGGTTACGGCCCTATTCTCGGGCATTTTTGAGCGCGACGACAAGGTGCGCGAGCGTTTTCTATCACTTGCCCGCTGAGCTGAACTTTTTCATTCCCGGCGCCTCGGCGATTGTCTTAAGAAGCTTGTCCTTGGCCAGCGGCTTTCGCAAGAATGCAATCGCGCCTTCGCGGGCGGCGGCAAATATCTGATCGTCGTCGGCATCGCCGGTAACAATGATGGCCGCAGTACCGGAATCCATCGCGCGCAAAGTAAACAAAATTTCATGGCCATCCATGTCGGGCATGTGAATATCGAGCAAGACGACATGAGGGGCGTATTTAACGTAGCTCTCAATGGCTTCACGGCCATCGCGCACTACGATGACGTCGTACTCGCTTTTCAGCAATGTCGAAACGTAAGTGCCCGTGAAATGATCGTTATCGACAACAAGAACGGTGCCGTTGCGGTGCCGATTGCGGCGGAACTCGATGCTCTTGACTTTGTCGGCGTCGGCAATGGCTTCGTAAATTGCCATTCGATCCTGCCACGGTCTTAGAACTTCGGCTACTTTATCGGCCTCGAGATCATTTAGGCGCCGGACTTCAACATCGTGCTTGGCGCATATATCAACAAAGGCGTTGTATAGATCTGCGCGGGCGATGACGACAACGATACCGCCGGGCATGACGAAGATCGCGCCTTCGGTCATCGGCGGGGACTTTTTTCCGAGAGCTTCGGCCAGCGCCTCCGCTTGCTTGTTCAGCTTGTGAAGCTTGCCGTTTATATGATGAACCGGCGTTATCATTTTTTCATGATTTACCTTGTTCGCAGGCTCGAAGATAAAGCCGTGCCAACCGGTCGTATCGACGCCGATCGTCGTGATGAGTTTATTAAGCGAAGCTTCGGGATTTTTCTTTACCAGCTTCATTTCGCAAGACCCCGCTATACCTTAATCTCATTATTTCATATACTGCCCGCACGTAACAAGGGACGCGCTTATGGATCAACTTACGCTGACACTGCCGCGCTGGTGGGACCTTCATGCCCATTTCCGGCAGGACAAGCTGTGTGCTCCGCTGCTTAAGGCCCACTATGATATGGGGTGCGCAGGCATTCTCGCCATGCCAAACACCCAGCCTCCGGTCAGTAAAGTTTCCGAAAGCGAAGATTCTGACGGATGGAGCATTGAAGGTTACCGCAACATGCTGCTCGCGGCTGGCGGTGACAAATTCGCCGATATTATAGTGCCGCTTTATCTGACAAAGGACACTACACCGGCCATGATCGATGCTGGCGCGAAGAAGGGCTTGCTGCGCGCCTGCAAATATTATCCACCGCATGGTACGACCGGAGCGGAGCACGGCCAGCCTTTTTCCGTCTTCATGGAAAACGGCGTGTTCGCGGCGATGGAGGAGAATAACGTCATCCTGTGCGTCCACGGCGAGGAACACGGCATGAAAACCGAGGAGTATTTCTCGCGCAACACCAACGCGGAAGAGTTTTTCTACAAGGCCCGCATGCCGCGCGCGATCGACAAGTTTCCGGCCCTGAAGATCGTCGCCGAACACGTGACCACGCGCGCGGCGGTTGACCTTGTGTCCAGGGCCGGAAACAATATTGCCGCGAACATAACGCCGCAGCATCTGATCTACACTGTCAGCCATCTCCTGCGCGGCCTGAAATATCACCTTTATTGCCTGCCGCTCGTGAAATGGGAGGAAGACCGTGAGGCGTTACGGCGGGCCGTGATCTCGCCCGGAAATACGAAATTCTTCGCCGGGACAGACAGCGCGCCGCACGCGAAGAAGGCCACCTCCTGCGGCTGTGCCGCGGGATGTTATACAGGCGGCGTCGCGCCGCAACTTTATGCGGAAGCTTTCGAGCTTGCCGGCGCGGATCTCTCCAAAACCGATGCGCAGGCGGCATTCAAAAAATTCCTCTGCGTCAATGGGCCTGCATTCTATGGATTGCCTGTGGCAAAGGACACGTTCGACCTTGAAAAAAAGGAACAAAGCGTGGAAATTTTGCGGGCCCCGGGAGGAGATATCATTCCGTTGCCGGTTGGCATGCAGATCGATGATCCTCTGGGTGGCAAAGCTGCGATTCCTTGGTCGATCCGTTAAGACCCTTTCCAAACAAAATTTCTGAGAATTTTATGTAATTTTTACTCAAATCCAATCATTGAATTATATCAAAGGCTTATATGACGTTTTTCAGAACAATCCTATCTCTGTATAAAGCGGTTATTAATATATTTCAGATTAAGCTAATACATGGAGCTTTTACAGGGAGAGCTCCGTTTAAAGGTGCGCAACGAAATAAAAATTCAGCACCTTGGGATCAGGGATATGAAGCCGTCGTCTAAACAGGCCGAAAGCGGCTGGTCGGGTAGCGCGGATAGGACTCAGGCGGGAAGCAAAGTTTCTTTCCTGAGCCGGGCTTTCCGCAGTTCGCCGTCGCAGATTTGGAAAAGCCGGCTGAGCTGGCGCATTGCGCTTGCCGTCTTCCTGACGATTCTGACGGTTCAGGGCGCCATCCTGATGGTGACGGTCAAGAATTATGAACAGGCCCGCCTCGACGAGCTTGTCGAATCCGCGCGATCCGCCATGCTGCCGCTCATGAAGGAGAACATGGCGACGTTTCTATCGTCGCCCATACAGCCGGAGGACGGCCACCGTTTGACGAACACCACCCGCATCAACGGAATGGCGATCTATTCCCGTGTTGATCTAAACCTGCTGGCGAAATTCGGCGCCCCGGTGACGATCATGCTGACGGATTCGCAGCGCATACCCCGTAGCTACCGCAGCGCCGATGGAAGTTTTTATGAGGCGGTTCTCATGCCGCGCGACCTAAGCCGCCCCTATTACATCGTCGTGCAGCTCGATTCCTCGCAAATCAAGGGGCAGGTCAAGGCCTATGTCGAGCAGACGATACTGATCATGCTGCTGATGTCGGCTTTCGTGACCACCGTTCTAATGATTGCGCTGGGCCACTGGCTGCTCGAGCCGATTCTATTCCTGCGCGACAATTTGCTGCGGGCGTCGGAGAACCCTGAGAATCCGCGGATCAACGAATCCCCATATGACAAGGAAGATGAAATCGGCGGCGCGATATCTCTCACCCAGAACCTGATCCGTCAGAACGCGGACAACATCAGCCGCATCAAGACCGCCGCCGAAGACCAGATCCACCGCCTGGCCTATTACGACAGCCTGACCGGGCTGCCGAACCGCACCCTGTTCCTGCAGAACCTGAACGAGCAGGCGCGCAAGGCGGCGTCGGAGAAGAACGGCTCGCGCATCGCCATCATCACGATGGATATCGACCATTTCAAGGACATCAACGACAGTATGGGTCACAGCATTGGTGACGCCCTGCTGCGGGCGATCGGCAAACGTTTGCGGGCCTCGTTACCGGAGAGCGCCGTTGTCGCGCGGTCGGGAGAGGATGAATTCGCGATCACCATGCCGCTGTCCGTCGACGCCATTACGGCCCGCGACATCGCGGAACGCGTGGCCGGAGTCATCCGGGCTGAGCCGTTCCGCATCTTCAATGAAAATTTCCAGATACGTTCATCCATCGGCGTGGCGACTTACCCGGATGACGGCGGCGACCCGGACCATGTGCTGAAGAACGCGGATATCGCCCTTAACCGCGCCAAGGAAGACGGTCGCGATACGATCAAGGAGTACTCTGAGGACTTCGACCGCGCCGTTCAGCAACGCTTCCAGATGCTGCGCGACCTGCGGGATGCGATGGACCAAAACCAGCTCCTATTATACTTCCAGCCGCAGCTCGACCTGCGCAGTGGCAAGGTGATCGGGGCTGAGGGCCTGTTGCGCTGGTGGAAGCCGGACAGCAGCAAAGAGGGCGGCTATTTCATTCCGCCCGGCGATTTCGTACCGGTCGCTGAACAATCCGGCCTTATCGTGCCGATCGGTGAGATGGTGCTCGAGCTTGCCTGTAAGCAGGCGGCCGACTGGCACAAAGCGGGCCACGACCTGCGCATTGCGGTCAACGTGTCGGGCGCGCAGTTCTACCAGACCGATATTGTTTCATATGTTGAGAAGGTCCTGAAAGAAACCGGCCTGCCGCCGCAGCGGCTCGAGCTCGAAGTGACCGAGAGCGTATTCATGGAAGACGTCAACCATGCGATCCAGACGCTGCAGAACCTGCACAGCCTGGGCTGCGAGCTGGCAATTGACGATTTCGGCACCGGTTATTCCTCGCTTTCCTATCTGCGTCAGTTTCCGATCGATCGGCTCAAGATCGACCAGTCCTTCATCCGTAACGCGCTCAATAACCCCGACGATGCAGCCATTGCCCGCACTATCGTCAGTCTCGGCCACGCCATGAACCTGAAGGTCATCGCTGAAGGCGTCGAGACGCGCGATCACGAGAAATTCCTGATTGAGCAGGGATGCGATGAAGTGCAGGGCTACCGTTACTCTCGTCCGGTCCCGGGAGATAAGTTCAAGGCTTTCATCGAAAGCTACAAAGGCGATCTCAAAGTCTTTAACTAACGCCTGAAGTCTGTTTCTTTCAATTGTGCGGCGACCTCGTCGACGCCGAGATCGTTCAGATTGTCCTTGCGGATGATATGCACGGCATCACCTTTCGGCGCGTGACGGACGGGGTTTGTTTTGCGCGAGAACAGCACCCATACCGGGCAACCGGTCGCTGCGATTATATGCATGGGTCCGGTATCATTGCCGACCGCCGCCGAGGCCTCACGCGCTAGGAGCACGATATCCAGCAGTGACGTCTTCCCGATCAAACTTATCGTTTTGGGAGAGATACGGCAGATCGTTTCCGCCGCGTCGGCGTCCGCGACGGTTCCTATGACCACGGGCTGAAATCCGCGGTCTTCAATCGCGCGGGCGAATGCGCCGTACCTCTCTGCCGGCCAGCGCTTTTCAGGATGGGCAGGAGCACAGCCGGGGACAATCAGCATGTAGGGCCTGCGCAGGCTGAACCGGCTAATATCGCCGGTCACCCAGTCCATAGGATCGATGCTGATGTCGTTGATCCCGACGAGGCCAAGAGTCTGGACGTGGCCATCGAACGCCTGTCCGACCGAACGTAATTTGGACGCGTTGCGGTGCGAAGCGCCGCGTGCCGCGCCCACCCATTCGACGCGCCGGCGTCCCATAAGGTGAAGATAAAGCTCCGTGCGGTCATTGTTCTGGAGGTCGTACACGCGCAAAAAGCGGCCATCGATCAACTTTCTGCGCCAAATGAGCCACGTTGCCGGGTTATTCCACCCCGGTCGCGGGTCGATCCAGATATCATTGAAATAACCGCTGGCTTTGCCGAAGCCGACAAAGGGCTCGGTCGTCAGCAGCGTGATATCGCCATCAGGGTGATGTTTACGGATCGCGCGCATGGGGCCGAGCGCCTGAATAAAGTCGCCCAGAGCACCTGTTTTAATCACCAGAATTTTCGGTGAGACACCCGTTCCTACCATCGAACAACCCTCAAAACCGGGGAAGACTATAACAACGGCGGATCGGCCTTGATAGACAAATGATCGGTTTCAGGCTAACACCTAGGCCATGGACCGTGATCGTGCGCAATCCCTGTACGAGTGGTGTTTCACTCTCTCGTTCTGCCTGCTGCCGGCTCTGTGCATGCTGCCAAAGATCGCCGGTGTGCTGCCGGCTTTCGCGGGCGCGCTTTTGTTTCTTTCGTATTATCTCGTATACCGTAAAGATCCGCCAGTTACGAAAAGTATCATCGCGTGGATCGTCGCGCTTGTTATTCTGGCTGGCCTCAGCAGCCTGTGGGCGGTCAATCCAAGTGCCCTGCGGAGCGCTGCCGGCATTGGCGGCGTGCTGATACCGGCAGGGCTGTATATCGGTCTGAGTTTCGCGGCGCCCGCCGGGGTTATTGACCGCGTGAGCCGGCTGTTTCCGGTCTTCTACGCCGTTGGTGTCCTTCTACTCGTGATCGATATTTATGGCGGGATGCCACTGTACCGCATGTTGCACCATGTCAAGGTGGACAGGACATCAATTCCGACCGATTGGGACAATCGGCCCGCTACGTATTTCGTCCTGTTTTTTATTCCGGCTGCCATCCTCGCGTATTTTCCGGTGGAACTTTCTACGGTGCAACGACGGGTCCGGCTAGCAATTGTTACAATTCCCATGATGTTTGTCCTGGGCGGAACCGCGGCGCAATCGGCTCAGCTTGCGTTTGTGCTTGAAATGCTGTTTCTCGCGCTGTTTCCGTACCGCTTTCGTCTGGCCGGCTATGCGCTCGCCGCTGTATTTGCCGTCGTCATACTCGGCGCGCCTTGGTTAATGATGGCGGCCTTTAAATATCTTCCGGCGTTGTTGGCGGGACATGAATGGTTTGGCCGCGCTTACGCCAACAACCGGCTTGAGATCTGGGACTATGTTTCGCGTTACGCGCTGAAGCATCCACTGTACGGTTTCGGCGTCGAGGCCACACGTGTGACAACCGACTTTGGCACCAAGCAAATTTATCAGAAGACGTCGACCATCCTTCATCCACATAATTTTGTAATACAGGCGTGGGTCGAATTTGGATTATTGGGCGCGTCGCTTGTTGCGGGAATGATGACCCATCTTCTGCTGAGCCTGTTCCGGCTGGAGGTCCGACGCCAGCGGGCGGCTTTGCCGGTTCTGATCGGATGTTTGCTTTTCATGTCGGTTAGCTATGGCATCTGGCAGGCTTGGTTTCTCGGCCTGCTTTCGGCCGTCATGGCCCTGACTGCCATAGCGATGGCCGCGATCAAGCCTGTCGCAGAGGCTTAACGTTTCACAGTTTCAAAAAATTTCCGGTAAAGGCCGACGACGCGCGCTTCGGAATACTCAGTCTCATAGGCGAGGTGGCCCGCCGCGGCGAGGTGGCTTTTCATCGAAGGATCTTCCATCAGCTTGTCCATCGCTGTGGCAAGCTCATCTGCATTTTCAACCGGAACAAGAAGTCCCGTCTCCCGATCCCTGATTAACTCCGCCGGTCCGGCGCTTGCAGCGGCAACAACCGGTTTTCGCGAGGCCCAGCCCTCGATGACCACGTTGCCTAAAGGCTCGTGGCGGGACGGGCAGACCAGCATATCGGCCGCCGCAAGCAGGGGAGCTGTATCAGGACGCCAGCCCAGAAAATGAACGCGTTGTGCAATTCCAAGCGTCTGCGCTTTTGCTTCAAGTGCCTGACGCTCCGGTCCTTCGCCTGCGAGCCAAAGATGAAAGCGCGGCAGTTTTTCCATGGCCGCAAGCAGCACATCGAATCCCTTATTCGGATGCAGACGTCCCAATGCCAAAGCCAAAGGTGCGTCCTCCGGCGTATTGAGTGTCGACCGGGCTACGGGGGACGCCTGCGGCAAGGAAACAAAATTGGGAAGGTAATGAGTCTTATTTTCCGGCCAACCCTCGCGGCGAAGGTAGTCGACGATTCCGCGTGTATTGCCGATCAGATGATCGCATTGCCGATAGTATTTGAGATTGTAATACCCCCCAAGCCGCGCAGCGAGAACGTAGTCGCCGGGACGGCAAAATTTGGTCGCCCGATTCATCCAGCTTAATATGACGGAAGGTCTGAAGTCTGCCGCTACGCGCTTCAGGGCCGGGCCGGTTTTGAAGTCGAACAGACCGCCGAAGGGCAGTTCCACCACGTCGAGTCCTTGGCCCTTCAGACGGACATTACGAGGTGTGCCGCTTTTGACAGCCAGTCGCTGTTCAACTTGCGCCTGCTCAAGCCCAGCGGCCAGCCGCTCAAAAAAAAGCTCGGCGCCGCCTTCCTGGCCGCTCGCCATTACTTGTAAAACGCGCGGCTGGTTTGTCACGCCGCTGCCAGCGGACCGCCCGGTGCGAAAACCGGATCTGCCTTGCGCAGATGATTGCGACCGGTCAGCTTTTCCTCAAGCAGCTCGGCGTACACATTGAGAGTCTCGTCGGTCATGCGTTCGCGTGTGAAATTATTAGCTACATGCGCCATCGCGCGCGTGGCCAGAACCGCGCGCTGCATGGGATTCAGCGACAGGGCTTCGTTGATTGTGCGTGCAAGTATCTGCGGATCGCCCGGCGGAATTAGCCAGCCTGTCTCGCCGCGCTGGATCGTTTCCCGCGCACCCCCGTGATCGGTGGCGATGACAGGCCGGCCCATGGCCTGTGCTTCCACTGGAATGCGGCCAAAGCCTTCCGGCTCGATGGAAGCCGACACAACCACTGTGGCCAGCATGTAGGCCGCCGGCATATCCTCGCAGTGGTCCACAATACGTACCTGGCTATTTAGACCTTTGTCGCGGATCAGGTCCCCGAGCTCCTGCCGGTATTCCTTGCGCCCCTGATCGTCGCCGATGATGACACAGAAAAGGTCGGGCCGGCCCAGCTCGGCCATGGCCTCAATCAATACGCTGTGGCCTTTCCAGCGCGTCAGGCGACCCGGCAACATGATAACGGAGGCACCGTCGGGCAACCGCCATTCGCGCGAAAGCTTGATCATCCGTTCCGGTGTAACGGCGGTCGGGTGAAACTTCTCCAGCGCGATGCCGCGATGGACGACCCGGATGCGCTGATGGTCGACTTTGTAATTGTGCCGCAAATACTCGGCCACATGATGCGATATGGCTATCACCCGTTCGCCCCGCGCGATCGAAGAATTATAGAAGTTCTTGGCCTTGCCGCTAATGTTATAGGGGGCGTGGCAGGTCGTCATGAAGCGGGCCTGCGTACCCTGGCAGGCGCGGTAGCAGCTCCACGCCGGCGCCCGGCTTCGTGCATGAACGATATCGACATCATAGCGCCGGATCAACTTGCGCAG
>DATJGZ010000203.1:0-5335 GCA_035494535.1 Patescibacteria group bacterium | reverse complement strand
GGCGATAATTGCCCCAAACCCAAGAGCGGCTATGACTGGGCGGCGGAGCACAATATCACCGACGTCAAGGACTGCACGGAAGGCGACCAGGACTATAAGGACGGCTGCGCCCTTTACGTGCATGAAAAGGACATCGACGCTGGCGAGAAGGAATTCGAAGGCGGCAGTGACGAATAATTTTGCCGGAAACGCAAAAAATATTTGACATATAGTATAGAATTGCGTACGATCTGATTACAAGCTCGGTGCAATTCTACGAACGTGCGGTTTTTGGCGTTTCTCGTCCGTTCGGTGCAGCACACGTATAAAACAACCACGAATGAAAATTCATGGTTGTTTTGTCATTTTCAGGGCCTGTCTATCTCCCGGATCACGACATTCGCAACCATGAAGCAACGCTCCTTCCGCAAAGGATGACGCACGCGTCACCCCCTACCGAAGAAGCGCTGTTTGACCCTTAACCGCGAAACGAATGAAGGAGACAGACAATGCAAAACGGCCAAACATCTTCAAAAGAAGTCTTTCTGGGCGAACAGTTCGGTAAAGCCATCGTCCACGCCGGCGACGTGACCATCGAGATCACCGACACCGGCGATGTGACGGTGCACACCAACGGTAAGGTCGGGACCCTGCCCGGCCCGCAGCGCACGCCCGGCGACATCCAGCCCGACCGCACCATCTATGTCGGCATCTCGCCGGACACGCACCGTCCGTTCTACGTCCAGCCGCGCGACATGCCGCATCCCATGAGCTGGAACCGATCGATGGACGGAGCGCAAATTTTCGAGGCATACCAACACAATGACTGGCGCGAGCCGACGAAGGGTGAGTTGTCGATGATGTATCAGATCGCCGCGAAACTCGGCCTCGACAAGGACGACCAGTGGCACTGGGCTTCGGACGTAAACCCCAAAAACGACGATACCGCCTGGGTCGAGCGCATAAACTGCAAAGGCCAGTATGTCTGGAAGGGCCTCACCCTCGCGACGCGTTACGTGCGCGGATAGGAGGCGGAATGGAGATCGGTGAGCTCACGCCCGACGGCGTCTATGTCGGGAAATCGGCCAGCACCGGAATGGACCTGTTCGCGGCGGCGGCGGATGCGCCGTCGCCGATGAACCGGGCCGAGGCTCTGGCCTACGCTAAGCAACTGGCGAAGATCCACCCCGGCGCGCATGTGCCGACGCCGGCGGAACTTGATGCCAACCTGTTCGCGAACCGCGATGCGGGCGCCCTGCGCGGCACCTTCAACGCCAGCGGCGAACTGAACACCTGCTATCTGTCCTCCGGCCTGTCGGATGACTTCGCGCAGGTCCAGTGGTTCGACGATGGCTTTCGGGGTCATAACGGCACGGGCATTCGCGTGAAGGTCCGGATCGTGTGGCCGGCACCGTAAGACGCGTTATCCGATTGGCAGTGACACCGGCGACTGATTGTGTCTAAAATGTGGCAACAATAACCGGGCCGCGCTTATGAAAAGCTGCCCGGACACATTCCCCCTTGGGACGCCCTGTCAGCAGGGCGTCCCGATTTGCTGGTATGGTTTTTCCGATGAAACAGATCGACCAGTTCGAGAGCATTTTCCGGTCTGCGCTCAAGGACGTCTATAAATACCGCAAGCTGTCGGTAAAATCGGTGCTGGTCGTGACCGACCGGAAGGAATCGAAGCTCGAGGAGTATTTGGAGGATCTCCGGTGCTTCCTTGCCGTCCTCGGTACGGACGTGAAGTGGACGATCTTCGACGATGAAAAACATTTCACGGCCGTTCATCTGCTCGAAAAGGTCGCTGAAGTCAAGCCCGACCTCATCTGCACGTACCGAAATTTGCACAGCGCCGCGTGGCAGTACCCGTATTCGCTCGGCGAGCATCTGGACGTACTGATGCAGAAAACCGCGCAGCCGGTCATGATCCTGCCGCATCCCGACGACACATCGATATACCCGCACGCGATGGTCAACACCAATCGCGTCATGACGATGACCGACCATCTGGCGAAGGATCATAGGCTGATCGACTACGGAATTCTTTTCACCGAGCCGCAGGGCATCCTGTTCCTCAGCCATATCGAGGACCAAAGAACCTTCAGCCGGTACATGGAAGTTATATCAAGAATCCCTGACATCGACACCGATCATGCGGCTGAAGAAATCAGGGCGAGGCTGGTGAAAGAGCCGTCCGACTATATCGATTCCTGCATCGCATCCGCGCACGAAAATAAATTGCCGATCGAGGTGAAGAAAATTGTTGGGTTCGGCCACCATATCTCCGAATACAGGAAACTGATCGAGGAGCATGAAATCGACCTTCTGATCATGAATTCCAAGGACGACGATCAGCTGGCCATGCACGGCATGACCTATCCGCTCGCCGTCGAGCTGCGACAGATCGCGCTTCTCTTCCTGTAAGCCATGGAAAACCATATCGATACAGTTGTAAATCACGCATCGGGCGGAATGACTGCCGGTTTCAGCTTCCTGTTGCTGGTGATTATCGCCGCGCTGGCATTCGAGGAAAAGCTGCACGCCAAAAAATCCGTCATCATCGGCGTCTCAGCCATATTTGTGCTGCTGCTCGGGACTTTCTTCGGCATCATCCCGTTCGGCGCAATAACCCTTCCCGGCGGTGAAAGCGCAGACATGCCGGTTTACATTCCGGCCATCGACTGGGAGGCGCTCGCGATCATCATCGGCTCCGACATCTTCGTCGCCGTTTCCTCCCGCTCCGGGCTCTTTTCGTGGATTGCGATCCGCCTGACCAAGCTTTCGCGCGGCGATCCGCTGAAGCTGCTCTGGTATTACGGGCTGATGACCGTGCTCTTTTCAGCGATGCTCAACAACGTCACCGCCATGGTCATCGTCGGTTCGCTTACGGCGGTATCGCTGTCGCGCCTCAATCGAACGGCAGACTTGGGCCCGTTTCTGGTGGTTGAGGCGCTGCTGACCAACATCGGCGGCTTGCTGACGCTCATCAGCTCGGTGCCAAACATCATCGTGGGCCGGATTGCTGGCATTACCTTTCTTGCCTTCTTCGCCAAAGCCGCACCCTTTGTGCTGGCACTCACGGTCATCACGCTCCTGCAGGCGGCCAAGCAGTTTGGCGTCCACGCGCTGAAAGGCGACGAGGAGAAGGAAAAGGCGCTACAGGTCGTCTCCGGCTTCGATGAGAACGACGGCATCGTCAGCCGGCGTTTCTTCTGGTTCTGCGCCCTGATGCTTGCGGCTTTCATCTGCACAATCGCCGCCGAATCCGTTCTTCCGTTGGTGAAGGACCTCGGCATGGGTTTCGTGGCCCTTGCCTTCGCGACCATCATGCTGCTGGCCTACCGGTCGCAGGCCGACGAGTTTTACAAGGCTATAGACTGGGATCTGATCGGTTTTTTCATGGGATTGTTTGTCGTCCTGAATGTCATGGAGCATGCGCATGTCCTTGAGGCGCTGGGTAAGGGCATCGAAATGCTGGTCGGCGACGGCCGCAGCGCGGGCGGGACAGGCGCATTGCTGCTTTCATCTGCCGCGTGCAGTTCGGTCATGGATAACGTGCCGGTAGCAGCCATGCTGGCCAAGATTCTTGCCGCCATGAACACGCCTGGCACATCCCGCCTGTGGTGGGCAGTGGTGTTCGGCGCCAATCTTGGCGGCAACCTGACGCCGATCGGCAGCGTCTCCTCGCTGGTGGCCATCGCCATCATGCAAAAGCATGGTGTCGGTATGCCGTTTATGACCTTCTGCCGGAAGGTCTTCCCATTCGTGGCAATTGAGCTGGTTCTTTCCATTTTATATGTCCTTGCCGGCTGAGACGTGTTGCTTTTTTCTTGCACGCCTTAAAAAGGCCATTTATGACATCTATTGAATGATCACTACACATGGCGGGGAACTCCCTCCGCCCGTGCGCGTTAGACCCAACCAAACGACGAGGGGAAAACAGGGAGTGACTATGAACGGAAAAATCATCGCCTTCTCCGCCGACGCCGGCGGCGGCATCCTGCGCTCGATCGAGGGGCGCACTTATTATTTCGCGGCCGCCGAGTGGAGCGCCAAGAAACCGCCGGCCGAGGGCATGCAGGTCAGCTTCGAGCCGGCGATCGGCATCGCCCGCGCCATCCGCGAGGCCACGGCCGCAGCCGCGGCCATGCTGGCGGCGTAACCATCCTGCCGTCATTCCGGCGAAAGCCGGAATCTTCCGGCCTTATAACCCTGCACTCTTCCCGGATTTTTGTGTAGAATTGCGTCAAAGACGACGGGGGACCAGCATGGCCAGAGTTTTTAATACGACGATCGAACGTTCAGCCGACCTGAAAGTTTTTAAGGCCGCAAAAGCGACCGATGCCGACCTGCTGTTCTACCAGGTCGCGCGTGAGAAGGACGCGCGCGGCGACCTGTTCTGGTTCTTTGCCGAGAATGAAAAGGACGCCAAAACGAAACTGTTCTGGGTCGACAAGGAGCGCGACGCCGACCTCAGGGTATTTCAGGTTCACAAGGAAACCGAAGCCGCCTGGCGCACCGGCCACAAATGGCGCGAGCGGCTGGGGTAGAGCGGTCGGCTGTAGTGGGATGTGACAAAGTTTTTTATGAGATAAAACAGAATGATTGATCGAGAGGAGATTGTTGAGCTTAAAGATCAAAAACCTAATGAGGGGATGGGCTCAAAGAAGCAACACCCGCTTCGTCAGAAAGCAAAATATTTATTCCTTTTTGTATTTACGACCGTAGGGTTTCCGATACTTGGATTATTTGTGCTGTCTGCCATTATGCTTCTGCTTATGTTTGCGGGCGGGGCAGGCGAATGGTTCGAAAAATGGCTGGTCTCAACCTTCAGATAAGACAGCTTACTCTGCTTGGGATGTGACAATATATTCTGCGACCAATTGTCGTTGCCGGCGTTCGGTTCGGAGGTCCCAAAATAATTATTCCGCCGCATGATTTTCACCGCTGACGGTAGCGGGACGCGAGATAATGCCACGTAATGCCGCTGCTCGGGAACGGGGCTTCCGCATCTCCCGCTTTTTCGGGGATGGTCGCAACCTTCCTGAAACCGGCTTGTTCCCAACCGACATTTTTCGCATCCATCAGCGCGGCGAACCGCGCATCTGTTGCCATGAGCCCAATCCAATCCTTTAGTTTCGGTCCCAACCGTTCAAGTGTTTGCGGCGGTGGCAGTTCAGCGCCGCTGTAATCCAGCTCCTCGATCACCGGGGTTTCGCCCTTGCGATGGACACGAACGCGCACCACTCGCAGCAGCACGGGACCCGCGGGGAGATCGAGAGCAAGCACGTCCCCGGCCGCGAGCCCGCAGTGCGGCTGCGACGGGCGCCTGAGGCGTTTGCGGGCGGGCTGC
>DATJGZ010000202.1:0-27471 GCA_035494535.1 Patescibacteria group bacterium | reverse complement strand
CGCCGCTTCGGCGCCGCAGCTGGGCAGCCTGCTGACCGGCCTTTTGGCGCCCGTCGCGCTGCTATGGGTAGCGCTCAGCCACGCCCAGCGCGCGGCCGATGTGCAGCGTTACGCCGAGGCCCTGCGCGCCGAGCTTCAGTCCATCATCTTCCCGTCAGAGGAACGCGCGCAGCGCGTGGGCAAGGACATCGAGCGCCTGTGCCTGCAGACGGCCGAACTGGCAACGGCCTCCAAGGCTGTTCTGAAAACGATCGGTCGCGCCCGTCATGGACTGCGCACCGAGGTGCGAGATTTTGTCGGCATTTCCAAGAAGACCGAATTCCATATAGACCGGCTGGCGAGTGTTCTGAACGAACGCGCAGCCAAGCTGCTGGAACTTACTGGCGAGATCGAGCAGCGCACCGCCACCATCGGCGAAAAATCGCAGGCTGGCGCCGAGGCGTGGGAAAAGGCAACGGAAGCCGTTCTCGGCAAGGCCGACGAAATGGAAGCGGCTCTCGGCCGTGGCGCGGACAAAATTGTAAGCGCTGCCGACGAAGCGAGCGGCAAGGTCCGCCAGGTCGAGGATCATCTGGCCTCAAGCTTCGCTAGCCTGAACGAGGAAGTCGAGAACGTTGCCGGCAAACTGCGCGATGTCAGCACCGAGTTTGATGGCCACACGAAGGGCCTGTCGGACGCGGCCGAGCATGTCTCGAACGAGGCCGCGCGCCTGTCGACGGCACTGCGCGGGCAGATCGAAAGTCTTGAGGACGTGGCAAACCGCACCATGGAAGCCATGACCAAGTCGGGCCAGACCATTACGGACCAGCGCGAAGCATTGGACAAGGGTGCGCAAAGTCTTGCAGATCAGGCGGCGCGCGTGGCCGATACGATCAATGCGAGCGTTTCCGGCATCGAGGATGCAGCGGCAAGCCTGTCATCACGGACTGAGGAACTGGAGTCTCGTCTCGATGCGCAGGCCGAACGCCTGCATGAAACCGTCAAGGGCATCACGAAGGAAGCCGAGGCGATTGAGCAAGCCGGGGTTGCTGCCGCCAACAATCTCAGCGAAGCAATGAGCGTGGCTCTGTCCGGAGCCGAGACACTGAGTGCCGCCGTACGGCGTTCGCTGGAATCGCTCGACAAATCGACGCAATCGGCGCGCCAGCAGGCGGACTCGCTCATTGAGTCGACGAAAAGTCACATCAGCCAGCTCAACGAGGCAGGCGAGGGGAATGTAGAGCACATCAAGGAGATCGTGGCGCTGCTCGAGAAAAGCCGCGAGCAGATCGAAGCCGCCTCGCGTGTTGCCGACGCGCAGGTGGAAAACCTGTCGGCTGCCATCGAAGAACAATCGGAAAAAATCAATCTTTCGACCATTTCCATGGTCGAACGCATCGAGAGTGTGCGTCACGCGCTCAGCCAACCGGTGAAGGAAATGGGATTGGCTGTGGCCGAGGCCGACAGCCGTCACGAGCAGATCGAAGAAACATTGCGCCGCCGTGTCGCCGATCTGAACGATTCGAGCGAGAAAGCGCGTGAAAGCGCGGAAGTAATTCGCAACGTTCTGCGCGGCCAGGCCCAAGAAATATCCACGCTTTCCGGCCAGATCGCCGGTCACGCGCGTACGATCAACGACCAGCTTGGGCAACAGACTGCTGCGCTCAAAGAGGACGTTCAGAAATCCCTCAGTAGCATCGCGCAAGTTTCATCGGCGCTCGAAGAGCGTGCAACGCAACTCACCGCGTTGTCCGACCAGGCTTCCGAGCAGATTTCGGGTCTCGAGGGTGTGATCGCCGGTCGGTGCCGCGAAGTCGATGTCGTTACCCAACGCACAGTTGCCGAACTCGAGAAGCTTGAAGGTACGCTTGGCCACAATACACTGCGATTGCAGGAGCATTCAGACAATGCGACCGGCTCGATCCGGACGGTTGTCCATGCGCTTGAGGAAACGGCGCACAACTTCGAGCCCCTCTTCAGCAAGGCCATCGGCCATGCGCAGGAGATGCAGGTCCGCTTCGAGGATCTGCACAAGGATTTCACCACATCGACTGAAAGCAATCTCGATCGCCTGCAGAAGATCGGCATTATCTTCGATGAGCGGCTGGAAAGCCTGCGCGAAGGCTCTGACAAGGCGGCTACCATCCTGCGCTCCTCCGGCGACCACCTGCAGGAACAGGTCGGCGAGATCGAGCGCGCGGCGCTGTCGGCCAGCGACAAGATGCGCGAAATCGGCCATTCGCTCGAGGACCAATCCTCGGATATCCACCTCATCACCGATCAGGCGCAACTGAAGATCGAGTCGATCCGCAAGGCGATCAACGAGCAGTTCCACGAGTTGTCGGAATCGGTCGGTCAGGCGCTGGCGCAGATCTCCGACGTGGGCGGTGCGCTGACAAAATCGGCGGAACAGATCAGTGAAGTTTCCGTTCGCGCCTCGGAATGCATGGACGAAACCGGCAGCCGCGCGCTGGCGCAAAGCAACGTGCTGAACGAAACGGCCGAGGAATCGGTTAAGCTGGCCGAGGCGCTGGTCGAGCGCGTCAGCCGCGAAGCATCAGCACTGGTTGAGTCGTCCAAGAATGCGCTGCTCGAACTCAAGAAAACTGGCGACAGCTTTGTCCTGCGCAGCCGGGAAGTGTCCGAGTACATGGGCGCGGCGTTGCGGACGTCGCGCACCTATGGCGACGAGCTCAAGGGGCAGGCGGAGAAGATCGCCGATGTCTCGGCGACATCTGCTGACCGTGTCAGCCGCGCGGTCGCGCAGCTTTCCAGCAGGCTCGACGAGGTTGGCGGTGTGGCCAGTACGGTTACAGACAAGATCAACCGTTCGCGCGACAGCTTGTCGGATGAGGCTGAGCGTCTGGTAACGGTTTCCGACACGGTCATCAAGGCCGCCGATGAAGCGTCGAACGCCTTCAGCCGGCAGTCGAATGCGCTGTTCAAGGCGGTGCAGGACGCGGCGCATCACGTTGACAAGATCCGCAAAGAGGAGGGAAGGGCGCAGCGCGAGGCGTTCCTGTCGTCGGCGAAATTCATTGTCGAAAGCCTGCATTCGCTGTCCATGGATATTACCCGTGTCCTCGAGGGCGAAGTGGCAGAACGGACATGGAAAGCCTTCCAGAAGGGAGATGTTTCTGCCTTCACACGGCGACTGGCCTCGGTCGGCGAGGAAGTCCCCGTCGAGAAGATACGCGAGAAGTTCGCGGCCGACGGCGAGTTCCGGAACTACGTCCAGCGCTTCCTGCGCCAGTTCGAGGAGATGTTCGATCAGGCGATCGCCAGCGACCACAGCGATCTACTGAGTTCCACATTCATTTCAAGCGATGTGGGCAGGTTGTATCAGTTGCTATGCACGGCATCGGGACGCGAGCCGAGAGTGCGGAGGGATGAGCGGCGAGTCGCGTGAGGCGATTTATCTAGCGGCGCCTGCCGCCGATCTCGATGTCGACATTTACGCCGCCAGGCGGTCCGTAAACCGGCCCGTATACAGGGCGCGGGAAAAAGATCGGTGGCCGCACAATGACCGGCGGCCCTGCCATAACCGGTCCCGGATTTGCCCCTAGATCGTCAAGCCTGTGTTGCTGTCTTTGCTCGGCCTTTTCAAGCTCCCGGTTAAATTCTTTCCGTTCCTTCTCGTTTTCCAAGTCATAAACCTTATTCCCATACGTCGTAACTGGCATCCCCGGATGGTTGGGATCCGTATTCCCGTATTTCGGATCAAATGTAGCGTGCGTATATTGATCGAAGTATTGACCTGTCCGTGGATCGTAGTTGCCATTGACGTTATAGATCGTCGCAAAATGCCTGTCGGGACCAATTACAAAAATTGCGCCCTGATTGCCGTCCTTGCCACCCAAGGGCACCGGTATAAGCTCGGTTCTGTCTCTCGGGTCCGGCCGCTTGGCTGAATCGTACACATACGGAGCGGTAAGCGCCGAGAAAAATCTGGTCGCGCTGCCGCGGTCCGATTGCGCGTTCGCGTTGAAATACGAGCTCATTTGGCCGCGGGGCGGCAGAGCGCCATTATCGCTCGAAGGCGGCGTCACGACCGGTTGCTGTCCGTTACCGCCGGAAACTTTTGAGAAATCATCCTGCGGCCTGTTTTGCGGCGGAGGTTGATCATTTTTGACGACAGGCGCCGGAGGCGTAGATACCGGCCTGATGAAGCCGCCATCGCCGCCGAACGGGTCGTCCGTAGGATCTTCCCAAACATTTTCGATCTTTTTGACCGGAGGCGTATCAGTTTTGACAGGCGGGGTATCCGTCTTGCCTGGCGGCGTTTTGTTATCCGGCGTGGTCTCTTTTGGCGGCGTCGGTCCCGGTTTATACCACGGCGAGTTTTCGATCTTGTAAGGCGCCAGCAATTTGCCCAATTGACCTTCAGGCGCGGCAACGGCATCGATCGCGCCACGGGTTTCATTCCAGTTCTTGCCATCCAGACCATAACGGTTGAATTTACCGCCCATCGCCAGAAGGACGGTCTGCATCTGCAAAACATCCTTATTGTGATCATGGTTGTCCCGGATGGCGGCGCCTTTGTCAACGACCGCCTTGAAGCTTGCCGGATGACTCTTGGCGAATTCCTCCCAATCGGCATTCATCTGGTCGAATGCCTTCTTGTGGGTTTCCGGCGTGAAGTCTTTATTCGGCTCGAGTATTTTCTTTTGCTGCGCGTATTTCTTTAGCATCACATCGAGGCTGGCGTGAGTGCCGTCGATGTTAGCGTCGGCGCCATAACCCATCAGGAACAGGCGTGCCTGCGCCTGGCCAACGTCATTGTCGGCAATCTTGGAAATTTTGGTGTTTGGCGGCAGCGGCGGCTTTTCTTCTGTCGCTTTGGGCAACGGTTTTTTCTCGACAGGAGGATCGTCATTCTTTACCGGGGGCGTTTTTACCGGCGGAGTTTTATTATCTGGGCCGGTCTTTTGGTCCGGCGGGGTCGTTTCCGGCGGAGGAGGCGGCTTGTCCGGCGTAAAGGAATGTTTGCCGTCCACCAAGCCCATCATTAGGGTAGTGTAATTATCAACATTTACGCCATCACCCAGTTTTTTCTGAACGTCACCCTTGAGAGCGTCAAAAAATTTCTTTCTGTTATCAGCGTTGCCTAAATCAGGATTTAGTCCTTTTTCTTTGCAATATGCCTCGACCGCCTGCGCATCCCGCTTGGTCCAATCGCCGGTCGGTGACTTGCCGTAGGTAAAATCAACTTCGGGGTGCGTATCAAACCAGAAAGTATGCGTATGAGTTACGGTTTCCTTGCCGTGCACGCCCACAATATTCATGTAAAGCTGTGCTTGGCGAATAGCGTCCTTGTCCATGCCGTCCGGAGCGGCTAGAGCAAGATCCTTGTGCTCGTTGACGAGCCTCTTATCGTAATCGACGCGGCCTTTGACCTGCTCGAACAGGTACTGGCGAAAATTCTTGATGCTGTCAGGATTAGCCCAGTCGACACCGATCGGGGGTTTGTGCCACGTGTTCGTATCGCTGATAAATTTAGACACGCCTTGTGCGTTGCTACCGCTCCAAGTTCCGGTCGGCACATTTTTATCGTAGCCCAGTATCTCGAGGGCTGCCTGCATTTCGGCTATGCCGTCCTGCCCGACGCTCGCGTTTATCTGGCTGCCGACTTCGCCGGCCACATAATCGTTACACAGGGCCCGCATCTTCGGGTCCCACTGATAACGCGGATTCGCTGCCGGCGGCTGGGTGCGCGACAGTCTCTGCAACTCCGCAATTTCGTCCTGAGCGCTGCGAAAGCCTTTGGAATGAGTGCCGTTATAATCCATCAGCCGGTCAACAGTGCCGGGTATCTGATCGGCTTTGCCCTGAGGACGGACTTCGACCTCGGGAGGAGGGGCCATGCTTCCTTCACCCATAAACATGGCTGTGCCCATCTCATGAGATTCATCGAGATAATAAAGACGCTTCTGCACATCCCAAAGTGAGTTGTTGTCGCGTGCCAATATCTGATTTAGCGCCTGTCTGTGAATGGTTCTGATTGCGTCGACATCGTCATCGGGACCGCGCAGGCCTTTTTCCTCAATATAATCTTTCATAACGCGAAGAACGTCATCGGGGGAGGCATTGTCGGCGACTCCACGTCCGAGGAGCTTCAGATCGGCTCTTGCTGCGGCGATTTTTTGCGCCTGGGTGGCGGCATCGCCTGTGAATTTTAAATCGGACATTTACTCACCCCTTAAAACTATGTGCGGAATTGTGGTTCCCGCTTGTCTAGCCCCAAGGATAGAGAAAATATGTTAAACATCTCTTAATATAGGGAAATATTGACCTCACAGTTCGACATACATGCCCGTTGTTCTCATAACTTCTTATTTTCTAAAGAAAAAACTGGATACGCGGTTGATTTGCCACGCAAGGCCCCTGATAATCTTTTGTTAGTCATTTGTCTTTTAATCTGAGTTAGAAGCGATCAATTCGGGGGATTCACGGCTCATGGCCAAGACGAAATTCTGTCAGGGCATTTCAGACATATCGGACAGCTATGCTGCGTTCATTATCGACCAGTGGGGCGTGCTCCATAATGGCGAGAAAGTTTATGACGGGGTTATCGATTGCCTTAAGGAGCTTAAGGGCCGCAATAAGTACATCATTATCCTTTCTAACTCGGGTAAGCGGGCAACCGTCAACGCCGAAAATTTAAAGAAGCTCGGGATCACGCCGGGTATGTATGACGTTATCGTCACGTCGGGTGAGATCGCCTGGCAGGGCATGCGGGACCAGAAGGAAGGCTACTTCCAGAAACTGGGCAAGAAATGTTACCTCATGAGTCGGGGCGGCGACCGCTCGATCGTCGACGGGCTTGATATCGAGCTTGTATCAAGCGTCGCGGATGCCGACTTCCTGCTCATCAGTGGCACTGACGCGCCCGACAAGAATATGGTCGACCATTACGAGGAAGACCTGAAATTGGCGGTGCGCAAGCGTCTAAAGGCGATTTGCGCCAACCCGGACAGCCGCGTCGTTCTCGGCAGCGACTATGTTATGGGCCCGGGTCTGATTGCCCGGCGATATGAGGATTTTGGCGGAGTCGTGCATTACATCGGCAAACCGCACAAGCCGATCTTCCAGCACTGCATCAAATTATTGCAGGGACGCGAGATTTATCCGGGTCAGACCGTAATGGTCGGCGATACGATGGCGCACGACATTATGGGTGCGGCGGCCGTCAACATTGATACTTGCCTGATCAAGAATGGCCTGCATTTCGGCGCATTCCAAAACTGTCACTCGGCGGTCGACGTCGATCGCGCGCTAAATATCCTTACGCTCCAATATAACAATATCCGGCCGACATATTTGGTGGACCGCCTCAAATGGGGCAAGGCGCTTCCGGACCGCAAACACAAGAAGCGTAAGCTGGCCTAATTCTCTAAGATTTCTTGATATCTGAAGAGGAAGAGTCCTTTGAAGGCTCGTTCCGCGGCAGGAAGATTTCCGCCGCGGCCTTGATCTCCGGCATCGCACGTTCAACCGCCGCTTCGCCTTCCTCAATCAGCTCGCGCGAGCGCTCGAATTCCAACGCGCCGATATGACCGATGCGCGGCTTGATATGCACGTCGGGCGGATCGCCCGCGAGACGAGAGCGCGTCAGGCGGTCCTGAATGATGTTGAGTGACGACACCATCACGCCGAAGAGACTCGGCGCGTCCTCGTCCCGACGGAAGATGCGCTTGGACAAAGCGCTTGAGAAAAACGTTTTTTGGTCCTCAGGCTCGACGTCCTTGTCGTCGAAAATATCGAATCCGGCAATAGTCTGATATGTCTGGCCGGGTCGCACCGCCTTGCCGATCAAATCGCCGTTCAGATCGATAGCGATAGTCAATTGCGCGCCGAGCGCCTGACAGGGAGATACGGGCAGGGGGTTCACGAGTGCGCCATCAACGAGTCTGCGCCCGTTGACTTCGACAGGCGGAAATACACCGGGCAGCGCAAAGGAAGCTCGCACGCAGTCGATGAAGCTTCCACGCCGCAGCCATACTTCATGGCCTGTCGTAAGGTCAGCAGCGATAGTTACAAATGGATGGGGAAGATCCTCCATCTTCATGTCCGCGAAATAGTGCTCCATCAGGCTGAACAGCTTGCTGCCGCCGATCAGGCCGGCGCTGCGGACACGGAAATCGAGATAATGAAATATCCGCCGCCGGTTCAGGCTGAGACACCACTCCTCGAACTCATCCATACGCCCAGCGAGGTAACAGCCGCCGACTACGGCGCCGATAGAGCAACCTGCCACAATGGTTGGCTTTATGCCGTGCCGCTCGAGGGCCCGAAGGGCACCGATATGGGCAAAGCCGCGCGCCATGCCACTGCCCAAAGCGAGAGCAATGCCGGGCTTGGAGAGATCGACCGATGGCGGTCTGGCAGGGGGCGGGTCTGAGGGTGCGGAAGGGGCCATAATGCTTGCAGTATCCTTCTTTTAAGGATAACACATTGGCATGGCGAAAAACACCGCAAACGCACTGCAACATATTGATTTGTCTACATGGTCTCTGGTCAGGCGGATCGGCAAAACGTATCTCAGCCGCTACATTGGCAAGATCGTTCTTGCCATATTTTTTATGATTGTCTCCGCGGCGTTGACGGCGGCATTCGCCAAGCTCATCCAGCCGGTCATGGACGATGTGCTCGTGAACCGGAAAACCCAGTTGATTATTCCCATGGCGGCGGCGGTATTTGTCGTCTTTGCGGGTGACGGGATAGCGACCTATATACACAGCGTGCTGACGAACGTGATCGGGCAGTCGGTCGTCGCAGATATTCAAAGCGATCTGTTCTCGCGTTTTGTCGGGCTAGATCTCCGTTTCTTCCATGAGCACCCGAGCGGCCAGTTGGTTTCACGCATGGTCAATGATGTGGCAGCCATGCGTGGGGCTTTGACCGACACTCTGACCGGCTTTGGCGAAAGTTTCATGAAACTGGTATTCCTCATAGGCCTGATGTTTTTTCAGGACTGGAAGCTGGCGCTGATCGCGTTCTGCGTTTTTCCGCCGGCCGGCCTTTTTGTAAGCAAGCTGGGCAGGAAGTTGCGACGTCTTTCCGGCGGAATTCAGGCCGATGTCGGAACGCTATCCAGCCTCCTTTCCCAAGTCTTTCAGGGCATACGCCAGGTCAAGGCCTACGGCATGGAGGATTATGAGCGCACACGTGCGAACAATGCGATCACTAATCTTCGAAATATGTACTTCAAGGGTATTCGGGCGAATAACCTCTCAACACCTGTGAATCAGGCGCTTGTCGGCCTGGCGTTGTTCGGCGTGGTTGTTTATGGAGGGCATCATACGGCGACCGGCGAACTCACGCCCGGCAAGCTGATGTCCTTCATTGCGGCGTTTTCGCTCGCCTATGAGCCGCTCAAGAAACTTTCAAAGCTGAATAACAATCTCCAGATCGGTCTGGGTGCCGCTTCGCGTATCTTTGACATGATCGACCGGCAGGCGCAGATCGTGGACAAGCCGGGCGCCAAAATTCTTGCTGTTAAAAGTCCTGAAATCGTATTTGAGAATGTGAGGTTCGCCTACGGAATTGACGACGGTCATGCTCTCGACGGCATCTCTTTCACGGCTAAGGCGGGGACGGTGACGGCGTTGGTCGGCCCTTCCGGAAGTGGAAAAACGACTGCGATGAACATGGTTCCTCGCTTTTATGATGCTATTGCCGGCCGCGTACTCGTGGGTGGAGAAGATGTGCGTGACGTGACGATGGCTTCGCTGCGGAGGCATATTGCGCTCGTGTCGCAGGACATCACCATCTTTGATGACACCGTGCGCGCCAATATCGCTTATGGTCGCACCAATGCGTTCGATGCGGAGATCATAGAGGCGGCGAAAGCGGCGGCGGCGGATGAATTTATACGAAATCTTCCGCAGGGCTACGACACCCGGCTCGGTGAGAATGGCGTAAAGCTTTCCGGTGGCCAGCGCCAGCGCATCGCCATTGCGCGGGCGATCCTTCGTGATGCGCCGATACTGTTGCTGGACGAGGCAACTTCGGCGCTCGACAATGAATCCGAGCGGGCCATTCAGGCTTCGCTTGAGAGGCTGCAGAAAGGACGGACAACTCTTGTCATCGCCCACCGCCTCTCCACAATACAAAAGGCCGATCTCATCGTCGTGCTCGATAAAGGCAGGGTGGTCGAGATGGAAGAGCACGAGAAGCTGATCAGAAAAGAAGGTCTTTATGCCCGCATGCACAAAATGGGCGTGAACGGCTGATCCTGCCTCATGGACGAAAAACGCAAAAAGAAAGTCAAAGGGTTGCTGTTCGAGATTGCATTTCTCTATTTTGGACTCCTGGCTTTTCTATATTTTTACCAACGCCACATGATGTACGTTCCTAACGTTTCGCGTCCAGAGCCGGCCGCTTATGGATGTAGCGATATGGCTGTTGTTAATGTGACAACTGCGGACGGATTGACGCTTTACGGTTGGTACAAGGCGCCGGCAAAGCCGGATAAACCGTTGTTGCTGATGTTTCACGGCAATGCCGGGAACATCGGCACGCGAAACTATAAGGCGCGGTTCTGGCTTGACCACGGTTATGGGGTATTGATGGCAGAATATCGTGGCTATGGCGGGAACGCCGGCAACCCCACTGAACAAGGCCTGTATCAGGACGGCCGCGCGTTCTTGAAATGGCTGTTTGCGCAAGGCTTTGTTCCCTCGCAAATCGTGTTGAAGGGGGAGTCTCTGGGCACTGGTGTAGCGACGCAGATGGCAACGGAAAATCCGAACGTTCGCGCACTCGTCCTGGAATCTCCTTTCAGAAGCACTAGCAGTGTTGCGAAAAGAAGATATTTCTTTGTTCCAGTCGAGCTGCTGATGAAAGATCGTTACGAGAATTTGTCGAAGATCAAAACGATAAAGGCACCTCTTCTCATCGTTCACGGCCTGCTCGACACGGTCGTTCCCTATGAGGAAGGAAAAGCGCTTTTTGACGCCGCCAACGAGCCTAAAAAACTAGCTACGATCCCCGATGCGGGCCACAACGACCTGTACATGCATGGGGCGGGGTCAGAGATTTTGGAGTTTCTCGAAGGACTTAAAGCAAACTAGATATGAGCGCAGATTTATTGCACAATAACGTTCAGAAGGAGAGTCAAAGTCATGTCCTGTAAAGATGCCTTGGTAGACAAAGCCCCGATTGCGAGTCCCGATCAGACGGTTGATGCTGTCGTGAAAACAATGCGCAGCAGTGGTATATCGATGGTCCCGGTCGTGGATAGTGAACGCAAGCTGGTCGGAATATTCAGCTACGGAATTTTGCTCGAGGATACCTTGCCTGTCTCGCTCGCCATCGGCGCCGGCGGTGAAATGGGTGGGACCAGCGTTCGGATTCCTGCCGCGCCCGGGATGGTTAAGCGCTTGCGTCAGAGCATGATGGGGCCAGTTTCGACCCTGATGCAACGGCCGGCCAATCTTGTAAATCCGGATACGTCACTCGAATCCGCCATCCGTGAGGTTCGTGAAGCAGGTGGGTCGGTCGTTGTAGTCGAGCCGCAGACGAACAAATATGTCGGCGTCGTATCCGACGCATCTTTACTCGCGGCGCTAGAAAAGACCGGCTGATATGCGAAAAGCATTACTTGCAGCGGCAACGCTTATGCTTATGCCGCAGGTTTCTATGGCAGAACCACCCGTCGCAGATATCGGTGCTCGCTCGGCTGAGCCTCCTTTGGCTACGCCGGTTTCACCGCTGCCACGCGTCGACCTGACGATCAAGGATTCCGACGGCCTGTCGCACGTCATTCATGTCGAGGTGGCTGCTGATGAACAATCGCAGGCTTATGGTTTGATGAACCGTAAGCGTCTCGCGTCGGACGCGGGAATGTTGTTTTGGTTTGGAGATAGCAAGCCGCGCTGGTTCTGGATGAAGGATACTCTAATTGCCCTCGATATGCTGTTCGTCCAATATGACGGGACGATCATCCATATCCATCCAAATGCGCAGCCACTTGATGAAAGCGCCGTTCCATCCAAGGGCCCTGTGGTCGCTGTTATTGAGCTAAATGGGGGAGCCGCAGCCGGCATGGGCATAAAAGAAGGCGACAAGGTCTTTGACAGCGTCTATCTTAATAATATGTCCGCTACGGCGAAGGCCGTACCATAATCTGATATAATGGCATTGGCGGGGTGTAGCGCAGTCTGGTAGCGCATCTGCTTTGGGAGCAGAGGGCCGCTGGTTCGAATCCAGTCACCCCGACCACTTTTCCTAATAGAAACGAGGGCAGCGACCCCTGTGACGTCAGCTGCCCCCCGTTCCGATGGAGGACTTCTATATTTATTCTGCCGAAGTCGAAGCGTTATTGCGTCCGCGGGCCTGGCCGCCTTTGCGTCCGGCCTCAGCAGCCCGCTCTGGGTCATTCTTAAAGTTACCGGGCGAATTGGATCCACCCTTGCTTCGGGCCTCCCGGCTCAAGTTGCTGCCGCGGTTATTACCGCTTCTGTTTACAGAATCTGCCATTTTTTTGTCTCCTTTATCTGTTAGCCTTTCGTATGATCCAACTCTGTTCAAAGTGACTCGTTCCCGGATTTTATTAGGCTGAAAGGACACGTGCGTGGGCCGCATAGAGCATATATTTTTCGCCCTGATTATCCTGTCGGCCTTTTTCTGGGTCGTTGAATCGCTCTTTGCGGCCAATCCGGAGCAGCCGAAATGGCGCCCGGATATCAGGACGGATATCGTTTACTGGTTCATTACCTCGCTAATGACCAAGACAATCGCGAATGTCGGGCTGGGTGCTGGATTTTATTTGGTTTACCGCCAAAATCCGCATGAAGTGCTGGCGGTATTAAATAACCGCTCAACTTTACTGGGACACCAGCCACTGTGGCTGCAGGCGATCGAGATGGTCGTCGTCGGCGATTTGATCGGATATTGGACGCATCGCTGGTTCCATGGTCGCCGAATGTGGAAATTTCACGCGATCCATCATTGTTCGCCCCATTTGGACTGGTTGTCATCTGTGCGGCTTCATCCGGTAAACGATTGGCTGTCGCGATGGATACAGGTTTCTGTTCTTATAATCCTTGGATTTACGCCCAAAGCCGTAGCGGCTTATGTTCCCTTCCTTACATTTTACGCCATCATGGTTCATGCCAACGTCTCGTGGGGGTTCGGGCCGCTTGGCCGCGTCATTGCGAGTCCTAAATTTCATCGGTGGCATCACACATCGGAGGACGAGGGGCTCGACAAGAACTTTGCCGGATTAATTCCGGCGATAGATATGGTATTTGGCACCTATTATATGCCGGAGGGGAAACTTCCTCAGAAATTCGGGCTTAAGAACCAAAAAGTCCCCGATGGTTTTCTGGCACAGATGGTTTATCCTTTCAGGAGTAGGAAAAAGCATGTGCGTTCTTAAGAAAAGTTTTATTGTTTTGGCAGTTTTACTTTCTATCGTGAAGCCCGCTAGCGCACAAACAGCGGATGCATGCACGCCTGCGAAGGAGGCCCTGCACCAGCCGGAAGCACAGGATTTTGTGCAGGAGGAATTATATAACAAGCGGCGACAGGAAATGGCCCGTCTTGATGGAAACTGCGACGGCGTGATCGACCTGCGGGAGTGGGCGATAATAATAACCGACATATTTCAAAGCGGGGATTTTGATCACGACAATAACCTGACGCCGGACGAACAGCACGCGATGGTAGACGCGTATACGGCGAAAACCGAGAAAGTGATTGGCAGTGTAAAGATTGTGCAATCGCGGGAATTGCAGACCGCATCTCGACTTATGGATGTCAACAAGGATGGGATCGTAACCATAGACGAATTCATCGAATTCTACGATGCCGTGTTTAAGCGCATGGATAAGAACGGCGATAATGTCATCAGTATTGACGAATTTAATGGCGGATTTGAAGGCGTCCGCCGCATCCACAACTGACTGCCGTTTTTTCGCCCAGATTTTGGGGCACGATTAAATCATGGCTTTGAGCTTGTGATTGAGGCCTTACAGAAACACAACATCTTAAACAGGGAGACTCAGATGAAATTTGACCGCTTGATCGTAACCGCCGCGGTGGCCGCGTTTATTGCATGCCCTGCGCTTGCCAATGAACCTATGGCTACCGGGGCGATGGCAAAGAAAATGCATCATCATCACAGGTGGATGGAAGACAAGATGGACGTTAATCACGATGGTATGATCAGCAAAGACGAATGGAATAACTTCCACGGCGAAATGTTCGACAAAATCGATGCTAACCACGACGGCAAAATTACGAGGGACGAATTCAAGGCCAAGCACATGGCCATGATGGAAAAGCATAAAGAGTGGAAGGCCAAGCATGGCGGCGGATCGACATCTATGCCGCCCGCGAACAACCAGGCCGGCCCTTCAGGCGTACCTACGGGAGGTGCGGATGGTGCCGGCGGGTGGACTGCACAGTAAATTTTATCACCACCTAGCGCCAAATCCCGCCTTTTCAGGCGGGATTTTTGTTTTCCGAAAATTCGATACTCTTTGTATCATATGTTAAGTCTTACATAACATTTATGCCGCACAATGTGATGAAGGGCACATTGTTTGTCCGCAATCCAAAGCTAGATTGATCGGTCTGCGAGGGAATTTCATGATTAAGAGAGTTCTTGTGTCAGCCGTCGTGCTGGCCGGTATGTGCAGTACGGCGGCATGGGCTGCGACCACCAATCCATACACATATTCCAAACAATTGACACTCATGGGCCTGAACACCTCGCTTCAGGCGGGCGCTAATAACGGCGCCGGGATTGTATTTGGCGATATCGACACCGGAATCACAAAGCAATGGATCGGCTTTTCGTCGCCGAATAACAGCGCTATCCCTTCGGGAACGACGAATATCGATCTCTTGAATAGCGCCCAGTGCCTGAACAACGTCTGCCCGGTCGATAATGCGTTTCCCACCGACCTCGACGGCCACGGCACTTTCACCGCCAGCGAAATGGCGGGGGGCATTCAGTCATTCGGACTATACAGCGTTGCCCCGGCCGCGAGCCTCCTGGCTGTGCAGGTTCTCGATGCGAACGGCTCCGGCACCTCCAACGACATTTACAAAGGGATCGTCTATGCCGTCAATCAGGGTGCGCAGGTTTTGAATCTCAGCCTTGGCCCGAGCGGCACTGCTTCCCAGCAAACTGCGTTTTACAACAGTATCGCCGGTGCGGTTAATTATGCCGCGTCCAAAGGCGTGATTATCATTTTTGCAGGCGGCAATAGCGCTCAGAATTTCGCCAATGGCGGCATTATCAAAGGCTGGACCGATCAGGCTATTGCGCATACCATCATCGCCGGGTCGACGAACGCTTCAAAAGGCCTGAGCACATTCAGCAATAAGCCCGGTTCCGCATATTTCCTTTCGACGTCCGGCAAGAAGGTTCTCTATGAGAACATGTGGATCATGGCGGACGGCGAAAATATTTGGGGAGCCAGCAATTACAGCACCGCGCAGTACGGTTACAGCTACATCACCCAGATGTCGGGCACCTCGATGGCGGCGCCGCAGGCGTCCGGTCTCGCCGGCCTGATTGCGGCAAAATGGCCGTATCTGATTGCGCAAGGCACCATCCCGCAAATCATCATAAGAAGCGCGACCGACCTCGGCACCAAAGGCGTTGACACCAAATATGGCCGCGGCTTTCTGAATGCCATCAAGGCGTTCCAGCCGATAGGTACAACGTCGGTACCAACCAGTGGCGGGACAATGATCCTCGCCTCTGGCAGCATCTCGAGCGGCGGCGCGCTTGGCGATATGGGCGCGGTGTCGCGCGCGCTCTCAAATGCTTCGTTTTATGACAGTTTCGGTCGCGATTTCTCGGCCAATTTGGCTTCGGGCATTGCAACGCGTTCGTCAAAGGTTCCTCTTTCCCCGGCAACCATACATGTTACGCAGGGTGGATATTCTTCGCGCAGCTTCATTCAGAACGAAGACGGTTCTTGGTTCGCCTTTTCCGGCACGCCGGGGGCGCCGCAATGGGGCGTTGATATAACGCAAACTCCGGGGTTTACGCAGGATCCAACGCGTCCGGCCCAGAACGAATGGTCGATGGGCTTCCAGCAGAAGGATGGCACTTATGCCGGTGCAGGCCAGGGCGCCGGTGCAGCGATGTCATTCAACGACGCACGCTGGGGCGAAAAGACAGCCTTCTTTAACAGCGACACGGCTATGGGGGGCACTCTCTTGGGTCTGACCGACAACGCCAGCTATTCATCAGTCGGCTTCAACTCCGGGAAGGATGAGCATATCTCCCTTGGTGTCATGAGCACTGCGGAAAACGATTTCACGTCTGCCTCGGGCCAGCAGGCATCCGCCTATGGTGCCGCTGTCGGCTATACGGTTCGCCCATCCGACCAATGGACTTTCTCATGGACCACCTCATATCTGAGCGAGAAAAACATGCTGCTCGGTTCTGCCGGCAGCGGCTATCTCGGTCTTGGGGAAGCATCAACCGTTTCCTTCGGCATGGGCACAAACGTTAAATTGGGTGAAGGGTTCAATCTGGGTCTCGATACGATATTCGCGACCACGAACCCGAGCGGCGCGCAGGACAGCCTGATTAGCAATCCGTCACGCCTTTATAGCGCGGGATTTAGCGTTGCTCTAAACAAGGAAAATCTCACCGGAGCGGATGACACGCTCGGCCTGTCGATCAAAAAGCCTCTGCGAGTCTATTCCGGCAATGCAGACGTGACTGTTCCCTCTGGAACCGATGCCAGCGGCAATCCAGTCGTTCATACCGTGCGAGCCGGCCTTGCACCGTCCGGCAACGAAACCGATTTCGGCGTCGATTATGTGCGGCCGCTGACCTATAAATCGAGCCTCAGCTTTAGCATGAGCTACCGCGAGGACGCGGATAACGTTGCTGGCGAAAAGGACGGCGCGGTTATGATGCGCTACAAGCTCAAGTTCTGATCCCGCATTGAATGAGGGGCAAGGGCATGATATGCATGTCGTATGGCCGAAGCCCTTGTTCTCAAACATATAACTAAGACTTTTCCGCATCCTTCGACGCCTGTCAGAGCCGTTGACGACGTTACGCTGACCGTCAACGAGAACGAATTTTTCGCCTTGCTCGGCCCGTCCGGCTGCGGCAAATCGAGCCTGTTGCGGTTGGTTGCGGGGCTTGAGCAGGCGGACGCTGGCGAGATCCTGCTTTCCGGGCAGGACATCACCAGTCTCCCGGCCAACAAGCGCCCTGTAAATACCGTCTTTCAAAGCTATGCGCTGTTTCCGCATTTGACTGTGGCAGATAACGTCGCTTTCGGTCTGCGTATGCAAGGAAAGAGCAATATTGGGGGCGCTGTTATCGATGCGCTGAAGCTGGTTCAGATGGAGTCGCTTGCCGACCGCATGCCGGCACAGCTCTCGGGCGGGCAACAGCAGCGCGTGGCGCTGGCGCGGGCGCTGGTGAACCGGCCAAAACTCGTGTTGCTCGATGAATCCCTTTCCGCCCTCGATTATAAACTGCGGCGCGAGATGCAGGGGGAGCTTAAGCGCCTGCAGCGCGAGACCGGCATCACCTTCATCCTTGTCACCCATGATCAGGACGAGGCGCTGTCCATGGCCGATCGCGTCGCCGTCATGGACAAGGGAAAAATCGCGCAGGTAGCCACGCCGCCGGAAATCTACCACAGGCCGGCCAGTCGCTATGTCGCGGGCTTTGTCGGTCTTTGTAATTTCGTGCCCGCCACGGCTCTGGGAATTAGCGAGCCGGGTGAAGTTGGATTCCGCCCCGAAGACGTTTCATTCCGCACTTCTGGTATTGCGGGGCAGGTGACTCAGATTGCTTATCGCGGTCCGGTTACTCATTACATCATTCAGCTCGACAGCGGCGAGGAGATTATCGTTGCTTCTCCACGCAATGACGCAGCTGTTCCCGGCGCGCGCGTGAATGTGAATATCGATCGCGGAAGGCTGATCCGATGCGCAACGTGAAGCCTCTTTACCTTCTTTCGCCGTTTTTTATCGTTATCGGCGTCTTCTTTGTCATGCCGCTGGCGTTGATCGCCGTCTATTCATTTCTTCAGCCCGGAGAGTATGGTGGCGTTGAATGGCATTTTTCATGGGACGCTTATACACGTCTGCTGTTCGAGCGGGATTTTGACGGCAAGCTCACGTTCAATGCGGGCTACCTGATTATCTTCATGCGCTCGCTAATGCTGGCGGGAACATGCACCATCCTTTGTCTGCTGGCAGGATTTCCGATCGCCTATCACATGGCCACAAGGCCGGAGCGTCATCGTGGAATATGGGTTCTTTTAATTACTATTCCCTTTTGGACCAATCTGCTGGTGCGCACCTATGCGTGGATGTTGATCCTGCGCGATGAGGGTTTGGTTAATGGCCTCCTTCAGCATGTCGGCCTGATTTCCCAACCGCTGCCGCTCATGTACACCCCGTTCGCTGTCGGCATCGGCCTGCTTTACAGCTACCTGCCGTTCATGGTTTTGCCGCTTTACGCAACGCTCGAGCGGTTTGACTGGCGGCTGGTCGAAGCTGCCCAAGACCTTTATGCCGACCGGGGTCAAACGCTGCGGCGGGTTATCATCCCCATATCCATCCCCGGCATACTTGCTGGCTGCATGCTTGTTTTTATTCCCTCGATCGGCTCTTTTCTGGCGTCTGATCTGCTCGGAGGCGGCAAACAGATGATGATCGGCAACCTGATCCAGATGCAGTTCGGCTTCTCACGCGATTGGCCGCTCGGTTCCGCTCTCTCGGTTGTCGTTATGGCGATCGTGATGCTTGGCCTTATGCTGATTGCGCGCAAGGGCGAAGGAACGGGAGGTCTCGTCTGATGAACATCAAACAGCGGAGCATGCCAGGTTTCGGCGCTATATCCTGGTCCGGTCTCATTTTTCTCTATGCTCCCATAGCTATCCTGATCCTTTTTTCGTTCAATTCGGGACCGTTAATTACTGTCTGGCAAGGCTTTGGCACCAACTGGTACAGCAGCGCCTGGAACAACGAAGACCTGCGCCGGGCGATGGTCAATTCGCTCGTTATTGCCTCGGGCGCCATGCTATTTTCAACTTTTATCGCCTTGCCTGCGGCAATCGCCATGCACGGACGAACGTTCAAAGGGCAGGGAACCGCGAATACGCTGCTAGCGCTACCGCTGCTGGTGCCGGAAATGGTCATGGCTATCGCGTCCCTGTCATTCTTTACGCTGATCGGCCTTAATCTCGGCATCGGCAACGTGATGATTGCCCATGTCGTCTTCTGCATCCCGTTCGCTTATTCGCCTATCCGAGCGCGGCTGGAGACTATCCCGGCACCGTTGGGTGAGGCGGCCGCCGATCTTTATGCCGACCCACGACAGATATTCATACACATTACACTACCGTTGCTTATGCCCGGCATTATATCGGGCGCAATGCTGGCATTCATAACGTCACTCGACGACTTCATTATCACGCAGATGGTGGCGCCGCCGGGCGCCATGACGTTGCCGGTGTATATCTACAGCATGGTTCGCAAGGGCATCACGCCCGAGATTAACGCCATATCCTCGCTGCTGCTGGTGGTGTCTATGGGATTTGTGATAGCTTCGGTCATATTCAACCGCAAAGGACAATCATAATGAAACGTCTGTTCATCTTCCTGCTTGTTCTGTTTGCGGCTTATCCTGTTCGCGCTGAGGAAAACAAGTTGTACCTATACACTTGGGACACCTATGTTGCGCCCGATCTTTTCAAGAAGTTTGAAAAGGAAACCGGCATTCATATCGTTGCGGACGTCTACGACAGTAACGACGCGCTTATGGCTAAACTTAAGGCAGGCGGCGCATATGACATCGTTGCTCCGTCTGGAAATTATGTGCCGTTGCTGGTAGCTGAAAAACTCTTGCAGCCGTTGCCCGAGGAACTGCGGGCGCTTGGACCGCAGCTTGAGAAGGATTTGCAGAAGCCGCCTTATGATCCAGACCTGACATACGCGCTGCCACTGTTCTACGGTTCCACCGGCCTTGCGGTGGATACCAAGCTGACATCGGAGAAGATTGACAGCTGGAAACAGTACTTTGTACGACCCGCGGGCGAGAAACCGACATTGGGCGAAATGGATGAAGTGTCTACCATTACGGACGTGGCATCTCTTGCCCTTGGCCTGCCATTTTGCGATGGTAAACCCGAAAGTTTCAAAGCAATACAGGAACTGCTGCTAAACCAGAAGCCTTTCGTCAAGACCTATAGCGTTACGGGCTACATAGAACGCCTGGCGGCAAACGAGGTTGCGATGCAGATGGCGTGGAATGGCGATGTCTACAAGGTGCGGCAACAAAACCCGGCGGTAAAATTTGTCTATCCGAAAGAGGGAATTGAGCTATGGGTGGATAACTTTGCAATTCCTGCCGGTGCAAAAAATGTCGACGCTGCAAAAAAATTCATCACCTTTATGATGAAGCCCGAGAACGCTGCGGCTTATGCCCTGGCATCAGGCTACCCCCCGTCGTTGTCGGCTGCGCGCGAGCTCCTGCCGAAGGAGATGAAGGAGGCACCTGAATTCAAAATCCCCGAAGGCACGAAAACCGTAGTAACATTTGCTTGTCCGGTCCCGGTGGTGAAGGCCTACAGCCAGATCTGGCAGCGGCTAATGCGCTAGTCTTCTTCGCCGCGCTCCTTCTTCAGCGTGTAAATCTCGATCGAGTCGCCCTTGCCCTTAAGGTTGGTCAATCCCTTGGACACGAGCATCTCCTTGCAGGACTTGCTCATGCTGCTGACGACTTCGCCTGAGATTAGGACACGGGTATTCATTTCCTTATTCATCTGCTCCAGCCGACCGGCGGTATTTACTGTGTCGCCGTAAAGCGCAAGAAACTGCTTTTCCTCGCCGACCTGGCTCATGATGACTTTGCCGGAATGAATGCCGACACGAAATTCCGGCACCAGCCCGAATTCGCGCAAGTAAAAGGAAATGCTGCCGCGTACACGGTCCCGTAACGCGAGTATAGCCAGCAACGGTCTGTCGCCCTGACGTTTCGGCCAAGTGGCGACAAGTCCGTCGCCCGTGTAATTGATGACATCGCCGCCATAGATCCTGAAGATACCGCTGGCGTCGAATATGAATCTTGCGATCAGATTGGTGCTGTGTAGCGGGCCAAGACGCTCGGCCATGGCAGTCGATCCTGCTAGATCGATAAAGAGAACAATTTTTTCGCGCTCGACCGGTCTGTAGTAAGCGCCGATCAGCAGTGCGAGGAAGTGCTGTGCGCCGATCATGTCGATAATTTTCAACACGCTGATCGATAGCGTCGGGACGATCACGGCCATCGCGATAAGGATGCCGTAAACTTGGTTCGGAACATTGACAACGTCGCCCCATGCATCATTGATGATTACCGTCATCAGAAAACAGATGCTGATAGCGCCGACCATGAATCCGAAATAGATCAGCATTTGTCTGACGGGTGGGCGCCTGTCCATAATAAGGCCCATATGACGCTGTCGAAGGTCGAGATAGGCGATCCAGCACAAGCTGTACAGGCCCCAGAAAATCAGCAGCATCTTCGGATCGCCGAGATACACCGGCGTGAGCAGATGCACGAAAGTGCCGGTCAGTCCCAGCATGAAGAAAAAAACGGTGAAGCGTTTGGCGAACATCGCAAGGCCAAACACCGCCAGGAAAATCCCTTCAGCTTGATAGAAATAAGGAAACCAGATCGTGATTCCGGCCGGCCATTCAATAATCGCGGTCGAAAGCGGGATCAGATTGAATACGACCAGCGCGACGACCGACAGTATAACGATAAGGGATTTGTGTTTTTGATAAAACATATGGCCAGTTCGCGCGCCGGAAATCGGAACGCATAAATTATTGATACATTACGCGCTCGATGGCGGCAAGGATGGCATCAATATGAAAACCCGTAATCAATTTTATATCCAAACTTTATTGCCCACGGACGCAAAATATCCGGCACATCCTTCATGAATTCACGATATTTATGCCATCGCCCTTGGGCGCCCGTGTAGATTTCCTGCGTTACTTGAAGCCGGCTGGGAGTCGTAATGCTGCGCTCTTTGGCGGTTTCGTGGAACTTCAGAAGATCATCATTCCACTCGAGACTGAGAAACTGGATCGCCGGAGTGATTTCTGCCTTTAGGTCCGACACCACGTTTTCATACCGGATCTCATGGACTAGCGGATTCAATGCCGTTATAGCTTCGGTCCAGGCGGTGAACGCACGATCATAAATTCGGGCAGCATCATGGAGATCGGTCATATGCACCATGGCCTCGTTTGGCACAAAGTGCTGCATAAAGTTACTGAGGACAGCATCGCAGGGATGTCGCAGGGCGAGCAAAAACCGCGCATCGGGAAATAGCCGGAGGATGAGCGGAACGTAGACCATGTCAAAAGGATTCTTGTCGATAAAGATTTTATTCGGCTGCAACCTGCAACCGAAATCCCGCATTTCCGACAGATAGCGTTCGCGCGCCAACTTAATAACATTTTGATCAAGTCGGGAAAGCATATCCCATTCCGCCTTGCCGCCGGCCGCGATAACCTCATGCGCGACGGTCTGCAGCGCCGGACTTTCTTCGGCAACTTCTATGTCGGGATGACTGGCGAATATCTGGTCAAGCAGGGTGGTGCCTGAGCGCGGGAATCCCACTAGAAAGACAGGAGAAGGTGTGTCTGCGGGTAGTGGGGGAGCAGGCGACCACTGCGGCGCTGAAGTGAGGGCTTTCCGGTATCCATCGATGAGGCGCGGAAACGAGTCGCGGCTTATTCCATGCTCGGCGAATATTTTTTTCTTCTCGGCGTTGGCTCGCGCGAACCATTTGTATGCGGCCGACGGATCGCCCGAGGCATCAAGCATCTTCGCGATGTCGACCATAACCGCTGAAGTTATCGCGTCCGGATTTTGTTCAAACAGGCGATCAGCCTGCTCGAAAATCGCAACGGCATTCTGACCGGAAATGCCTTTGCGTCTATTGATAGTTTCAGCAATCACTACCAGCTCGAAATTTGAAGGTATTTGTTTGAACGCGCGATCGAAGATCTTTTCCGCAGTTTCATAATCGCCGACGCGTTCGTAGGAACGCATGAGATTTATCCATGCATTTTCGTGCTTCGCGTCGAGGCCGACTGCGCGCTCGAGATATTGCCTTCCCTTGGCCTCGTTTTTTGGCCAGTCCATCTTAAGATAAAGGATTCCCGTATTATAAAGGGCTTCGGGCCATAACGGATTGATTTCGAGTGCTGCCAGATATTGCGCTTCAGCATCCTTTAACCGTCCCTGTGTTTGGAGGCAACCGCCGAGATTGAACAGGGCCTCGCCGTAATCAGGGCGGTGCGTGAGCGCCTTCTGGTAGCACAGGATGGCGTCGTTAATCTTGCCCTGATCACGGTACAAATTTCCCAGATTAAAATGGGCCTCAACGTATTCTGGTTTTATTGTGGATGCGCGGCGATATTCCCTGACGGCATCGTCGGTCCGCCCTTTTAGCCTGTAGCAATTGCCCAGATTAAAATGGCAAAACGGATCGCCCTTTTTTAATTTGATGGCCTGTTCGATCAGGTCGGCGGCTTCATCATAGGCACCCGTCTTGAACGAGATCAAACCCAGCATATGCAGGCTGTCGGCATGGCCGGGTTGGGAGGCCAGAATTGTCCGGTAAAGGTGCCCTGCCTCTTCAAGCCGTCCGGCGCGATGAAGCTGCAACGCCTGATCGAACAACCCCTGCGTCAGTGAGTCCTGCGGCTTCCCAACGCTTTTGTTTGCTCGTCTTTGCTTGCGATTTGACATGGTTTAATTGTTTTTACCTTCATCATGCTCGAACCGGCATTGCTGCAGCCATGGCAGCAGCACAACGAGCGTCAAGCCGCCAAGCGCGAGAAACAAGCCAGCAACGGGTGCTATGATCCTGCCGTCGATTAGATAATTTCGTACGGTAACCGCGATGCCCCCGGCAAAAGCCATCGCCGAGACGACCAGGAAAAATCGGACCGGGTATCGAGAGATAGGAAAAAAGGGCTCGGTCAGCGAGCAGGGGTCGGACCAATCGATATCCGGAATGTCCGCGTTACTGTATGGATTCAGCGATCTGTTCTTTTTAATGGCCAGCCAGCCGAGGATAGTCAACGCGACAATGGATGCAGCAGCGAGTGCTGTAAACCATGTCAGCTTCGGCATGGCGGTATCTAGTGCCAGTCCGCCGATGACCCCGACCGCTAGTAACACCTGCCGTCTGACCAGCCACCGGGACGAGGATAAATCCGCCTTCTCAGCCGCATCGGGGTCGGTTTTACCGCAGCACTTTTTGTACTTCAGGCCGCTGCCGCAAGGGCAGTGGTCATTCCGGCCGATTTTGCTTTTGCCGACACCGGTCTGCATGGCGATTCCCCGCTGAAAGTTTATCAGCAGACAGAGAAGAATGGATATCTAGATAGGGGAGCTGGGTAAGGATTAGGCGCCGGGCTCGATCTGGTTAAGCAGTTCAGCGCACCCGGGGGAATCGGCGGTCTGGCATACCACACCCGCCTGGTTGAGCAGGTTGTCCGTCTGGGCAGCGATGCGCGATTTCGTTACAGCCCAAGCACCTGTGGCGGCAACCACTAGGCCGAACAGAAGGACGCTCGCGATTAAAATCCTGCCTTTTCTCATATCAATTCAACTCTCTGGCCTCGCGGCCGGTTCCGCTTCATCTGCGCTTTAATAATGGCGCGTAACGTACCAGAACTAAAAGCTTTTGTCCACACCGCTTCTTTAAAATGCTCGTTATATGGTCAAAAGATTTGCCATAATAATCTATCCTTAACTCATAAGTCAAGAAATTCAGGGGCCTGATGGAACTTCATTTCCGTGCCTTGGTCTTTACCAACCAAAACAATTCCCGTTAACCGGTGGGACAATCGCGTGTAGAATTGCTCGGCGGGGACGTATGGTTGAGAGCAGCAGCAACGAAGACGAGATGTGTTCCATTTTGACGCCTGACGGGGCGTCCGATGGGAATGTTGAGGAAGTGGCTGACATGCCGCGCCACGTCGATGCATCTGGCCAGCCATTGGTAAAGAGGGTCCATGGAAAGCGCGCCGCGAAGAAGCCCACGGACATTAAACTGGTTTTGATCGTGCTTCTGGTCGTGATTGCAGGCGGCCTCACGGCGAAGGTTGGGTTGCAGGCCTCGGTGCTGGAGAAACAGCAGTCGCAGATTCACGACCTTGTCGCAAAACTGGGAATGCATCCCGCTTCCGCACCCGTCGTATCTGTCGCTGCAGCAAAGCCTGAACCGAAGGTCCCGGAAGTTTCCGGCCCGGCGAAGGAGGCGTTATTCCGCCTGAACTCCCAATGCGCGGATCTTGGCAAGAAATTCCTTGATGAAAACCATTCGCACTGCACCGGTAAGGATTGCGAAACGCCGATCAAGGCCTCAAAGATGCAGGGCGGCGGCTATCAGACCGTTAAGGGTGACAGCATCACGGATCTGACGCAGATAGCGCACTACGACAGTAGCGCCAATCGCTGCTACGTTGAGCTCTCGGAATACGTGATCAATTCGAAAAATTCGGACGTTAAGTTGACCGTAGGACTATACGACGGCCAGACGGGCGAGAAGCTGGCGTCATACGGCAATGCTGGAAGCCGAAGCAGCGCGACAGACCATTGGGGTGCTGTCAATGATACGCAGCACAGGCATGTGTACACTTCAGCCCTCAATGACGAGGAAGATTCCAAGGCTTATATTGATAGCAAGATGGGACGCTGACACTTTTTGAAGGAGGAGTAAAATGGCTCGATCACCGCAAACTAGTCCGGCAGGCAGCACTGAAAAGGCCGTCAGCACCAGCAAACTTTATATGCTTCGCTGTGTTATTGCCATGGCGCATGCCGATGGGATCGTCACCGACGCGGAAAAGGCATATATCGCTGGCATCATGAACCATCTTCCGTTGACCGACGAGCAGCGGCGTACGCTCGAGGGCGATTTGGTCAAGCCGCAGAAGGTCGATGACATGCTGCGGTATATTAACGATCCGGTCTATCGCGGCCAGGTGGTCGACTTTGCCCGGATCATGGCCTTCAAGGACGGACATCTAGACCCCTCCGAGGAGATACTGCTCAAAAAACTGAATGCCCATGCGCTTGATGGCGTCGATCTGACAGCGATCAAGAAAGCGGTCCACGAGAGTGTAGCGCGCGAGATGCAGGCCTACGACCTCAAGCACGGCGCCGACCGTCCTATTTCACGCCACAGCAAATTTTCGATTCCGTGGTTCCAGATGCTGGATGAGATTCTGCTGTCGGCTGGAATTGACCTGATGGAATAGGGCAGTTACTAGCGGCACTGGCATCTTTCCGGTAACCCATTGCAGAAATTTTCAAATTTCCTGCAAATAACATTTGACATATTATATATCGACCTGTATATTTCCATAAAATTAATGCTGTGGGGATATATAAATGGCACTCGACAAGGATCTGAAAGCGCTGGAAGCGGAGACCATCTACATCATCCGCGAGGCTTTCAGCCAGACCCAGCCCTTGGGCATGCTTTGGTCGATAGGCAAGGACTCCACGGCACTTCTCCATATGGTTCGCAAGGCTTTCTTCGGCAGCGTTCCGTTTCCGTTGATCATGCTCGATACCGGTCTCGAATTCCCCGAAGTATATGAGTTCCGCGACAAGTTGGTTAAGGACTGGAATCTCGACCTGCGCGTGGCCGATTGCCCGCCCGAGGAGCAGATGGACCAGTCGCTTCCGCCAGCGACCCGCGCCGCGTCGCGCAAGACCGAAGGTCTCAAGGAATTTCTGGCCGCCAATACTTTCAAAGGGCTAATTGTAGGAATTCGCCGCGACGAGCAAGCCATGCGCGGCAAGGAGCGTGTTTTCTCGCCGCGCGGCGAGGCCGGTACATGGGACCATAAAGGCCAGCCCGCGGAGTTCTGGGGGCAATATACCACCAACGTTCCGGAGGGCGCTCACCTGCGCATCCATCCGCTGCTGGGCTGGACGGAGCTCGACATCTGGCGTTACACGAAACAGGAGAACATACCGTTCGTGCCGCTGTACCTGTCGAAGGACGGGAAGCGCTATCGCTCATTGGGTGAAAGCAACATCACATTCCCCGTGGACAGTAATGTCGACACCATCGACGGAATCATCCAGGAACTTGCCGTCACGAAGACACCGGAGCGCGCGGGTCGGGCGATGGACCGGGAGACGGAGGCCAGTTTCGAGCAACTTCGCCTGAAAGGATACATGTAAGCCATGACCGAGAACGCAAAACAACCGCTGCGGACCGTCATCGTAGGCCATGTCGACCACGGCAAATCAACGCTGATCGGACGCCTGCTCAACGATACCGGCAGCCTGATGCCCGGCAAGGTCGAGGAGGTGCAGGCCGCTTGCGCACGCCGAAAGGTGCCCTTCGAGTGGTCGTTCCTGCTCGATGCTTTCCAGGACGAACGCGATCAGGCCATAACCATCGACACGACACAAATTAGGTTCAACCATCAGGGCCGCGATTACACCATCATCGA
>DATJGZ010000201.1:0-5614 GCA_035494535.1 Patescibacteria group bacterium | reverse complement strand
CCCGAGGCCGACGTGAACGCCTGCAAGGCGTGGTATGTTTCCAACGCGGGCGCCGTATATAAGGGCGAGATAGACCTTGCCGACTGGCGCGCGAAGACGGACAAATACATGCCCGCCATGCTGCAGCAGTCGGAGAAATTTTTGAGCGAATGGCTGGCGCTGGTGCGCCGGGAAGCGGAGAAACGCTGTGCGTGAGATCGTCCTCGATACCGAAACCACCGGCATGGAGCCGTCGGAAGGCGACCGGCTGATTGAGGTCGGCTGTATCGAGATCGTCAATTACGTGCCTACCGGCAAGACATGGCACAAATACCTCAACCCCGAGCGGGAGGTTCCGGCCGAGGCCGTCGCGGTGCACGGTTTGACGTGGGAGCGGCTGAAGAAGGAGCCCATCTTTTCACAAGTCTACACTGAGATGCTCGAATTTATCGGCGATTCGACACTTGTGATTCACAACGCCGCGTTCGATATGAAATTCATCAACGCCGAACTGAAATCGGTCGGACACAAGCCCATCCCCGACTCCCGCGTGAGCGACACGCTGCTGCTGGCGCGCAAGAAATATCCCGGCTCGCCAGCGAGCCTCGACGCGCTGTGCCGGCGTTTCAATATCGACCTGACCGACCGAACGCTGCACGGCGCGCTGCTTGACGCCGAATTGCTGGCGGAGGTTTATCTGCAGATGATGGGCGGCCGCCAGCACGGCCTCGGTCTTGCCGCGGATACAGGAACAACCACGCCCGGCCTTGTCGCGCCGGTTTCTGCAAAAGCAACGCGGGAGAAAACCTTGCGTCCCGCCCGGCCGCATGCCGCGAGTGAAGACGAACTCGCCGCGCACAAAGCGCTGCTGGATAAACTTACCGATCCGCTGTGGAAAGAAGCCTGAGCTGATTTAAGCCTATTTCGGCGCCAATATATGCTGGAACGCCGGGATGCTCAGGCTGATAAGAGCGGCCGTTTCCTGAAAGGTCAGAACAGGCAGGTTTTTGGCTTCCGCCGGCCGCTGCAGACTCATATGAATGGTTGCGGTGCGATTTGGGTCGTCGGCCGCGCTGACGCTGGTCGTAAATTCCTGGTCATAAGGATTGAAGGCAATCTCGCCGCGTTTTTCCCCCGCCTCATCATTGACGTTGAATGCCAGATGATCGGCCGTGAGATTATCCGAAGGCTCAAACGTGACCTTGAAGGCGCCGGACGCGATTCCGAAAAGCTGGGACAAAGCTTCATTGAGCGGCGTAAATTTCTTCTCGGCTTCCGTTGTCATTTCAGCTCCCGGCACATTTGAATATGTCAAATGTTTACCTTATCTGTCCGTAAATGGCAACAAATATCGAAAAAATCTTGTTTTTTCAGCGCAGGAATAGCCACCAATGGGGTTCTGGCAGGCTGGGATTCCGGCCGTTGTACGGCGTGCGCGAAACCTGCGCCAGACCGCCTTGCTGACGCTCCCACTCGCGTTTCAGCGCCGAATGAATGCCGGTACCCTCAAGCAGCTCCCGGCTGCGTTCGTTGCTTATGCCGGGAATGGGTTTGACGTCCCAAGGCTTCACGCCGGCACGCACCTGATCGACCATCCCTTTGTACAAATCGAACGATAATTTCGCCTCATCAGGAGCGCGCTCGATCTCGGGGTCCAGAACCCGCGCCAGCGCGATACGAAAAGCGTGCGAGAGGGTTTCCATTATTTATCTCCCTGTATGTTTCCGACAGCCTAAGACTCCCCGCGCCACCGGTCAAGAATGCGGGATTTGGTTTCGCTTCTGCCCCCGCCCGGATTGGCTTATAATAATGAAAGAGCTGAATTTTCCGGAGGTCCGTCATGCCCGTTTATAAAGTGCCCGTCGATAACATCGATTTCGTCCTGAACGAGGTGCTGGATATCGGCAAGCTCTCGGCGCTGCCCGGCTACGGGGATTTCACCCCGGATGTGCTGGGGCAAGTTATCGAGGAAGGGCGCAAGGTCTGCGAGGAAGTATTATTCCCAATCAACCAGTCCGGCGACGCCGAAGGGTGTACGTACGAGAATGGCGTCGTGCGCACGCCCAAGGGCTTCAAGGAGGCATGGGACGTTTTTGTCGAGGGCGGCTGGTGCGGCATGGCCAGCGACCCTGAATACGGGGGTATGGGCTTACCGCATGTGATCAAGACAGTGCTTCAAGAGATGATCATCGGCGCGAACATGTCGTTCAGCCTTTTCCCCGGCCTGTCGGTAGGCGCGTATGACGCGCTGCATGTCTATGGCACTGATGAGCAGAAAAAAACCTACCTGCCAAAAATCACCAGCGGCGAGTGGACCGGGACGATGAACCTCACTGAGCCGCATTGCGGCACCGATCTCGGGCTCATCAAGACGAAGGCCATCCCGAATGGCGACGGCAGCTACAGCATCACCGGCACCAAGATTTTCATTTCCTGCGGCGAGCACGATCTTACCGACAATATCGTTCACCTTGTGCTCGCCAAACTCCCCGACGCGCCGGAAGGCGTGAAGGGAATCTCGCTGTTCGTCGTGCCGAAGTTTTTGCCTAAGGACGAGGGCGGCAAAATCAAGTCCGGCCCGCGCAACGGCGTGTCGTGCGGTTCGATCGAGCACAAGATGGGTCTCAAAGCCTCGCCGACCTGCGTGATGAATTTCGACGGCGCGAAGGGCTGGCTGGTGGGCGAGCCGCACAAGGGTCTGCGCGCCATGTTCACCATGATGAACACCGCGCGGCTCAGCGTGGCGATGCAGGGACTGGGCGCTGCCGAGATTGCTTGGCAGAACGGCCTCGCCTATGCCAAGGACCGGCTGCAGATGCGCGCCCTCGATGGCGCGAAATTCCCGGATAAACCGGCGGATCCCATCATTGTCCACCCCGACGTGCGACGGATGCTTCTTATCCAGAAAGCGTTTTGCGAGGGCGCGCGCATGCTGGCCTGCTGGACGGGCATGCATCTCGATATCGCCGCGAAACACCCGGACGCGCAGGCGCGGCAGGACGCGGACGATCTCGTCGCACTGATGATCCCGATCGCGAAGGCATACATGACCGACATGGGTTTTGAGGTTGCAAACCTGACGATCCAGATTTACGGCGGCCACGGCTATATCCGCGAGAACGGCGTCGAGCAGTACGCGCGCGACTCGCGCATCGCCATGATCTACGAGGGCACCAACGGCATCCAGGCGCTCGATCTCGTCGGCCGCAAGATGCCGCAGGCTTACGGCCGCCTGCTGCGCCAGTTCTTCCACCCGGTGTCGGAGTTCATCAACGAAAACCAGATGGACGAATCGCTGCAGGAGTTCGTCCTGCCGCTGGCGAAGGCGTTCGCCAAGCTTCAGCAGGTGACGGGGTTCGTGGCCGGACAGGGCCTGAAGGACCCGAACGAAGCGGGCGCGGCGTCGAGTGATTACCTGCGCATGTTCGCGCTGGTGGCGATGGGCTATATGTGGGCGCTGATGGCGAAGACGGCGGCGGCCAAGCTGAAAGCCGGTGCGGGCGATAAAAATGAATTCTACGAGTCCAAACTCATGACCGCGCGGTTCTTCTTCACCCGCATGCTGCCCGAGGCCGACGCGCGCTTCAAAATGGTCATGGCCGGCGCCGAGCCGCTGATGGAGATGGACGCGGCCGCTTTCTGAATTTTCTTGCGCCTTTCCCGCGCGGCCACCTAGAGTGGTTTCGCGCAGTAGACAGAATCGCGCAAGAAGACTTTAAATTTCGTTTTCCGCGCGCAATAACTTTGAAGCTTTTAAACTTTGACCCCGTCAAGAAATTATGTTGCAAAATTGCTGCGGAGCCATATAATCCACCGCCATGGAAAACCGGAAGATATCAATCGCACAGCCTGCGGAAAAACCCGTCGCCGGAAAAGCGCCGCTGGTAATCAACACTGTTGCGGCGCTGCGCGAGTTTGTCTCTTCGAAGCGCGAGGCCGGACTTTCCATCGCGCTGGTGCCGACGATGGGCGCGCTGCACGAGGGGCATCTCGAGCTCGTCCGGCAGGGGCGCAAGAAAGCTGAAGTCGTCATCGTTTCCATCTTCGTCAACCCGACACAGTTCGGCCCGAACGAAGACTACGTCGCTTACCCACGCACGTGGGAGGCGGACCTGTCCAAGCTGACGCAAGTCGGCGCGCATGCCGTGTTTCACCCCGCCGCGCAGGAAATGTACCCGCATGGATTCAATTCGATCATTCACGTGAAGGGCGTGTCCGAAACGCTTGAGGGCATTCTGCGCCCCGGCCATTTCGACGGCGTGGCGACGGTCGTGACCAAGCTTTTACTGCAGTCGCAGCCCGATGTCGCCCTGTTCGGCGAGAAGGATTTCCAGCAGCTCGCCGTCATTCGTCAGCTGGTGGCGGACATCAACATTCCGGTCGAGATCATCGGCGTGCCGATCGTGCGGGATGAAAAAGGGCTGGCCCTGTCCTCCCGCAACGCGTACCTGAGCGCGGCGCAGTACGAGATCGCCATCAATTTGAACAAGACGCTGTTCAACATGGCGCGCAAGCTCAAAGGCGGTGACAGCTTCGTCGCGGTGCAGGACTGGGGTAAAAAAGCCCTGCTGGATGCCGGATTTGAGTCCGTCGACTATGTTGAGTTCCGCGACGCCCAGACCCTGCAGATACCCGGTGAAGGCACCGATCGCCCCTTAAGGCTCCTCGCAGCCGCCCGTATCGGCCGTACGCGCCTGATCGATAACATCGCGGTTTAATTACCGTTTCTTGATTTTTAAGCCTTCAGTGCCAGAATCAATACAGGATTCCCAGCGTCTGTTACCCAGGCGCGAAATTTGCTATACATATAGCCGGACAAGGGACTTTGGCGCAGGCCTTGGAACATGAACGGGATACAACCATTTAATAATGACGATCCGCCGGATTTCGACGGACCGGACGACGACCAGCCGCACAAGCCCGGCGACGGTCAGGAAGAGCGGCGCCAGACCGGGATTTTACTTAAGCCCCGGCCCAAGACCAAAAAGCCGTCCATGTACCGGGTTTTATTGTTGAATGACGATTACACGCCTATGGAATTCGTCGTTCACGTTTTGGAAAGGTTTTTTAACAAGACTAGGCAGGAAGCGACCGACATCATGCTTCACGTTCACAGGCGCGGCGTCGGGGTTTGCGGCATCTACACCTACGAAGTGGCGGAGACCAAGGTCGCACAGGTCATGGATTTCGCCCGCGCCTCCGAACAGCCCCTGCAATGCACGATGGAGAAAGAGTAAGGGATCATGCTTTCACGCAACCTTGAACAGACCCTGCACCGCGCGCTGTCCGTCGCCAATGAGCGCTATCACGAATACGCGACGCTCGAGCATTTGCTGCTCGCGCTGACTGACGATCAGGACGCCATGGCCGTGCTGCGTTCCTGCGGTATCTCTCTCCCCGATCTGCGCGAGCAGATCGCGCATTATCTGGATTCCGAGCTCACCTATCTGGTGAATCGCAATGCCGAAGAATCGAAGCCGACGACCGCATTCCAGCGCGTACTGCAGCGCGCGGCGATCCATGTGCAGTCATCCGGTCGCGAGGAAGTCACCGGCGCCAATGTGCTGGTCGCCCTGTTCTCCGAACGCGACAGCCACGCGGTTTATTTCCTGACCGAGCAGGACATGACGCGCTT
>DATJGZ010000200.1:0-4670 GCA_035494535.1 Patescibacteria group bacterium | reverse complement strand
GATAAAGGCGCGCTCGTCGTCCTCAATGTTGCTCTCGACCGTGCCGGCGTGCATCCAGGTCGCACCGTCGTCGGCGAGGATGGAGAATGATTCCGCGTGCGCGTCCGAGCGCGCCAGCACGCCCAGCATGCCGTTCAGCGGACGGCCGGTGGTCAGGATAAAGCGCCCCTGCCCCGCCACCGCCCGGAAGTCGTCGATGGCCTGAACGGTCGCTGCGGGGATGATGGTGTCGTCGGGACTCATGGTGAAGGGTGCCAGCGTCCCGTCATTGTCGCTCAGAATATAGCCCCCGGCCGCAAGGGCGCGGGCCACCGTTTGAATCTGGTCTTTAGTCGGGGCCATATGATTGTTCTAAGCCTGTTTTTCCTGATCGTCTTTTATACACGGATTATTGAATTATGTCAATAATCCTGCCAGTTTAAGCGCCACTGTAACCACACCGGCCATGGCATAGGTCTGCGGATAATTGGCCCAAAGTTCAGCCGTATCCGAATCGACATGCTCGGAGAACATGCCCTGCGGGCTGCGAACCCTGAGGAAAGCGTCGAACACTTCGCGGGCTTCCGCGCCCCGCCCGGCGTCGATGAAGGCAAGCAGCATCCATAGCGTGCAGGAGGTAAAGGCCGTCACGCAGCGCGAAGCGTCGTCCGCCGTATGGTCGTGCCGGAAAACATAGATGCCCTTGCGCAGCTTGCTCTCGAGAAACTTGATCGTCTTCGCCAGCATCGGGTCGCCCGGCGGCAGGAATTCGAGCGCACTGATCAAAAAGACGCTGGCGTCGGCATTGTGGCCGCGGAAGGAGTTGGTGAAGCTCTCGACATCGGCGTGCCACGCCTGCGCGAGGATCTTCTCGCGCATCGTCTTCGCCTTGCCGGTCCATAGCTCGGCCTTTTCGTTGTCGCCGAGGGCCTTGAAAATTTTCGCCATCGTATGCGCGGCGCTCCAGCAATTGATCGCTGAATAGGTGAAGATGTCCGCCTGCGTGCGGAATTCCCACAGGCCGCTGTCGGCGGTGTCGTAGCGCTCGTAGGCCAGCACCGCCAGATTCTCGAGCCAGTCGACCGGCACCGGGCATTCCTGCGGCTTGAAGCGCGGGTCGGTGAAGAAAGGCTCCAGGGACAGGATAACGCTGGCGAAGAAATCGTTCTGCTGCTGCTTATAGGCCTCGTTGCCGACGCGCACCGTTCCCTGCCCGCGGAAGCCGGTCAGCGTGTCGATGATCGATTCCTCCGCGTCGTGCGTCCACGCAATGCGGAAGGCGGCCGGGTGCGTGTCCTTCTCGCGGCAATAGGTCATGATCTTGCGCAGCCACGGCGCATAGACCCGCAGCGCGTCCGTATCGCCCGCCGCCAGCAGCGCGTTCAGCGTGAAATAATTGTCCCGCACCCAGCTGTAGCGATAGTCCCAATGGTGCGTCTTGCAGTTGTTGTATTCAGGGATCGACGATGTGAACGCGGCCACCATGCCGCCGGTCGGGCGGTGCGTGCAGAGCTTCAGCGTAATCGCCGCGCGGATGAAGGCGTCCGCGTGATCCTTCGGAATCGTCAGCGTCGAGACCCAGGCATTCCAAAACGCCACGGTCTTTTTCATCGCGGCCTCCGCCTTGGCCGCGGAATCGATCGCACTGCGCGCGCCGAGAACGAAGAACACCGGCTGGTCGAGCGAAAACCCGGACGCGCCGGTCACCGCGTCCGGCGGCGCATCGGTCTGCAGCCAGATAGTCGTCTCCTTGCCCTTATATTCCAGCACGCCATCCGCAATACGTTTACCCGACGGCGCCTCCGCGCCGTAGCCGGAGGTGGGCCGGAGCGTCGCCACGATCCGCGGCTCGCCTTTCACTTTCCGCACCAGCCTTACAATTACTTTTTCAAGATTGGCGGGCGTGGCGAAACCCTCGGCATCGGCGGGGCAGAAATCGATGATCTCGATCTCATCGCCCTTAGCATTACGCTGCATGGTCACGAGCACCGGCGTGCGGTCGAGGTATTTCTGCAGTGAGACGGTCATGCCCTCGATCTGCAAACCGAAATAACCGGGCCGCCCGGCCTCGCGCGGGCCGTTGATGAGGCGGGAGAGCACCGGGTCGGCGTCGTATTGCGGCCAGCAATACCATTCGACCGTTGCGTCCTCGCCGACGAGCGCCGCGACCGAACAATTGCCGATCGCGCCTAATTTCAGATTCTGATCCATGAAAACACCACCCTCCGGGGAAACCGGACGGAGGATAACCAATTTCCGTCAGGAATTAAATATGGTCCAGCTTCGACGGGCCGTCGGCCGCGGGCGGCACGTAACCGGGCGCCGTCCCTTTGAGCCCGCCCGACTGGTGCAGGGCGTCGGTCAAGCCCCGGCCGTAGTCCAGCGAGGTCCAGGCGTGAATAGCTTCCTGCTGCGCCTTGAGGATCTTCTCCTGCTCGGGCACCGCCATGGTCAGGGCGCGCTCGAGGCATGCCTTCTGATCGGCCACGTCGCTCGGATTATGGATGAAGACGCCGCCCGTGTCCTTGAGGCCCTGATAGGCCGCGCAGCCGGTCGACAGCAGCGCGACGCCGGGCTTGGCGCCGTCTTCCTTCGCGATGATGAATTCCTTCACCACAAGGTTCTGGCCCTCGATGATGGTCGGGACGTACATGACGTCGGTATGGCGCATCAGGCCGAGCACCGCCTCGCGCGGCAGGCCGTTGACCAGCTCGAACGTGCCGGGATGCTTGTCGTTGATGCGCTGGATGATATCGAGGGATTCCTGCTGGTATTCGTCGTAGCAGCGCAGGCCGTCATACTTAGTGCCTTGGCAGCAGAACACGAAGTACGTATCTTTCGCCAACTCGGGCTTCTCGTCGAGCAGTTGCTCGACTGCGGCCAACGCCTGCGGAATGCCCTTGATGATGTCGAAGCGCTGGGCCGAGAAGATGATCTTGCGGTCGCCGGCGCGCGACAATATATCCTGCACCGCCGGATGATTCTCGGCGTTTTTCGCGTCTTCCAGCGTGTCGGCGGGATTGATGCTGGCAGCGAAGCTTTTCACCGCGATGCTGCGGCCGTTCACATGCAGCGTCTGCGCAGCCGCATCGTACTGCGCGTTCGGATAGTATTCGCGCACCACGTTCAGGAAGTTCTTCTGCGAGTATTCCTCGTCCTGGAAGCTGATCATGTCGTGCTCGAGATAGGCGTCGAGCACTTCGTCCGCGTGCGGCAGCAGCCAGAAATTCTCCGGCTCCGGGAACGGCACGTGCAGGAAGATGCCGATGGTGCGGTCCTTCAGGCCGTGCTTGCGCAGCGACTCCGCGAGCTCGATCAGCTGGTAGTCGTGCACCATGATCGGCTCTTTCGCGCCGGCGATCGTGTCGCGGCGGTGAATTTCTTTCGCCAGCTTTTTGCCGAAATCGTCGATCGTGTGGACGTGGGCCTTGTAATACTCCTCCGTCTTGACCGCGTCTTCCGAGAAGCGGTCGCCCACGAGCCCGGCATATTCCATCAGGTTGTGGAACGCGGCGTAGACCTTGCCCTTGCACCACATGCCATAGTGCAGAAGATATTGCGGCTTGTCCTCGACCACGATCGGCAGGCGCTCGACGCGATGGACGGCGTCATAGGATGTCTTGTTGTCATTGGGATCGGTGACGATGCCCGCCCAGACCGCCCCGTCCTCGGGGATTGAATCGATGACCGCAACCGCCAGACCGCCATAGACGTTGAGCTGATTATTTTTATTAAATGCCGGCGGCACATTCGAAACAATGTACATTGGCAGTCCTCCCGATTATAGAAAATATGCCGAAGCATAGTCATTTCGTCCTTTATTTTCAATTGCATTCGTTTGTGCGGGGCAGCAAAATACCCAATGATTTGAAGGCCCTAGCAGTATTTTCATAACTACAATTCGAGTTCGCCCTGAATCAGTTTCGGCGCTGTAAATACGCAAAAAATAAATTTCCATATCTATAGATTTCAGCCGCCGAGGCGATAAAAATCGACTTGTGCGGCGCATGATTTACGAAACAAAATTTCAGGTCTCGATCTTGCTGATCCGGCGATCCTTGAGCGTCAGGGCGACTCGACCGTTTTTCAGCGCGAGCGCGGCGCGGCCGAAGATCTCGAGTCGCCAGCCTTTGAGCGCCGGGATATCGGCGTTGTCATTCATGGCCAGCAGCTCAAGCTCGTCCGCGCTCGCCACCAGGCGCGCGGCGACGCCCGCCTCGGCGCACTGGATCTTGAGCAGCATCTTGAGCATCTCGAGCACCGGCGTCAGCTCGGGCGGAAAATGAACGCGCTTCTCGCCCTTCGGGCATTCGTCCTTCGGCAGCGACAAACCTTTCTTCACGGCGGCGAGCAGCGCCGTGCCGACCTTGCCGCGCGCCATGTCGGGGCCGATGCCGCGCACATGGCCGAGCTCCTCGACCGTCTCGGGCCCGTTGAGAGCGATCTCGGCCAGCGTTTCGTCGCGCACGACGCGGTTGCGCGGAATGTCGCGCCGCTGCGCCTCGGACTCGCGCCATGCCGCAACCTCGCGCAGCACGGCCAGCACCTTGGGCCGGTCGGAGCGGATCTTGATCCGCTGCCACGCATCCTCAAGCGGGTTCTGATAGGTGCCGGGCGTCGTCAGCACCGCCATTTCCTCGTCCATCCAGCGGTGACGCCCCTCGCGCTTCATGACCTCGTCGAGATGCAGA
>DATJGZ010000199.1:0-15798 GCA_035494535.1 Patescibacteria group bacterium | reverse complement strand
AAACCTAAAAGAACGCCTCGACGCCGCCGTGCAATCCGCGCGCGAAGCGGGCCGCGGCTCGGGCTATCCCGAGCGACTGATCAGCCGCGTGTCGGTGGCGCTCGATCCCGACGGGCCTGTGCGCTACAAGGGGCTCAACCTGCATCCGCAGGGCTTTTCGTATGCGCTCGCCGAAGCGGTCGCGCTCCGGAAGGACTTGCAACCCTACGCCGAAATGATTCAGCAGCAGACGGTCATGTACTGGCTGACCGAGCAGGTGGACCTCAAGGTCGATACCGGCGCCAGCGTGTCGATGTTCGATTCCTGCCGGGGCTTCATGCGCCAGCATAATATGGGCTACGGCATCGAGCGCTGCCTGTATCTGCTAAATCCCGAAATTCCGTGCATGAGCGACCGGCTGAGGAAATATTATGTCCGCACGCCGGAGGACATGCTCTACGCCTTTGAGCTTGTCGCTAAGCTGCCCGACCGGCCGGCGCTGTTCGTCGACCGGCATGTGGCCGCGTTCCTGTCGGTCAAGGACCGCAAAGTCGTCGACCTCTATTCCGCCGATCTCAATTCGATGGACGCGGGACGCCGGGCGATGGGCAACCTCAAGGTCCTGGCCACGATCCAGAAGCGCTCGAAGCTCGAGGCGTTTCCCGGCATTTCCAAATGGATCGCCGAGGCGGTCGAGCCGGTTTACGGGCGCTTCCACGACCGTGAGCTGCGCGACAAGATGCATAAGCGGATGGAGCACCTCGCCGAGGCCGGCGACCTGATGCAGATCGCGCTCATGTTCGATGATTTCGAGACGCTGCAGAACGATTTCGAGGGCTTCAAGCTCGCGCTCGAGGAATATTACCGCCTGCGCGGCGAGGCGGCGCAGCTCGAGCGGCAGATCGAGACGCCCGAACTCTATAGCCGCGCGCCGGGGCGCGAGGCGGCCGCGATCCTGTCGGGCATCCTGTCGGGCATCATCATTCTCGGCTTCGCGTTTCTTTATTTCTTCAGCAAGAGCTAGTCCATGGAAACGGAATCGGCATCGCAAAAGGACGAAAACGCGGCGGCGGGCGGGAAAAAGAAGCTCGGCGCCATTTCGCTGGTAGGGTTTTTCGTCGCGATGGTCGCGGTGCTGGTGCTTCCCACCACCGTCGTGCTTGTGATCGGGATGCTGCCGACCATGGCGGCGATGATCGGCTCGTCGGCGGGAAAGGGCAGCAAGGTCCTGACCATCGGCATGATGAATCTGGCCGGGTGTTTCCCATTCCTGCTGCCGCTATGGACGTCGGATCATTCCGTCGGCCATGCCCTGTCCATCCTGATGGACATACGCAGCATCATCGTCATGTATTGCGCGGCGGGAATCGGCTATCTGATCGACTGGGCGATGGCCGGGATCGTCAACACCATCATGGTCCAGCGCGCTACCGGCAGATTAGATGACGTCCGCAAGCGGCAGGCCAAACTGGTCGAGCGCTGGGGGAGCGAGGTAACCGGCGATCTTCCCCTTGATTCCAGCGGTTTCGCGGTCAACCCCAAGCCGGCCGAGGCCGGGGAGGCTTCGGAATAACGGCCTGAAATTTAATAAAATTCTCATGATTATCAATAAATCGTTAGTTTTAGGCAGGCATACTGGTATAAAGCAGACTGGCGTATCTGCGGATTTTCAATTGCGCGAGGGAAACATGCTCAGAGGCCATCCGGGAGTAATCACGCAGCTTATTCGTAATTTCCGCCGCAACGTGCAGGCGTCGATCCTCATGATGACGGCGCTGCTGATGCCGGCGATCATCGGCATGGCGGGTCTCGGCCTCGATGCCAGCAACTGGATGATGACCCAACGCATGCTTCAGAACTCGGTCGACGCCGCCGTGCTCGCCGCCGCGTGGGAGACCGCGCACGGCATGAGCGACAACATGCAGGATGCCGCTGAGCGCGAGGCCGCCAACAACGGCTGGGACAAGAACAAGGACGGCACGCTGGTGCTGAGCGTCGACACCGACGCGGACGGGCAGCCTGAGATCACCGGCGTTTTGAAGCAAAAGGCCGATGTATACCTCAGCCGCATAATGCATGGCAGCGACATCTATATTGCGACAACAGCAGGGGCGACGCTGATCGGACCGACCGGTGACTTCTGCGTGCTCGCGCTCAGCAACGCGGCCAGCGGCGCAATTACTTTCCAAGGTGATGCTGATCTCGATGCTGCCGGCTGTGGACTCGCGTTGAATTCCAATAGCTCAACCGCGTTGGACAATACAGGTCAGGGATATATCGCCAACCTGAACGATGTCACGATCGTAGGCAGCACTAACCTCGCCTGCAATAACGGACATCTATCGTGTAATTCTATGTTGACCAACTCAGGTTCAACGCCGGATCCATATTCGAACCTCAATGTCACCCAGGATACTAGTACTTGCACTTCCGTTTCACGCATTAATGGGCAGGATAGTAGTCATTTAAGCGGGGGCGTTTATTGTGGCCTTGATATGTCAGGGGGAACGCTCACCCTTGATCCGGGAGTTTATTATTTCACAGGTGATGTAACCGTTACCAATGGCACTATTACGGGACCAGGCGTTACAATCATCATGACCAGTCCCGACGGCAGTACGTATCCAAATATCAAAATTACAGGCGGAGATATTACCCTTAGTCCGCCGACAACTGGCGATACGGCGGGCGTCGCCCTATATGTTGACCGGAACGCACCGACCGAGGAGGCTGGAAGCGGTAATAATTGTAAAAACGAGCTAACCGGCAACGGGAATATAGACGTCCAAGGCGCCGTTTACGTACCTTCACAATGCTTGCTTTATACGGGAAGCAATGGAGTGCCGGCCGCGAATGTCTGCAGCCGGATTATAGCCAATACGGTTGTGTTTAGCGGAAGTTCAAAAATCGGAAATAGCTGCTCAGGACTCAATGTAAATAATATCGGCCAATACACAGTCAAGCTGAGCATGTAGAGCGGAAGGCGGGGCGAAGATGTTCAGGAGATTTGCAGGAAGCAGGGAGGGCGTCGCGGCGACGGAATTCGCGCTGATCGCGCCTGTTCTGGTCGCCTTGCTCCTCGGTACCATCGACTATTGCCTGTATATGAACACGCAGATCAGGCTGGAGTTGGCGACGCGGGCGGCGGCCCAATACATGCTCAATGGCGGCGACCCAGACAACATCGTCAACGACGTCGTCATCCCCAGCAGCCTCGGCGTCGATGTCTCGACTGCGGACGACGTCGTCGTCCGGCAGGACGTGATCTGCCGCTGCAGCGACGGCACCGAGCTGAGCTGCGACCAATCCTGTGGCGGGGGCGACTACGAGCGCCACTTCGTGGAGGTGGAGCTGACAGTCAATTACACGGCGCCATTCCTGCCCTATGTCGGGCTGTCCACGAGCATGCCCCTTCAAGCCTATGTAGCATTGCAGAGCCAGTAACATGAGAAATTGGCTGGCCCGAAGAATATACGGCTATCTGAAGGAGGAAAACGGCGCGACCGCCGTCGAATTCGCGATTGTCTCCACCATCTTCCTGACGCTGGTGTTCGGCATTTTTGAAACCGCGTTGATCCTGTTCACCTGGAACTCGCTGCAGGATTCGCTGGAAAAGGCGACGCGCTATGCGCTGGTTCATCCCGACGCGACGTCGGACGAGCTAAAGCAGATCGTGGCCAACAGCATGACGGGCCTGTCCGTTAATGTGTCGGACATCACTCTGGACGTGGCCCAGACCACGACGACGTCAAACGACATGCAGTTCCTTGAGATGAACGGCACTTATCACTTCGCCAACAGCATTCCGTTCATCCCGACCAGCTTCTCGAATATGGATCTGAAAGCCAGTTCGCGTTTGCCGATCCAGTGCGTCGGGCAGCTCTGCAATGCCTCTAGCAGCCCGACGCCGACGCCCGCGCCAACACCGGCCCCTACGCCTGCGCCAACGCCAGCTCCAACAGGGTCGCCGTCGCCTACGCCAACACCCACGGGATCACCGAGCCCGACGCCGTCACCGACCGGATCGCCCAGCCCGTCGCCCACGCCCGCGCCGACACCGGCCCCCACGCCGTCACCGACCACGTGCAATAACGGCGGTAACAACTGCCAGCCGAGCCCGACGCCCGCGCCCACGCCGTCGCCCACGCCTGCGCCGACGCCATCGCCGACGCCGGTTCCCGCGCCCACGCCGTCGCCGGGCAACAGCGGTAATGGCAACGGTGGCCTGTGCCACGGCAACAGCTCGCACTGCACGAACTAATCTACCGATGGTAAGAGCCGTAGCTGACTATTGGTAGTGGTAGTACAATACCACCATGGAATCCGCGCCCTCGATTTTCGTCCAGATAGCCAGCTACCGCGATCCCGAATGCCAGTGGACGGTCTGGGACCTGTTCGCCAAGGCCGACCGGCCTGACCGCATCAATGTCGGCATATGCGCGCAGTGCGACCCGCTGCTGGACCGGGATTGTCTCAGCGCGCCTTCGCCGCGGCCTGAGCAGACGAAGATCATCTCGGTCCTGCCGTCTGAGACGGAAGGCGTGTGCTGGGCGCGGGCGCAGGCGCAGGCGCTTTACGCCGGCGAAGACTATGTCCTGATGATCGACAGCCATATGCGCTTCATCAAGGGCTGGGACACCGCCATGATCCGCGAGCTGTGGCGCTGTACGGCCTCCAAGCCCTTCCTGTCAAGCTATCCGCCGGGCTACAAGCCGCCGGATGTGCTGGAACCGCATCCGCGCTTCGTCGTTCTGCGGGCCAAGCCGTTTGATGAGAACGGGGATATCAGGTTCACCGGCGAGTATTTTCTGGATTACCCGTCGCGGCCTTTGCATGGCGCGTTTCTCGCCGCCGGCTTTCTTTTCGCGCCGGGCAAATTTCTGAACGAGGTTCCTTACGACCCCTACATGTACTTCGACCATGAGGAGGTGACGCTCGCCGCGCGCGCCTATACCCACGGCTGGGATGTATTCCATCCCTCGAAGACGTTCATCTATCATTATTATCCCGAGCCGGCGAAAGGCGAGAAACGCGCGCTGCACTGGTCGGACTACAAGGACTGGGGCAAATACCTCGTGCGCAGCCGCGCGCGCTACAACTATCTGCTCACGGGTGCTCGGCCCGATAAGCCGGAGTATATAGAGGAGATGGAAAAGTACGGGCTGGGCAGCGAGCGGACGCTGAAAGACTACGAGGAATTCAGCGGCCTCGATTTCAGCAACAAGATTGCCTCGGGCAAGGCCCTGCGCGGCGACTTTATCGCCGATATCGACCGCTATCGTGGCCGGCAGGCGGAAAAAATCCTTGCGGCCGGCGACGCGCTGCCCGCCTTCGAGCTGCTTGACGTGTTCGGCAAAAGGCAAAAAGCCCGTGCGCTTGCGGGCGAGGGGCATTGCCTGTTCTGCGCGCTGCCGGGATCGTTCGACGGATATATGCGGGATTTCATGGCATTGTACCGTAAGCACGAAAAGGAAATCGAAGCGCTTTGCGTGAACATGATTTTCGTGGCGCCGGTGCAGTTGGGGGAGCTCAAGGTCTTCCGGCGCCGGTATGAGATCGAGCAGCCCGTCTACGCCGACGAAAAGCATAATCTTTTCCATGCCTTCGGCGTGCCTGAGAACGTCGTCTATGAAACGCCGCTGACGTTCGGCGTGAGCGGGATGCTGGAAATTTCCGGCTCATACACGAACCGAAACGCGGTCAATCATATAAACGACCTGCTGCGCGAGGCGCATGTTATTGCGCCGAAGGGCAGGGCTGCGGCGAAGCGGAGTTAGGTGTCGTAGAACATCGGCCCGCCGCCCTTTTCGCGGAACCATTTCGTGATGATGATCTTGTGGCCCTCCTCGACCGGCAGGCCCGCGTGCAGCGTGTCGCGGTTGACGGTGCCGTCGGGATATAGGTTGTTCCAGACGACCGCGCGCCCTTTTTGCGGCTGGAAGGTCTTGTCGATGGCGAAGAATTTCGTGCCGCCGCCCTTTGCGACCGTATTCAGATAGACCATGAACGTCCAGGTGCGGTTGCCGCGCTCGCCGCCGAATTTGGCATGTTCGTCGGTGCCCGGCTCGAAGAAGTCGGTGTGCTGTTTGAACTGCTGGCCGATCTCGTAGCGCTGGGCCTGGATGCCTTCGGAATAGGCGAGGCGGATGCCGATGGTCCGCGCGATCTTCTCGTCGAGCGCCTCGACTACCGGGTTGCCCAGCACCGACAGATCGCTTGTGCGGCTGGTGCGGAAATACTTGTCGTTGCTCTCAATGGTCACGGTCGAGGGGCGCAGGCTCGCGTTGATGATCTGGACGATGTCATCGCATTCCTTCTCGCTCAGGAAATCGTCGACGATATAAAGCTGGAGCTTGCCGGTCATGAATTTCATCGCGTTCACGCCGGAGTCGGGGCGTGTAAGCCGGATGGTGGACAGGGCCTGGTAATCCAGCTCCTGCTTTTGTATCTCGGTGCCGATGAGGAGATCGGAATGAACGGGAAATTTGTCGCCCATGCATTCCCGGATCGAATCAACCGAAAATTCCGCTTTGAGCAGGATGCCCAGCAGCTCCTCGGGATTGCATTTGCGGTCGAGGTTTTCCTTCAGCCAGCCCTTCCAGGACTCATCCAGTCTTTTCTTGCTCATGGGTTTGCTCCCCGATCGGAAATTCCGTACTCAAGTAATTTAATATCAGGTGCAGTGCAGAAGCCAACCCTGCAAGTACTTGAGATATCGAATTTTGCACTACCTAAATGTTTGCCATGTATTGGCAGTGTAACACGTGTTTATTTAAAGATGCCGGGCGTCGGGGAGGCCGGAAGTGACAGGTTCAGCGACAGTATTATTCGAAATCTCACAGTAATCGCATAGTAAAACAGAGAGAATTACTTATATAAATCCGATAGGATCAATTTTACGTAAATTAATACAGAAAACTTGCCAAGTTTAACTCGATTCAATTCTTTAAAAATGGCCCGAATAGTGTTTTTTTAACCCCTCGTTAAAAATTTCCGATATACTATTAGAAATAAGGTTGGGGTGTTCCGTTCGCGGGATGCAATAAAACCAAGGACAATCTGCTGATCAAACCAAACGAAGGAGAAACTCGATGAAACTCGTTCATGCCTACGCAAAAGTAAAAGCTTTCCTGATGAGCAACGATGGCGCGACCGCCATTGAATACGGCCTGATCGCCGGTGGTATTTCGCTGGCCATCGTCGCCGCCGTGTTCGCTTTCGGTACGGATCTGCGGTCCGTGTTCAACACGCTCGGCACCTCCATGCAGCAGGTCGCCAGCAACGCCCAGGCCAACCAGGCCAGCGGCGGCTAATGCCGGAAATTCAGGAGGGGGCCTTCCGCAAGGACGGCCTCCTCTTGTTTCCTCTCTAGAGTATTTGTATCGCTTCAAATCCCTGCCTAATTCCTCACTCCTGTAAACTCCTTTACACACAGATCATGCTCTGGCTGATTCTATATCTGTTTGGCATTATCGCCGCTGCGGGCATGGGTCTGTTTGCGGGCTGGTCGGATTTTCGCGGCCTGCAGATCCCGAATACCGTGCATGTCGTGATCCTCGCCGCTTTCGTCCCTGCCTATGCGGCCGCGCATTTTGCGGGCGTCAAGATTTTTGCACCCCTGGGATCGCATGCGGAAGCGGCCGGGTTCACGCTCATGATTACATTCGTCATGTTCTGTTTTCGCGTCTTCGGCGGCGGCGACGCGAAGCTGCTGACAGTCTATGCGCTCTGGGTCGCGCTCAAGGGAATGCCGCCGTTGCTGATTTATATGGCTGTCAGCGGGTTTTTACTGGCGCTGGTCTCTCTTATCATCCGCAAGGTCAAGCCCTTCAAGAACGCGCGCGAGGGCTCGTGGATCGCGCAGATGCAGGCGGGTGGAAACCGCGTGCCTTATGGAATCCCGATTGTTATTGGCGCATTAGTTGCATTTTTAACGCAGGGTTATCTGAAACCGCAAAATCTGTTACTATTTGTGGGAAACACTTGACCGGTCATGATCCGGTTTAACGAAGGGGCGGAGCAATGAACAAGAACATGCTGATTGTGCTGGGTGGAGGATTGCTGATTGCGGTGCTGGTTGCCGCTCTGGTGCAGTTCAGCCTCAAGAGCCGCAAGGCGGCGGTGCCGACGGGGCCCGGTTCGGAGATTATCGTGGCCTCAAAGGATCTCCCGCTCGGTGCGGTGCTGAATGATGAGTCCATGAAATGGCAGCAATGGCCGGCGGGGGCGCCGCTTTTTGCCGGCGCCATCGTAAGAAACGGTGATAAGAAGCCGACGGACATGATCAAGGGCCGTCTGCGCCGCGCGGTCTCGGTGGGCGAGCCGATCGTCGACGGCGCCGTTATCAAGGAGGGGCAGGGCAACTTTATCGCGGCCACTCTCACCGATGGCATGCGCGCCGTTTCAATAAATGTGACCCCGTCGAGCATGGCCGCCGGATTTATCGGTCCGGGCGACCACGTCGATGTGCTGCTGACCTATCGCAAGACGGTCAAGGTTGATGAAGCAAAGAATCCGGGCGTGCAGGAAAAACTGAATCTTCAGTTCAACAACATGGCTACGGAAACCATAATGCAGAACGTCAAGGTTCTCGCTGTGGACCAAAACATCAAGCGCGACGAAACGAAAATGGACGCCAAGATCGGACGGACGATCACAATCGAGGTCGACCGGCACGGGGCGGAAGTTCTTGCCATAGCGCCTTCGCTGGGCACGCTGAGTCTGGCGTTGCGCCCGCTCGGAGATGCGGCCATAACGTCGAGCGACGACCCAATCGTGACCGACCAGCGCGTTACACATATTACCAACGAGGTGTATGACGAAGCCCATAAAATCGCTGGTCAAAGCAGTAATACTGTGCGATTCTATAATGGTTATACGGTCGTTGATCAAAATACGACCGGTCAGTGAATGCCTCCATTTCTCTTGCCGGAATCCTTCTTAAGACTGTCGTCTTTTCTGGATAGGTGAATATGCCAAGATCATCTTCGATATCATCCCGATGGAGGATGCTCGCCGTAGTCGCGCTCGCGACGTTTGGGTTAATTACCGCCGCCGCGCCGCAGGTGCGCGCCGACAAATCGCACTTGGTCAGCATCGAGGATGCGAAGAAGACGCCGAGTGGCGACGTATTCCTTGTAAAAGGGATGGCTAAGGTTATTGAGATGCCGGGGCCGGTCTCAGATATCATGGTCGCGAATCCGGCTCTCGTCGACGTCAGCGCCTTACAGTCGAGCAAGCTTTATATCGTAGGTCTTGGCTTCGGCACGACCAATGTCATGGCTCTCGATGCGTCCGGGAATGTAATCCGCAACCTTACCGTTCATGTGAAGGTTGATGATGTTGCAATCCAGGCGATGGTTCATAAATTGTTTCCCAAAGAGGATGTGACGGTCACGGCTCTTTATGACCGCATAGTGCTGACGGGATACGTTTCGACGCCGGACATGTCGAATAAGATATCCGATTTCGTGGAGCAAGCTGCCTTGGATAATGAAAAAGGCGGTTCTTCCGGCGGCGCCGGTATTGATCCCGTGCGCAACCAGATGATTGTTAATTTGCTCAAGGTCGCGGGCGAGCAGCAAGTCTTGCTGAAGGTCAAGGTCATTGAGGCCTCCCGTGACATGGTGCGCGATTTGGGTATCGAGACCACTACGGGTGGTTTCATTACCGGCGGTCTGGATCCTCTTAGCGGCGGGGTAATCGATAATACCGCCGGTGTAACCACGGCGGTCGGGAGCGGGCTGCTCAAGGATCCGCTGGGTACCGGCGAGGTCCTCTTCAATCGCAATTCCGCTGGGCTTATCGGGCCAATCAAGCTGATTATCCGGGCGCTTGAGGAAAACGGGCTGCTCAATACGCTGGCCGAGCCAAATTTAACGGCAATTTCGGGCGAAACGGCCGGCTTCCTCGCCGGCGGCGAATTTCCAATTCCGACCTCCCGCGACCAAAACAATAACGTCGTCGTGACTTATCACCCGTTCGGGGTCGCGCTGAACTTCAAACCGATTGTCTTGTCTAATGATCGCATTAGCATGCAGCTGCAGACGGAAGTCTCATCCATTGATAACTCAAATAGCCTGTCCGCCTTCGGTGTTCTATTGCCCGGGTTTTCCGTCCGCCGTGCGGCTACAACGGTCGAGTTGCCCAGTGGCGGCAGCCTGATGATCGCTGGTCTGCTTCAGTCCAATGTGGTTGAGAACCTGCGCAAGCTGCCCGGGATCAGTAACGTGCCTATTTTAGGCGACCTGATGTCCTCGCGCGCCTTCCAGCGGAACGAATCCGAAATGATCGTTATCGTCACTGCTTACCTCGTGAAGCCGCACGACGATAACCATCCTGATCTCCAGCAGAAGGAGCCGTACGTGGCTGCGTCCCCGCTGGCTGATGCCTTTGCCAACAATATCCGTCACACCTATACGAACATTTCCGAGCATTCCGATCTCTTCAAAGGGAACGGCGGCTATGGATACCTGATCAAATAGGGGAAAATCATGCGGCGAACGATCCATCTGATGACTACGGCTTTGGCGTTGGGCGCGCTGGCGTTGCCGCTGACTTCTTGTGAATCGCGATACAAGACCGATCTCGGTTTCGATACGTTCATGTCGCATGAGAAACTGACCCTGCGCGAGACAGATTACAGCGCTGAGTTTGAAACCGCGAAGCTCGACCGGGCCGGCCTTCATGCCGTGGCTGAACGCTACGCGCATTATGGCGAGGGGCCTCTGCTCGTGACTATCACCTATGACCCCAAGTCCCATACAAATTCGGCATCGCATGCGACGACCGAAGCCGGCCGGATCGCCACGGCCTTAAGGAATTACGGCGTCCCCGAGGTGAAGACCGACATTCTTCCTGCTGCCGGCAAGGGCGGCAAGTCGACGGTCGTAGTCGAATACACGGGCGTAATCGCGCAGGCGCCGAGGGACTGTGAAGCCATGGGCGGAGTTGCCGGCCACCAAACGGATACCAATCTTAATTATCACATCGGATGCACAACCGATATGGAACTGGCGAAGGAAATCGCCCGGCCGCAGGATTTGCAGGGGCGCACGGGTCTTGATACGGCTTCAGGCCGGAGACAGTACCTGCTTATTGAGCCCTATAAGCACGGTGTACCTAATCCCCCGCCGGCCCAGCAAACGGTTCAGTAACCTTATTGTAACCTTATCGCGTATAATGGATAAGGAGTACGGATAAGAGAATACGGGGATTCTGTTAAATAATGAGTAGTGGGGAAAAAGAACATACGGCCGTGTTGTTGCCCGGTGCCCGGGTGACATTATTTACCCGTGACCCGGAATCGCGCGATGCCCTCAAGGCTCTCGCACAGGACTGGCGTTTCGCGCGGGTGGATATCGATGTCGTCGAGGGCGATATCGATACAGCGATCAAGAATTTCGAAAACGAGACGTCGCCCGATCTCGTTCTCATTCAGGCCGACAAGGTCGACGACGCGTTCTCGAAGAAGCTGGAGGCCCTGGCCGGTAATTGCGCTGCCGGTACCGCGGCAATCGTCGTCGGGCCCGTCAACGACGTCAATTTGTATCGCAAGCTGGTCGGTCTCGGGGTCAGCGATTATCTTGTCCGGCCGTTGAAGACGCAGCAGCTGGGCAATGACATCGCCGCAATATTGATCGAGAAAATGGGCGCAGGACAAAGCCGTCTGATTGCGCTCATGGGGGCCAAAGGCGGCGTGGGAGTAACCGTATTGAGCGAGGCTCTTGCCTGGGGCATAGCCGAGAAAATAAACCAGAAGACCTTTCTGCTCGATGCATCGGGCGGCTGGTCGACTTTGAGTGTCGGCATGAATTTCAAGCCGTCGACGACACTGGGCGAGGCTGTGCGCGCCGCAACCGAAAAGAACGAGGACTCCCTGAGCCGCATGATGTTCCAGCCGGCCGAAACTCTGACCGTGCTGAGTAGCGGCGGCGACGTCATGCTTGAGGATATCGTCAAGCCGCAGGGGTTTGAGGCGTTGCTCGACCATATCATGGCCGTATATCCGGTCGTCATCGTCGATCTTTCCGCGTCAGCGGCGGCGCTCAAAAAGACGGTGCTTTCCCGTGCGCACCAGATCATTCTTGTGTCCACGCCGCAACTGCCGGCTATCAGGTCGGCCCGCACGCTCATTCAGGAAATCAAGCAATTGCGCGGATCTTCGGACACGGCGGTCAGCGTCGTCATCAACATGGCCGGAATGTCGGCGCGCGCAGAAATTCCGGGCGCGCAGATCGAGGAAGGGCTTGACCGGAAAATCGGCGCGTCGATCGATTTTGACCCCGACCTTTTTATGAGGACAGAGAACGAGGGACAGAAGCTTTTCGCCGATGGCAAAGGCGCGGACATCGTTATCCAGTTGCTCGCGCTCGTGCGCAAGACGATTTTCGGAAACGATGGCGGAAGCACGACCGCCAACGAAAATGCCGATCAGAAGAGCGGATTGCGCGGATGGATCACCAAGCTGAAAGCCAAATCATAGGGGCTGGGCATGTTCGGTAAGAAAACAGGTTCAAGTCCGCCCGGCAAAGCGCCCGCAAGCCTGCGGCCTGACGGGCCGGCGGTAAAAGAGCAGTCGAAATCCGCGGAAGGCGGTGAATCGAAACCGCGGAATGTGACGCCGGAGCAGATGGAACAGCTTCAGGCGCTTTCGGCACTCGATGGAGGCGCAAAAAAGGAATCCGCGACGGGCGCGCCCAAGAAGGTGAAGCCGCTTGGCGATGATATTCTTTCACTCGAGCCTGCGCCGAAGGAAGAAAAGCCAGCCCCTTCTACGCAGGACAACATGACTTCGCTGCGCTTGCAGCGCGCGCGCAACCGAATCTGGCTGGACCTGCGCGATGGTATTGATCTGAAAGCGTTGTCGCGCATGGATGCCAAGGCGGCGCGGGATGAGGTCAAGTCCGCGGTTGAGGAGATTGCCCGTTTCCGCAACCTCGATATTACGCCGGCCGAACTCGAGCAGGTCGCCAAGGAATGCGGCGACGACATGCTCGGCTTCGGTCCGCTCGAGCCCTTGCTTGAGATGGATGGCATCGCGGATATCATGATCAACGGTCCTGAGATCGTTTATATCGAACTCAAGGGCAAGATTCAGAGAACCGACGTCAAGTTTCGTGACAACCAGCATTTGACCACGATCTGCCAGCGTATTGTCGGCGCCATCGGCCGTCGCGTCGATGAATCGTCGCCCATCTGCGATGCGCGTCTCCCCGACGGCAGCCGTGTGAACGTGATCATCCCGCCGCTCGCCGTCGACGGCTCGTGCATGACGATCCGTAAGTTCCAGAAGGAAAAGCTGACCCTGGAAAAACTGGTCGGTTTCGGCTCGATGACGCCGTCCTGCGCCAAGCTCGTGATGGCGGTCGGCCGATGCCGGGTCAACGTTCTGGTTTCCGGCGGGACCGGCTCGGGCAAGACGACAATGCTGAACTGCCTGACGCGCTATATCGATTCCGACGAGCGCATTATTACATGTGAGGACGCCTGCGAACTGCAGCTCCAGCAGCCGCACGTCGTCCGGTTGGAAACCCGTCCGCCCAACCTCGAGGGCGTGGGGCAGGTCACCATGCGCGATCTAGTCAGGAATTGCCTGCGTATGCGCCCCGAGCGGATCATCGTCGGCGAGGTGCGCGGACCAGAGGCCTTCGACCTTCTGCAGGCCATGAACACCGGTCACGACGGTTCGATGGGAACCGTGCACGCCAACAACCCCCGCGAGGCCATCACCCGTATGGAGAACATGATTGCCATGGGCGGCCTCAACCTGCCCGCGCAAGCCGTGAAGGAACAGATAGCGTCCGCGGTCAACGTCATCATCCAGGTCCAGCGTCTGCGCGACGGCTCGCGTAAAACCACGCATGTAACCGAAATCACGGGCATGGAAGGCGATGTGGTGACGATGCAGGACCTGTTCGTTCTCGACGTTGAAGGCGAGGATGAGAATGGCAAGCTGATCACCCGCCACCGGTCGACCGGCATGCGGCCGAAATTCTACGACAAGGCGCGGCAGTACGGCGTTGAAAAACTCGTGCTCGAGGCGATGGAAGAGGCATACGGCTGACATGGATCCGATTTTTCTGATCGCTATCATCGTTATCCTGATCGTCGCGATCGGCATTGTGATGGCGATCGTGATGAAGCGCGAATCCGAGCGACGCCAACGCATGCTTTCGGTGATCCAGAGCCGGGCCGCTACTGCGGGTGGGGATGCCGCTGGCGATGGCCCGCGCAACGAGCAGGACAAGCGCCGGGCCGAAATCGCGAAGAAGCTCAAGGATCAAGACCAGGCGGGAGGGGGCAAGGAGAAGCACAAGGCCGATTTGGCCGCGTCACTGGGGCAAGCGGGGCTCAAGTTCACGCCCATGCACTTCTGGCTTTTTTCTTTGCTTTCCGCAGTGGTTTTCACCGTGCTCGGAAAGCTTATGGGCATGTCCAATTTTGTCGTGTTCCTGTTCTTCATCATCGGTCTTATGGGCGTGCCCCGTTACGCGTTGCGGTGGAAGATCAAGCGTCGCCAGAAAGCATTTCTGACAGAATTTTCCGACGCGCTCGAGGCCATGGCGCGCCTGCTCAAGGCCGGCATGCCCGTAAGCGAAGCGGTGGCCATGGCGGGACGCGAGTTCGATGGACCGGTCGGCGAGGAAATGTCACTGATGTACGAGTCGCAGAAAATCGGCATCCCGCTGCCGGAGGCGGCGTTGCAGGCGGCGCGGCGAATGCCGCTGACCGAAATGCAGATGCTGGCGACGGGGCTTTCCATTCAGGCGCAGACGGGTGCGAGCCTCTCGGAAGTGCTGATAAACCTTGCCAAAGTCATACGCGCGCGTTATCGCCTGCGCCGCAAAGTGCAAGCGCTCTCATCCGAGGCCAAGGCGTCGGCGATGATCATCGGCTCGCTGCCGTTCCTTGTGGGCGGCGGCCTGTTCCTCATCAATCCCGATTACATGGACCCGCTGCTTCATACGGGGACCGGTAAATTCCTACTGGCGGGCGCCGCCTGCTGGATGGGCATGGGCATTTTCATTATGAAGATCATGATCAACTTCAAGATATAGAGCCGGCGCTATGGAATATTCGTCAGATACAATCATAGTTCTTGTAAGCGCCCTTGCCGCCGCCGCGTCCTTCGTCGCCTTTGCGCTGCCGTTCCTCAAGAGCGCGGAGAAAAAGGAACGATACCGCTCCGTTATCACCGAACGCCGCAAAGCTCTATTCGAGCAGTCCCGCGAGGAAATGGCCTCGCGCGGAAAGAAAAAGCAGGAAGTGTCGGCGCGCGATTCCGTCGCAACCTTCTTCAAGGTGCAGCAGCAGCTCGGAAAAATGGGCGAGAAGGCGCGTACGCTCATGCTTCAGGCGGGGATTCGCAACCCTTCTGCGCCTTTCAAGTTCATCCTTGCAAGATTTCTCCTGCCGATCGTTTTCTGCATTCTCGCCATGGTCATGATCAGCCACCATGTCCATGCCGATCCCGAGCACAACGAGATGTCGGAAAAGACGAAATTGATCGTGCTTGTCATCTGCGCCTTTGCCGGGTTTAAGCTGCCCGTGCTTCTGATCAAAAACCAGATTCAGAAGCGCTCGCAGGAATTCACGACGACGTTCCCCGATGCTCTCGATATGATGCTGATCTGCGTCCAGGGCGGCATCGGGCTTGAGCAAACCGTCAACCGCATCGCTGAGGAAATGGCGGAGCACTCCGAGATCATGGCCGAGGAGCTCGGTATCCTGAGCGCCGAGATGGCGATGCTGAACGACCGCAGGGCGGCGCTCCAGGATTTCGCGCGCAGGATTGGCAGTCCTTCGGCGCGGTCTTTT
>DATJGZ010000198.1:0-10118 GCA_035494535.1 Patescibacteria group bacterium | reverse complement strand
ACGCTGAGCATGAAGTTCGCCGTCGACAGGATCGTCGCCCGCCGCGCGGAATCCACCAGCCGGTTGATCGCCGTGAGCGTCCGCGCCCAGCCGATGCCGTAGATGGCCCCGCCCGCCACGAGCAGCGTCACGCCGAACCAGCCCGGCGCGACGCCGGCCCCGAAGCAGACGACGAACGCCGCGACGAGGCACGCGCGCAGGATCGTCAAGTCGTCAGCGAAGCGGTCGAGCGTGTGGCTGAAATGCCCGCCCAAGCCGGCGATCATAAAGTTGACCGCCGTCAGCACACCGAACCATGCAACGGGAATACCCATCGCGATGTAATAAGGCTGCTGCGCCCAGAAGATCACGCGCGTGACCGCGAACGCGATGCCGGAGAGAAGAATAATGCCTGCCACCTCGCGATGGCCGTGCAGCGCGTAGCGCATCGTCTCGATCATGTCGGCAAGTGGATGCCTGCGCACCGCCTCGCGGTGGCGCTTCGGCTCGGCAATCAGGGCCGAAAGCAGCGTCGCCGACAGCGCCATGACGGCACTCAGCGCCATCGGCAGGTAGTGGTTGTGCTGGTAGAGCCAGCCGCCCAGAAGAGCGCTCGCACCCGTGGCATAAAGGCCGCTGCCGTGCACGAAACCTTGCTTGCGGCGATAGTCGGCCTCCTGCCCCGCCTCGACCATGCTGTCGTAGAGCAGCGCCATTTTGGCACCCGATAGCAGGCTGACGGCGACGCCGAGCAATGCTTCCGCGCAGGCAGCACCAATGAAGCCGTGAACGAACAACAACATGAGTTCGCCCACACAATATATCGCTGTGCCTACGATCATCGTCGTACGCCGCGTCCAGATGTCGGCGAGCAGTCCCGTCGGCACGTCCATCAGAATGACGATGCCCGAGAAGATCGCCTGCGCCAGCATGAAGCCCTGATAGCCGACGCCGAGCACGTCGTGGAAATACGGCACCAGCACCGGCACGAAGAACATCGTGTTGAGCAACATCGTATGGTACGCCGTGAGGACGGCGTTGCGCTTCACGTCGCGGATAAGAAGATTTCTCATGGCAGCCCCCATCGCACATTGAGCGGCGGCAGCCGGTCGGGCGTCAGCATCGAATAGACATGGCTGTCGACCTGCCGCCCGTCGGGCAGCAGCATGCCGGCCCGGCGCACGCCTTCCTTCTCGAAGCCGAGCTTTCCAACGATATGCCGGCTGGCCTCGTTGCCTTCGGAATGCGTGATCTCCACCCGCCGCGCGCCCAGCACCGCGAACGCGTAGCGCACGACGGCGTTGCAGACCTCGGCGGCGTAGCCGCGTCCCTGCGCGCTTTCCCGCACCCAATAGCCGGTGTAGAACTTGCGGCTCGGCCAGTCGATGACATGCAGGCCCGACCACACAACGATGCGGCCGGAGCTTTTCTCGATGCCGCGGAAGTTGAAATCCTCACGCAGCAGGAAATCGGCGTAGTTCTTCCGCGCGCGGATTTCGCACTCCTCGGCGTCCGGCAGAACCGTCGCCCAGTCCATCCATTGACGGAGGTCGTCCCATGTTTCCTCGACCGCCTGCGCCGTCTCGGCCCCGTCGCCTGGCATGGCCGGACGCAGGATAAGGCGCGGCGTTTCGATCGGCAGCGGCAGATCGACGAGTATCTGTTCGTCTGTCATGGCGGCCCCCATCGCACGTCGAGCGGCGGCAGCCCTTCGATGCCGAGCCGGACGTAGGTGTAATGGTCAGCGAAGCGGCCGCCGGGCAGCAACCCGGCCTGGCGCTTCACCGCCTCGCGCTCGAAGCCAAGCTTTTCGATCACGCGGCGGCTTCTGTCGTTGCCGTCGGCATGGCAGATCTCGACCCGGCGCGCATCCAGGGCCCCGAAGGCATAGCGGATGAGTGCGTTCGTGCTCTCGGTGGCAAAGCCCGCGCCTTGGGCGCTTGCACGCACGTAATAGCCGATCTCGAACCGGCGCAGCTTCCAGCAAAAGCGGTGCAAGCCCGTCCAGACCACAGCGCGGCCCGAAGCCTTTTCGATCCCCACGACGGGAATGTCCTCGCGCAGGATGAACTGCGCGTGGACGCGACGGGCGCGCGCCTCCTGCTCCTGAATCGTCGGGCGTTTTTCCGCCCACGGCATCCAGGTGCTGAGCTGGTCCCAAGTTTCGCTGACGCACTCGAAGCCGGCCGCGCCATCGCCTGGCGCCACCGGGCGCAGGATCAGTCGCGGCGTTTCGATGGGCATCGGAACGTCGATCAGGATCGGGTCTTTTTCAGTCTGCAATGCGCTCATGGCGTCCTTCCTTTCATTGTCTTTGAAAGGCGGACGGGGCGATAGATGGATTATGGGAGCCTATGCCTGTCAGCCTTTCGAGTTGGCTGACAGTTCGGGAAAATCCCTGCCGGTCAGCCCACGATTACCGGTTCGCCCTGATTGAGGGCGTAAGACGGCGCAACCGCGTCAAAGGAGGCGGCGGTTGCGCAATGGACGGTAATGGCGGTCCGTTTCAGCATGGTCTTCTCCATTTTTAAATGGAAACACGAACGACCCTTCCCGGGCAAGGAAATTTTTTGCAATGCACAAATTCGAAAAAGGAATGGCGGAATCAGCGCCCGAGACGGATGCCGATATTGACCGATACGCCGCCCCGCTCGCGCGGCTCGAAACCGCCGGCATTCATGATGATCCGCTCACGCTGCGCCATGATCATTGCCTCGCGCTGGGCCATCATCGTGGCGTAAGGTCCGACACCGCGCGATTCCATGGTGAAGGCGGCGCCCATCTGCGGCGCGGTGGGAAAATCCCGGCTCGACCGCGTGGCGCGGCTGTCTCCGCTCGAATAAGGCGGCTGGCCATAGGCTGCCTCCCACCGGCGCTCCGGGGTGGACGCGGCTTGCCGGGCGTTCGCCTGCTCGGCGACGATCTGGAAGTTAATTCCCCGCAGTTGCTGGTACAGCGGGTTGGCCGGACTGCCGTAACCGGCCAGCATGCGCCCGGCGTCGCTGGGCGACATGGAATATGCCGTGCTGTTTTGTCCGTCCCGGTCACTGACGCTAAGTAAAACATTGTTCGGCATTCGCGGGTCGCGGCTTACCTGAACCACGCCAGAAAGCGCGTGAGGATCCATCATGACTCTGGATGCGCCCCCCTGCCCGTCATAGAGCGTCACGGGAAGCGAGCCGTATTTATCCACCCTAGTCATGCCGGTCAGATCGACGGCTCCCTGCGGCAGCCTCGTTTGCGGTGGGTATTGCGGCGACTGAACGGGGGGAACCGTTCCGTTCCCGCTACCCGGCGGCGTACGCGGCGGCACGGGCGGCGTGTATGTTTCCCCGGGCCCCGTCTTGGGCGGCGTCAGCTGGCCGCCGACAGGCGTGGAAATGGGCGCCACCGTCGGCGGAGCCGTGACTATCGGCGCGGGGCCGGACGCACTCAAATCTTCCTTATGATAGACAGCCCGCAACGCGCCGGAATCGCGCATGTCGTTGAGCGCCTTGAGCATCGCAATGCTTGGCGCGGCCGGGTCCTTTGCCTTTATCGCCGCCTCCATCGAGGCCTGCGTGCGCGTACCGTAGATCTGGTCGACTTTATAATGATACGTGCCGTTATCCGTGCCGCGCTGCTGCGCTTCGTGCAGATACCGGTTCAGGCCGTGATTGACATCGGCATTCCACTGGCCGTCCTCCGGACCGTTATACATGCCGCGCCGCTTGAGCTCGGTCTGGATGGCCTTCACGTCGTCGGGATTGGGCTGAGTACCGGCAGACGTTTTCGGAGGCGTGCCCACAGGCGCGACCGGGGTCTTTGAACCGCCGGCCGGATCGGTCTTCGCGGGAGGCGCAACCACCGGCGATTCATAAGGCTCGGCCTTGTTATAGCTGCTCTTGGTTTCGGCGACGACGTCAAAGTGTCCCGATTTCGGATTCTGTTTTGCAATGTCCGACTGGACGCCTTTTTCGTCGAATTTCGCCTCAAATTTATATCCTGCGCCGCGGCCTTTCGTATCCGTGACCGACAAGGCGGGGGGCGTCGATCCCGCCGCTTGTTGTGCGGCCTTATAATCGATCATCGTATATCCCGAATTGGGATCGGCGCCGTTGATCTTCTTGAAAGCCTTGAGCTCGTATTTGTCGTTGCCGTTCTCGCTGGTTTTCGACGCGACCATGATAATTCCGTCTTTCGGAGATTCGGTCACACTGACGCCGCTCCGTTTATTGCGGTCCAACAGGTCATCGCGGCTGAACTGTATGCCTGCTTCCTGCTGCGATTCCTTGTTGAAGCGGTCACTGAGCTTGGCATCCGGATAAACGATCGTCCGGTAGAGATCACCCGTAGTTTTGATCCGGTCCTGCATGAAATTGCCCGGCGTTCCGGGGACGACGCCGAAGGCCGCGGCATATTCGGTTCCCGTCACAGCACGCCCGTCGTGGAGGCTTCCCCGCTCGACGCCATAGTAAGCTTTGTGAAAATCGTCGTTCCTGATTGTGTTCACAAAATCATTGAAACGGTCCTTCTGGGGCGGCGCCGGCTGGCCGTTCGCGATGGCAGTCTGACGCAGCCCTTCGGCTTCGAACTGGTCGGCCTGTGCCTCGACGCTCAGTTCCCAAAGTCTTTTGTCGAAGCTCCTGAGGTCCGCTGGCGCCTGGCCGTTGTGCAGATAGTCGTGCTGGTAGAAATGTCCGAGCTCGTGATACGCGGTGCCGAGATAGTTACTGGTGACCTCGTTGGCGACAACGTCGGGCTGCGCGGAGGGGTTATTGGCGCCCGCGCCCGGCTTGTCGTGGAACGCGAAGGCGACGACGTTCTTGTCGCTGCTGTAGTAATTGTACTTGCTGCCGTTGCTTTCTTTATTGTCGACCGTCAGCCAGACATCCTTCGCGGCCGCTTTCTGCGTCAGATCGCGGCCGAGCTCGGTTTTCTGCATTTCCTTGACGATGGTGACGAGCCGCAGCTGGTCGGTCGTGAGGCCGAATTCCTCGGGCTTGCGGTCGCTTTTGGCGATGTACAGGGCGTCCTTCATGCTTATCAGCGAGACATTGACGTTCTCGCCGGTCAGGCTCTTTTGCAGATCCTGCATCCGTTTCTGGTCGTAGCCTTCCAGATGTATGCCCACGCCCTCGAAGCCCCCGTTACCCCTTAAAATGATAACGATTCGGGCTTAAGATATGGTAAATCAGCGAGTTAATTCAAAACCGGCATCTGTACCCGCCCTCTTAATATATTTTTCATAATTATGCCATAGCATGTCGGGGTAACCGAAACCAATGGTTAGGGTCACTATGGGCGGTACGAGTTTGGCGGATAAAGTCAGGGGTGTTGTAGCGTCGATCTTTAATTCCAAAAGCGACCGTGTGCCCCCATCGATCCTGAGCCCCAATGGCAACCACATACATATCGACGGCGGAGAAACAGCCGTTAATTTCAATTACATCCTGAAGACGGGAGATGCGACCGCTTCGTCCAACCCTTACAATAATAAACAGCTAAATCTGAATGGAAACGATTCATACGCACGGGCCCAGAGGGCCATAAACGCCGACACGATTCGTAGAATCCAGCAAGATCCTAAATGCGAGACTCTCCTGCAGAAAAAAAGCTGGACCCGGGATGACCGCATACTTTGGGAGCAGCAGATCGCTTTTCATGCCGCCCAGTCCCGATGTGCAATACCCGGCTTGGCGGATTACCGGACCGACACGAAGGATAAGCCGCTGAAACATACAAACTCCCCAAATGCCGACCTCTCGCCGGATATAGATGCGGCGAGAAAAAACCCGACCGCCAAACCGTCTGCTGAACTGGATTGCAAGGAAATGTCCCTCATCGAAGGAATGGCCATTCAGAATGCCGAAAATCATTTTCTCAAAGGCCCGCAAGGCGGCTCCAACGATCTTAAAACGCCGGGCAGTTATTTCTATATGCCGGGCGAGACGTCCGGAAAGCCTAAGGAAGTTGACGGCCACGCCTTCATCTATACGCCCTCGGGTAACATCGTTGAAGCTACGCAACCCCCTTCGGGGGGCCCAAAAAGCGTTTACCGGCAAGCGCTGGTTCCGCACGCCTGGGATGCTATATTCAGGGGAAAAAAGGTCGAAACCAGTACGTACAGCAGTGCCCTACGCCATCCGGTTTACGGAGGGGACGACAGCGTCCAAGCGTATGACGCCGCACGGCAGACTCAGGAAAGGCAAGCACAAAAAAACTGGATTCCCAATTTAGTCCATCGCGTCCTGGTTCCAGCGCTTTGAAAAGAACTCTTCCCGGTTCAGAAATCCACGCACTTGCCGTTGATTTCCCAATCGCCATAGCGGGTTGGCTCGGGGCCTTTGGGGCCGCCGACCTCCGTCGGTTTTTCCTGCAGTTTTTCCGCGGTTTTCTGCGGCTTTGCCGGGGCGGGCGGTTGTGTTGGCTTTTGCGGGGTCATGGGGCTAATATGCCTGCGGATGTGTAACCCTACAAGACACTGAATGCCATGAAAGTCCTCGAACCCTACCGCGCACGCATCGATGCCCTTGATGAAGAGATCGTAGAGCTTCTCGCCAAGCGCATCGCCATCATCCGCGAAGTCGGCGCACTGAAATTCCGCGAGAATATCCCCGCCGTGCTCGATGACCGTGTCGAGGCCGTGCGCGAGCATGCGGCATCCGTCGCTGACGAACTCGGACTCGATCCCGACCTCGTGCGCAAGCTCTACACGATCCTGATCGACTACTCGTGCAATCTGGAGGAGGAGATCAAAAACGCCCTCGCCTCCGCCCGCAAGACGGGCACCTGATGGAATCGACGCAACGTTTGGAGCAAACGGACGCGGGACTCGCCGCCCGGCGCGCGGCGCTCGACATCGTCTCGCATGTTCTCGACCGCAAGCAGCCGCTCGACCAGACGCTCGAGGAGCACCAGGGCTTTTTGGCGCTTGATCCGCGCGACCGCGCCTTCGTGCGCATGCTCGCGACCACGGCCATCCGCCGCAAAGGCCAGGTCGACGATATCATTCTGAAAGCGACCGAGCGCAATGAGATACCGAAGCCGCCATTGCTGCACAATTTGCTGCGCCTCGGCGTTACACAAATACTTTTCATGAATGCACCGGACTATGCCGTGGTCGACACCGCCGTCAATCTGGCGGAGACAATTGGCCTTGAGCGCCAGAAGGGCTTCGTCAACGCCGTACTGCGCCGCACGGCGAAGGACGGGCGCGGCTGGCTCGAAAAACAGGACCCTTCGCGTCTCAACATTCCCGAATGGCTGCTCAAGGCATGGGTGGCCGATTTCGGCATCCGCACGGCGGCAGAAATCGCGCAGGCCAGCCTTGCCGAAGCGCCGCTTGATATCACCGTCAAGGATTTATCGAAACGCGAGCAATGGGCGCAGGCGCTGGAGGCGACTGTGCTGCCCACGGGATCTCTGCGCCGCGGGGGCGGCCTTGTCACCGAGCTGCCCGGCTATGCCGATGGCGAGTGGTGGGTGCAGGATGCCGCCGCCGCCATTCCGGCGCGGCTGTTCGGCGATGTGAGCGGCAAAACAATCATCGACCTTTGCGCCGCGCCCGGCGGCAAGACCGCGCAGTTGGCGGCGCTGGGCGCGCAGGTGACGGCGCTTGATCGTTCGGCACCGCGCCTGCGGCGGCTGGCGCAGAATCTGGAACGCCTGCATCTTGCAAAATCTGTAACGACGGAAGTGGCGGATGCCGCGATCTGGCAGCCGAAAGCGCCTGTCAAATTCGTGCTGCTCGATGCGCCCTGCACCGCCACCGGCACCATCCGCCGCCACCCCGATGTGATGCACCTGAAATCACCGACGGATGAGGAGCGGCTGGGGTCATTGCAGGCCCGGCTCCTCGACAACGCTGCACAGATGCTCGCCACTGGCGGCATCCTCATCTACTGCACCTGCTCGCTGCAAAAAGCCGAGGGCGAGATGCGGGTGGAAGCGCTGCTCGAGCGCAACAACAGCATCACGCGCCTGCCGGTCAAAATCTCCGAGTTCGGCGGCGCGCCCGATATGGTCACCACTACGGGCGATTTACGCCTGTTCCCGTTCCACATGGCGGTGCATGGCGGCTGCGACGGCTTTTACGCCGCGCGGCTGGTAAAGCGATAATACCTAGTCATAACTATCAATTTTCATAGATATTCCAGACACTTAAACCTTGCCATTTCTTCCCGAAGGACTACACTGAACGCCATAAAATTTTAAAAAGAGTACAAACAGGGAAGTTACATGTCTGGACGGAGCCGACTGGCTGTCGCATTTGCGACGGCCGCGATAGCTATATTGGCGCCCTTCGCCGGCATTGCTGCTGCGCCCGCGCCGGCGTCCAATGACAATCGCCAGACGCAGACCCAGCAACAACCCGCCCCCGAACTTGAATCGCAGACACAATTGTCGCAACGCGACCGCACGCTGACGGAATTATTCAACCGCGAAGCGCACGACGTACATATAGTGATGATGGACCGCGACTGGTTCCGCCTGAATCTGGCGCTGGCCCAGACCGCGCCGGATGACATAAAGGCGCGCGAGAAGCTGATCGCCGATTTCATCCAGTCGCGCACCGGTCACCCGGTCGACCCGGCAAGCCTGCGCGATCTCGTCGACGAAGTAACGCAGGCCGGGGGCTTCACCCTGCCGCAGGACACCGGGCCTTCGGAGGGCCTCGGCAGCGGCGGCTACTGCACCGTCTTCGGCCAGTTCCCGGACCTCGACGCCGACTCGTACGCGCGGATGCTCGCCGGCATGAATGACAGTTTCCACCCCGGCCTCGCCGGGCGGCAAATGCAGGGAATCCCCACGCTCGACGTGTTCCAGAAATGGGTCGACTACCACGAAGCGGGACATTGTTTGTATGAAGGCCCGCACCAGGGCGACTACGAAAGCCTCGATGACTACATCATCCACCGCCATAAAAGCGAGATGTACGGCGACGTCTTCGCCGCGCTGATGCTGGCACGTCAGGACGGCGTGACGAATTTTGCCGAGGAAGCGGCGCGCTTGCGCCTTGTCGCCGATGCGCTCAACGGCCCGGCAGCGGCGCGACTGATCTCACCCGGCGAATTCCGGCACTACACCGCCTTTATGTACACGATCCACGACGGCCTGCGCGACGCGCAGCACGAGATCGACACGCGCGGCGTCGATGGGCTACGGCATATGTCGATGGACCAGATCCGCCAGCTTGCCAACCGCATCGTCGAGCGCAACGCGCTGGATTCGAAGAAGAGCCTGATGATCCGCCTGATGCAGGCGAATTTGTATGACACCAAGCAGATGGACCAGCTGCGCCACGAGGACCCGTCATATGAGGAAGCGTATCAATACGCGCTGCGCCTGCGCGACGATATGAACCGCGCCCTGCCGCAGGTGATCGACATGCGCGGCATGGATGCCAGCAAGACGCCCCTGCAAAACGTCGGCTTCGATTTCCGCGGACTGATGCGCGAGCCGGCACCGCCGTCGCTTTCCCAGCAGATCGCACAGGAGCAAAGAACGAATGCGCTAAGGGATCAATTGGTCGCGATGGCGGGCGGCACGCACGCCACGCCGCAGACGCTCGGCCGCGCCTTCAGCCAGCTCACCGATTCACTGCGCGCGACCCTGCGCACCGGCAACCAAGCCGAGCGCAAGGCCGCCATGACCGACCTCTCCCTTATGGAGGATGCGGTCATGCGCGCAGCGAAACAGATTGAGGGACCGAGGACCGCACCGGCATCGCAGCCAGCATTGCCGGCCGGCCTATCGGCGCCCCAGACGTTCCGGCCCTCGCCGCAAGGCGGGACGCCGATACCCGGCGTCTATTTCTGACGACGGATTTCGACTGACTCCTCACACTTCGGGCCCCTTACGGGGCCCGCTTTTTATGTATATTCATATCCCATAAAAAAACTATTGCGCGTTTCGCAAATAGGATTATCGTCAACCCCATTCGATTTTTTTTCGATAACCAAAAAGGCGCCTGAAGGCGCTGCCCGCCATACAAGACGGGACGGTCCATAAGACCGGAAAACGAGGAGAACAGGCAGGCAGTCATGACGTGGCAGATCGAACCCGATTCATTGAAAAAAGTTTCACGCACGGCGAAGGCCGGGCTGACCGCGATCTTCGGTCTCGCCGCGGCGCTCACGATCGTGCCGGGTGCGGCA
>DATJGZ010000197.1:0-4351 GCA_035494535.1 Patescibacteria group bacterium | reverse complement strand
AAGCTGTCGATGCGCATGGCCCTGCGCCTGCAGCAGGAGATGGGGCAGGTGCCGCCCAAGGAACTCATTTACCCGCGTGGGGGCACGGATTACCCCTTCACCGACGCGGAACTGGCGGAATCGCTCGATTTCGTGGGTTTACGAAAATCCTGATTTTGGCCTTTTTCTCGCAGGTGCGAAGGGCTATATTTCAGGGCGGAGAGCATTCAACCCAACAAACGGAGTTAATCACATGGCACGCAAGAAAATCGCCCTCGTGGGCGCGGGACAGATCGGCGGAACGCTGGCGCTGCTGGCGGGCCAGAAGCAATTGGGCGACATCATCCTCGTCGACGTGGCCGAGGGCGTGCCGCAGGGCAAGGGGCTCGACATCGCGCAGCTCGCCCCGGTCGAGGGCTTCGACGCCAAATACACCGGCAGCAACGACTATGCCGCCATCAAGGGCGCGGATGTGGTTATTGTTACCGCGGGCGTGCCGCGCAAGCCGGGCATGAGCCGCGACGACCTCATCGGCATCAACACCGGCATCGTCAAAACGGTCGGCGAGGCGATCAAGAAGCACGCGCCCGAGTCGTTCGTCATCGTCATCACCAACCCGCTCGACGTGATGGTCGAGGTCATGCAGCGCGTGACCGGCTTCAAGCCCAACAAGGTCGTCGGCATGGCCGGCGTTCTCGACAGCTCGCGCTTCCGCCACTTCCTCGCCGATGAATTCGGCGTGTCGGTGGAGGACGTGACGGCGTTCGTTCTCGGCGGCCACGGCGACACGATGGTGCCGCTGGTGCGCTATTCCACCGTCGCGGGCATTCCGCTTCCGGACCTCGTGAAAATGGGCTGGAGCACGCAGGAGAAGATCGACAAGATCGTCCAGCGCACGCGCGATGGCGGCGGCGAGATTGTGGCGCTGTTGAAAACCGGCTCGGCGTTCTACGCCCCGGCCGCGAGCGCGATTGCGATGGCGGAGAGCTTTTTATTGGACAAAAAGCGCGTCCTGCCCTGCGCCGCCAAGCTGAACGGGGAGTACGGCGTGAAGGGCCTTTATATCGGCGTGCCGGTGGTGATCGGCGCGAACGGAATCGAGAAGATCATTGAGGTCCAGTTCACCAAGGACGAGAAGGCGATGTTCGACAAGTCGGTCGATGCCGTCCGCGGCCTCGTCCAGGCGCTCGACAAGGCGGCTTAAACCTCAACTCGTCATCCCGGCGAACGCCGGGATCCAGAGTCCCATGCACGATTTGTGATTGTGTCCCTGGATTCCGGCGTTCGCCGGAATGACGATGATTTTTTTCTCTGTCTGCATCTGTCTGGCTCTGGTGTTTGAAGAAATTTTTAACACCACAGATAAACAGAGAAAGACAGAGTTTTTATATCGTCATACCGGCGTAAGCCGGTATCTTCCGGATTAACGAGCAGAAAGATCCCGGCTTGCGCCGGGATGACGGCCTATTGTTTTCAGCCGATAGGATGAGATAATTAATAGAATCGCTTTGTAGTTACGTTGGAAAAAATGGAATTTCAGCTTGCAATAAATCCCGAGCATCACATCAAGTTCGGTCCGTGCCCCTGCTGCGGTAATATGACGGAACGGATTTGGGGCTATGCGGAACGGGACGGCATAGCCGTCGCTGCATATTTCGTTGAATGGACCCCCGGGCACGATGAGCAGGAGGCAAATTTCGATCTAGTTTTGGGCAAGTGGGGAGAGAATACAAGCGCAAGTGACAGGCAGGCTGTAGCAATTGCGTTTCGCCATTTAAAGTCAGGTCCTAGCTTTATGGTCATTAATGCAAAGGAACGGCAAATAAGTACGAACGCACTTGTGGGTGAGGCTCTCAGTCGAGAACAAGTGATCAATAACCCAATATCAGAGATTGTTTTTGCTGTTTGCGATTCGATCTTTCTTCAGGATCAACGGATTGCTCATTTGCGTTCACAACCGCAATTCCATTGACAAATCAAACAAACACCGGCGCCCTAACCCCCGGCCCTGTAACCTCGCGCGGCTCGCCGGCGAGGTAGGTGCGGGCGGTTTCCTTTATATCGTTCACGAGACTGAAAATGCCGGACAGGAAGCCCGGTTCATCCTTCGATTTCACCGGAGTCTGTGATGTCTCATTCGACGCCATCATCGTCTTCGCATGCTTCGGGTCGAGGTGCGCGAAGAACATGTCCGTATAGTCGCGCATGAAGCGCTGGTAGTTGTGCAGGGCCTGCGCGCCCGTTGCATGGTTGTGGAAGAATTGCGGGTTGTGCCGCGCGACGCTTCCCAAATGATTCTTGACGTCCGGCGTATGCGCGAACTGGTGACGCATTTTCTCGACCGCCTTCGGCCCCAGATTGTATCCGGCATAGATATAGTGCCAGTTCTCCTGCTTCGATGCATCGACATGCACCAGCCGCGCCGTATCGTGCATCAGGTGCGCGGCGGCGTAGGTCGAGGCATAGGCGTTGTGGCGCAGCGCGCTGAGCGCGCGGTCGTTGAGGTCGATCGCGCCGGCATGCAGCTTGTGGTAGGCGTCCCGGACCCGGTCGGCCGTCTCGCCGTGTCCCATGGCCTTCAGCCGCTCGGCGATCTGCGCGCCGTGGTCGCGGATGATGTTGGCGAAGGTCCGGCGCGAGAACTGGAAGTCGCCCGAGCAGCGCGTCGGGCTGGTCAGGTGCTTGCCGAAATGGCTTTCGATGCCCCAGACGGTGCCGAGCAGTCCGTGCGGGATGTGCGCGCTCGCGGCGGCGTCGTGCAGCACGCTCATCACGGCGTCGCGGCGCTGCTCCAGCGTGATGCCGCGTCCGTTATTGCCTGCCGGGAATTTGTGCTTCAGGCCCATGGCCGCGCCGTCCTCATGTGAATGAAAACGCCGGCGTCGAAGTCGGCAGGGTGAAGAAATTGCGAAGCTCGGTTTCCGCCGCACGGAAGAATTTCACCGCCAGCGATTCGGTCTTGGGCAAGGCGCTGCTGGTCTGGAAGCTGGTCCGCATGCTTTGCGGCGCGGTCGATTCGGTATTCGTCGCCGTCGTCGCAACATCGAGATGGCTGTTCGCATAGGTTGCGCCGTGGCGGTATGACATGCGGAAGGCCGCTGCGGCGTCGTCGCGCGACATGTCATGGATGCCGTGTAGGCTGTTCCAGTAGCGGTCGCGGTAAATTTGCAGGGCTTGTTCGCGCGTCAGATGCGCGACGTCGACGTCCGGGTTCGCCGACTGGCAGATGCCGTACTTGACGATCGTATCCTTGTATTTATGCACCTGTCCGTCGCCGAGGTAATGGCCGACCACGTCCTCGAAATAATCGGGCTGCGTGCCCGACGAAGTGCGCGTATTGGTCGACGCGTACACGGGCGTCGTCGTCGACGTTGAGGACGATTTGGCCGGCGCGGTGCGCGTCGGCGCCGTCGTATAATCCGTCGACGGCGCGCCGTTCGCGAACTGTTTGACGAACTTGTCTACGTGCTCGGAGAGCTTGGCCTGATAACAGGCCAGCGCTTCGGCACCCGTCGCATGGTTCTGGTAGAAGGCGGGATTGACCCGCGCGGCCTTGCCCAGACGCGCCCCGGAGTCGGATGTATCGTAATAGTCATGGCGCAACTTGCGTGCATTCGTCGGGCCGACATTATAGCCTGCATAGATCACGCCCCATTCGGCCTTGTTATACGGATCGACGCCCGCTATATGCGCGTTCTCGGCCGCGAGCAGCGCGCCGGCGTAGGTGGAGACATAGGGATCGTAGCGCAGATTCTGCAGGCCGGAATCGCTTTCTGAAACCGTGCCGTTCTTCAGGCCGCGCTGGTAGTTTTCGACGGCCGTCGCAAGGTCGGCGTGGCCGGTCGCGCGCAGGCGCGTCGCAATTTTGCTGCCGTTCTGCTTGATCTCGCCCGCGAAAGTCGATGCGAGAAACTGGAAATCGCCCTCGGAGCCGGTCCCGCTGCTGAGGCCCGAACCGCACGTGCTTTCGATGTGCCAAATGCCGCCGAGAAGGTCGCGCGGGATGCCCGCTGTTTTTGCGGCGTCGTCCAGAACGCTCATCACCGCGCGGCGGCGGTCATCGAGCTTCATGGATTCCTCCGCTGGTATAAAAAGCCCGATGGGTGCGCGTGGCGGTTGCGCTTACCTTTCCCGTCGGTAGTCCTGTCGTCATCAGCGTACTCCACACCCTTATTTTTATCGTTTTATTTGTTTACATAATGGCAGAAGCCTGTTATTCTGTCAAGTTTTATCGAAAATAAAGGCGTATTAGGGGTATTGTGGAGCAACCCCCTATTAAGACCGTCATACCGGCGCAAGCCGGTATCTTCCGGATCAATGAGCAGAAAGATCCCGGCGTTCGCCGGGATGACGTGCTTCGCGGCGCTTAAAA
>DATJGZ010000196.1:0-9877 GCA_035494535.1 Patescibacteria group bacterium | reverse complement strand
CGGTCGGCAGGACACTGATTTTGCCGACCGCTCATGTCCTGCCCCAGGCGCCGCGCGAAGGCATTGTCATCAATCTGGCCGAACTGAGGCTGTATTACTTTCCGGATCCCCACACGGTCATGACCTTTCCCATCGGCATCGGCCGCGAAGGCTGGGAAACCCCAACCGGCGTCACGAAGGTGGTCAGGAAGAAGGAGGGTCCCGAATGGATACCGCCACCGTCCATCCGCGCGGAGGAGCCGGATCTGCCCGACGTGATCCCGGCAGGACCGGACAATCCAATGGGAAGCCACGCGCTGTATCTTGGCTGGTCCGGCGCCGCCATCCATGGCACCAACCGCCCGTGGGGCATCGGGCGGCGCTCAAGCCATGGCTGTATTCGCCTGTATCCTGAGGACATCCCCGCGTTGTTCGAGCAGGTGCCCATCGGCACCAAGGTTACCGTCGTGGACACGCCTTACAAGCTGGGCAGATATGGGGACAGGATCGTGCTGCAGGTGACGCCGGAGCAGCAGCAGGCGGACGAAATCATGGAGACAGGCGCGATCGCCTCATACAATCGCAACGACGACATGCAATCGGTGGTCAATGGGCTTGTCGGCGACGGGGCGCAGATCGATTGGCAGGCCGTGGACCGCGTCGCGCAATCGCGTGACGGCCTGCCGTTCTATGTCGGATCGGCCGAGTGACCTATTTGTTACCTTCGTGCTGGAAGATGCGGTTTTCCCGTTCACTTGAGGCTTGCGCGGCGGCCGCGGCGGCATCCGCTTGCGCTTTCGCAGCGGCCGCCTCCTGCGCCGCGCGAGCGGCTTCGTCCCGGCTTTGCATCGCCATTGTATGGGTTTCCTGCAGCATTGCCTCGTCCTGAGCATTCAGTTTTTGCGTGCATCCGCCGAGTGCCAGCAGACCCAAAGCCATCAGTAATGTCCGTTTCATGTTATGCCCTTTCATGTTTTGACCGGCAGAATCGCCTCTCCTTTTTAAAAAACGGCGCGCAAGCGCGCTCGGTTCCGCGTCGGAGCTATGATCCTGATCCGTCATGACAATTAAAATCCGATACCATGATTATGTAAATAAATATGGAAAAACAGCAAGTTAGTTATTATACATAAGATATGCATAAATTACATAGCAGGTTTGCGCAGAAATTTGTTGCGATAATACCGACACCCCGGTATACATATCCGCGTCGGCGCTTCCCGCGCTGACGGACCCTCCGGGGTCCCACGTCTCCCAGACGTGAAACCTCCCTGTTCAACTCGCCGGGCCGTAAGGTCCGGTTTTTTTTTGTGCTGCATCCCGTATAATCCGGACCTATGAACAGCATGGGCACAGAAAGGCTCGAGGCCTTCAGCGACGGCGTCATCGCCATCATCATCACGATTATGGTACTGGAGCTGAAGGTGCCGCAGGGCGCCGCCCCCGCGGTGCTCATTCCTCTGCTGCCGGTATTCCTGAGCTACGTGCTCAGCTTCATTTATCTCGCCATCTACTGGAACAATCATCACCATCTGATGAAGGCGACCGAGCATGTCAGCGGCGGCATTCTCTGGGCGAATATGCACCTTCTGTTCTGGCTGTCACTGATTCCGTTCGTCACCGGCTGGAGCGGCCAGAACCATTTCACGCCGGTGCCGACCGCCTTGTATGGCTTCGTATTGCTGATGGCGGCAGTCGCCTGGTGGATTTTGCAACGGGCCATCATCGCCGCGAATGGCAAGGATTCCGTATTGGCAAAGGCCCTTGGAAGGGATCTGAAGGCCAATCTGTCCATTTTGGCCTATGCAGCCGCCATACTGGCCGCAAACTTCGTCCCTTCAATTGCGATGGCGCTGTATGTGATCGTGGCACTTGTCTGGCTGGTGCCGGACAAGCGGATCGAAAAGGAACTGACGGAAAATCCAGCCTAGGACGCCATGCTTTCCTCGGCGCCGTAGACAAACAGCTTCGACAGCTTGAAGATCGTGATCTTGCCGTAGCTGCGCTTGATGAAGCCATTCTTCTCCATCTGCGAAAGGATGCGGTTCGTCGTCTCGCGCGAGAGGTTCGTCATTTCCGCCAATTGGCTTTGCGATATCTTCAACGTCAGCTCGTTCGGCAATGGCCCGGCTTCCTTCTGGCCCAGCTCGAACAGCTTGGCGATCAGGCGCGTTTCCGCGTTGCCGAGACAGAATGTCTCCAGGTTGTAATCGATCCGGCGCAGCAGGCTGCAAAGCTGGCGCGTAATCTTCATCCAGTCTTCGGGCGGGAAATTCTCCATCGCGCGGAGAAAATTCTTCTGCTCCAGCTTCCACATGTAAGTGTTGTCGAGTGCAATCGCGTTGGCCGTGCGCTGGCCGCCGTCGAGCACGCCGATTTCGCCAAACGAGGCACCGGTCGGCAGGATGCTGAGGATGATTTTCTTGCCCTCTTCCGTCGCGATCGAAATCTCAACCGACCCGTGCAGCACGAAATACATGCTGTCGCCCCGGTCGCCGCGGAAAAATATCGTGTCGCCTTTCTTGAAACGTACTTCTTCCAGCGCGGGCATAATGAGCCGCTTCGAGAAATCGCTCATCTCCCGAAGAAAGTCGAAGTTGTTCATCATCTGTGATTTGCTGTCGCCAACCATTTTGCACCACCCTGTTCGAAGGCCTTCTTCTAAAGCCTTTCACTTAAATTATAGGGGCGTTTGGGCTTAAATTGACTTAAGGAAGATTGTGGGATGTTTCACAATCTATTGTAATATCAATACTTTAGCTGATACTGCTATTGCAATGCAATTGTGACTCGAGTCACAATCACTCCTTGCTTTCGCCCTGCGCATGCAGGAAGAGGCCGGCCAGATTGGTAATCTCGATCTTGCCGTAGCTGAGCTTCACGAGGCCCTTTTTCTCAAGCGTCGAGAGGATTTTATTTGTGGTCTCGCGGGTCAGATTGACCATCTCGGCCAGCTGAGACTGCGAGATTTTCAGGGTCAGGTCCATCCCTTCCGATTCGTTACCATGCGCCAGCTCGACCAGCTTCGACACCAGCCTCGTCTCAGCGTTGGTCAGGCACATGGTCTCGAGGTTGTAATTGACCTTGCGCAGGAATACGCACAGGCGCTGCGCGAATTTGATCCACTCATCGGGCGAGAATTTGCGCGCGGCTTTAATAAAATCCGCATGGCGCAACATCAGCAGCTGGCAGTTCTCGGCGGCAATGGCGTCCGCCGTACGCTCGCCCTCGTCCAGGATGCCGATCTCGCCGAACGACGTGCCGGGCGGCAAGATGCTGAGGATGATCTTCTTGCCGTCGGGCGCGGAGATCGATATTTCAATAGCGCCGTAGAGAATGAAATACATGCCATCGGAAAGGTCGCCGCGCGAGAAAAGCGTCTGGCCCTTGCGCAGCCGCACTTCCTGCAATGTGGGCACGAGCAGCTTGCGCGATTCCTCACTGAGGTCGCGCAGGAAATCGCAGGAGGAGATGATCTCCTCACGTGTCTGTCCGGCATTTTCCTGCGGCTTGACTGCCATTTCATTTCCCCGTCTTCATGCCCGCGACGAAGGTATCGATCAGATAAGACGACATCTCGGCGGCCATGTCGGCCTTGCCGCCGACAACCTCGATTTTCCCTGTTTCCTGAAGAAAACACAAGCCGTGAACCGAAGACCACAGCACCCTTGCGGCCATTTTGCGCTTCCGGTCCTGCCGCGGCGGAAAATAAGATTGTAACAAGCCCTCCAGCGGCTCGAACAAACGATCCACCTTCTCCTGATGTCTGGCATCTGTCTTGCGGCTTTCCGGCATTCTGTGGCTGAACAGCATCAGCCAATACGGCCGGTATTCGCGGGCGAATTTCATATAAAGGGTGGCCATCATCTTCATATTGCGCAGCGGGTCATGTTTCGGATTGTTACATTCCGAGCTGCTCAACACCCCATACAATTGATCCAGCGTCCGGCCGCAAATCTGCAAATAGAGGTCGTCCATGGATGCGAACAGGTTATAGATCGTCCCCGGCGCATAACCGATTTCCGACGCGATGCGCCGGGCCGTTAGCCCCTCGAACCCTTCCGCCCCGGTAATCTTCCAGGCGGCGTCAAGAATCAGGCTTTTCAGTTCCTCGCGGGTGTGGTCGGCGCGGCGGGCCATGTGAAATCCCCCTATACCACATAATAGCCTGATTTTAAACAACGTTCAATATTTAATTGTACAACGTTCAGAATTATGCCATAATGATAATTGAACATCGTTCATTATTGACGAACAGGAGGCTTCGGTGGAAGAAAACAGGACCACGACCATGATGAGTGCCATGTCCGGTGCGGCCCGCCGCGCCCGGCGGTGGGAGAAGGCGAATCTGATTACGGCTGAACAGTCCGCCGCGATCATCGCCTTCGAGCGGGAACGTCAAGGCAAGCGGTTCCTGCGCGGGTTGATGGCGGTCGCCCTGTTTGCGATCGGCATCGGCATTCTGTCGGTAGTTGCATCCAACTGGGTTCATACGCCCGGCGCGGTAAAGATCGGCGTGCATTTCCTGCTGAACGTCGGAGCCGCCGTCACGATGTGGAAGGCCGCGCGTGACAATAACAAATGGTGGCGCGAGGGCGCGTCCCTGCTATTCCTCATTCTCAATCTTACGCTAATTGCTCTGATCGGGCAGGTATTCCAGCTGGGTGGAAGCTGGAGCCACGCGCTTGCCCTCTGGATGCTGATCTCCTCCCCCGCTATTTTCCTGTACGGAGAAAGTTTCATCAACGCTGTGCCGTGGACCATCGGTGCATTGGGCACCGTCGCATTCAATCTGTGCGATGTCCTCGAGCATCTCGGCGACCTAAATGCCTTCCTGGTCGCGCTCGCCTTCTCGCTCTTCACCCCGCTCGTGTTGATGGCCGGTGGCCTGAACGGAAAGCTGGCATCGGCGCGCCCGCAATGGAGCGTCGTGTTCTTCCGCATCGGCGCGACCATTCTTGCCGCGGGCGCTACCCTCGCCAGCTTCTACTGGTATACCGATATTTCCAAAAACCTATACAAAACCCTCGCGACCTCGGGCAGCTTCGGCGCCGGTTATGCGGAAATGCTTATCGTCTGCCTGTCGGCGCCGCTCGCGGCATGGGCCTGGTTCCGGCTCAATCACCGAAGCGGCCAGGTCGACCGCACAGGTCTCGCATTTGTGATCGGCAGCCTTATCTCATCAACCCTGCCGTTCGTGCTAATGGCCGGTGAGCTCCATTTTGTCGCCGCAATCCATTTCGTTCTCTACTGGGCGTTCCTCGGCGTGGTCGGCCACCGCTTCGGGTATGAGCAGATGGTCTCGAACGCCATCTCCCTCATTACACTGCGCATCATTATCGTCTATATCGAGCTGTTCGGCGGCCTTTTCACGACCGGCATCGGATTGATCGCGGGCGGCGTGCTGCTGCTCCTGACTCTGCGCGCGGCGCGCTACCTCAAGGAAACCCTCAAGCAAATATCAGTGGATGGAGGCGAGCATGTCTTCTAGGAAATCGGCAATTGGTGTTGCGGCGCTTGTTCTGCCGGTCGTTATTCTAGCGGCGGTCGCCGGCAACGCCAGCCTGCAGCAGAATGTCGGGCAACATTTATGGCGCGTGAAGATCTCGGCCTACGACCCGCGCGACCTGCTCTACGGCCACTACCTTACCTACCGTTACGACTGGACTGCCGACGGGCGTATTCAGACCCCTGCCCCGGCCAATGAAAGTTGCCTGTGCCTGAATTCCTCCGGCAACGGCAGCAGCGACCCGAAGGTCCACGGCGTCAGTTGTTCAGTCCCCGCGGGGGCTGCGTGCGAGTCCGTAATAACTGCGCCGGCCATGCGCGAGAAATACATGATCCCCGAGCACAATGCCGAACGGCTGGAGAGCCTGTTCCGCAGCGGCAACCATGATTTCCATGTCGAGATCATGGCGCATAACAACCAATCGGTATCGGTCCGGGGCCTCTATGTAGACGATGTTGCGCTCGAGGATTATCTCCGGTCCATGCCCGATATGGGACCGGTTCGTTAGTTTCATGATATTTCGGAAAGAGATCGATGCCCTATACCTTTCCCGCATACCGGGTAAAATGCCGGGTTTAGGGCTTCCGGAAGAAGAACCGGAAATATTGACAGATTAAAAAGGGGAGCGGGCCATGGAGTTATTTGCGGTTCTGCTGTGTGTATTTGCCGTCGTCACGTTCTTCCTGCCCTGGTCCAACCGCGGGCGTATAGGTCGCATTGAGGACGACCTAAGCGAAATGCGGATCAAGATCAGGGAGCTCGATCGTCGCCTATCCCAGACGGCACACGCCGCACCGCCAAAGCACGAACCGCAGCCCGTTCCAGAACACAAACCCGAAATGCGTCCGGTCGCACCGTCGCCATCACCCGCTCCGACGCTGAACAAATGGCAGCAGAAGCTTATGGGCCAGGATTACGAAGAGCAACTACGCGGTGATAATGAAGAAGATCGACCTCTCGTCATTGAAACCATTACACCGAGCCGGCCGCAGCGGGAAAAACAGGACGGGAACAGTTTCGAGCTCAATATCGGTACCAAGCTTCCGGTCTGGGTCGGCGCAATATCACTGATCTGCGCTGTATTTTACCTGGTCAAATACTCGATCGCGGCAGGCTGGTTGAATTTCACGCCCCCGGTGCGCATCGGACTCGGTGTTGCCTTTGGCGCGGCTCTCATCGCTGCCGGCCAGTGGACCGCACGCCGTGAATGGATCGCCAATTCGGTAAGGATTGCGCAAGGCCTGGTGGGTGCGGGTCTCGTCGCCTTGTATTTCAGCCTCTACGCCGCCGTCAGCCTTTACGCGTTATTATCACCCGTGATGGGGGTGGTGTTGATGGGTGGCGTAACCGCGCTCGCGGTTATCCTTTCGCTGAGGCACGGGCAGCCCATTGCCGCCTTCGGCCTCATTGGCGGCCTTCTGACGCCGGCGTTGGTCGGGTCGCATGAACCCCACACGCTCGGGCTGTTCGCGTATTTGCTGCTGCTCTTCAGCGGCATGATGCTGGTTACCTCCCGCCGCGGCTGGTGGCATCTGGCCTGCGTAGCCATCGCCGGCGTATTTCTCTGGGCGGTCCTTTGGCTTTCCTTCGCCTTCATCGCCGGAGACTCTTCCATTGTCGTATTGTTTTCCATCGCGGTATGCGGTGTCGTACTGGCCGCGACGGCCTCACTTCTTAAGAATGGTGACAAAGCCGCAAGCGCGCCAGCCGTCCACAACCTGAACATGATGGGTGTCATGGGCGGCGTGCTGGTTCTGTTCCTGCTGCAGGGGCATCTCGCGCTTTCGCTGTTCGACTGGAGCATGATGGGGCTGCTCAGCCTTGCCTGCTTTGTGCTGGCGTTTTTCCGGCCCGGCATCTACCACCCTGTGCTGCTGGTAAAGCTGGGCGCCGACCTGGTTATGCTTTGGCTGTGGGCGCATGGAACGCCGCTGCATAGCTCCCTGCCCGTCCTCGCAGGCCTTGCAGCGATATATGTCGGGCTGCCTTATGCTGTCGCGCCGCGCGCCGGCGGCGATCCGCGGCCGTGGATAATCGTACAGGTAGCCGCTGCCGTTGCGCTTTACGTCATCAGTTATTATCGCATCGCGCTGCCGCCGGAATTCACGGCCCACCATTTCTGGGGTTTCAGCTCCCTCGTGCTAGCCACCATCGCGGTGTGGCAAGCGCACAAAATACGCATTGGCGGAAGTATCGACACCCTTGTCGGCGAACATATGGCGGCGCTCTACGCGCTGGCCGGGACGGCCTTCATCTCCATCGGCATGGCGATAGAGCTTCCGGAATCCTATCTCCCGCTCGCCTTCGCCGCCCAAATCGCGGCGACCCTTTGGATCATGGGAACCAGCCGAACGGTGTCGCTGGACAGGATTGTCCAAATCCTGACCGTCATCTTTATCGCGCTGAACTGGCGTTATATCGTCCTGTTTACCGTTGTTGCATTCGAGAGCCTCGTTGGCGCTTCCGAAGGCAGCGTCGCCACCGCGGCAATTCTGGCGTCTCCGCAGATCAAACTGGGGCTGCCGGCCCTGTTCATGGCGCTCGGCTTCTGGCTACAGCGGCAAGAGGAGAACCCGGACGAGCGCTTCTCACAGGCCCTTTTCGCCTCCGCCCTCGGGCTCGGGCTAGCCTATGGCTATTTCGTGACGCGTTATGCATTCCACGGCAACATCAATTTCTTTCATGCGCCCGCCGGGTTTGTCGAGCGCGGCGCCGTTACCTTTGTCATCGCCGCGACAGGCTTTGGTCTCGCGGTCTTTTCTGAAATGACCGGTATCGACTTCGTCAGGAACTGGGGCCGCGTCCTCGCCCATCTGGCGGCGGCACGGATCATGTATTTCGATCTGATGATCTGCAATCCATATTTCCACAGCAGCCAGAGCGTGGGAGCGGCGCCGTTGCTGAACGGTGTAACGGTGACCTATTCGATGGGAATCGCGCTCGCGCTGGCTTTGCTCTACCGGCTTGGCAACGCCGATGAAGGTTTGAAGACCTTATATAAGGCATTCGGTTTCCTCTGCATGTTCGCCCTGATCACGCTCAATGTGCGCCAGATGTTCCATGGCGCGGTTCTGGCGGACGGGTCGACGACCAATGCCGAATTCTATAGCTACTCGATCGCCTGGCTGCTGACCGGCCTTGGCCTCCTGGCGTTCGGCATCGCGCGTGACAGCAAAACCGCGCGCTTCGCTTCGCTGGTGTTCATGCTGCTGACGGTAGCCAAGGTCTTCCTCCTCGACGCCGCACAGCTCGAGGGCCTTTACCGCGTCGCATCGTTCCTCGGCCTCGGCGTAAGCCTCATCGGCCTGAGCTACTTCTACACGCGCTTCGTGTTCCGGACGACGGGGGACGGGGGTTAAATCCCCGATTCAAGGTGGCTAAGTGAGAGTTCTGATGACGGCATTAGTCATGGCAATGGGAGTACTGGCCTCGTCTGACCGAGCAGCAAGCAAAACCCGCGACACGGTAATACTCCTGCACGGCATCGGCCGTACCAGTCTGTATATGACCCCCATCGAATGGTCGTTGCACCGGCAGGGCTACGACGTCGTGAATCTGACCTATCCGTCACGCCGGAAGAATATTGATGAGCTCACGATTTTCTTGCATGACCGTCTGGAGCGGGAGAGCGTATGGAATAAACCCGGCCACGTTCATTTCGTCACCCACAGCATGGGCGGGCTGGTTGCCAAATGTTACCTGGAAAAATATCGGCAAGAAATTCCCGATGCAAAAATGGGGCGCGTGGTGATGATTGCGCCCCCGAATGGCGGCAGTGAAGTCGCTGACTTTCTGACAGGCTTTCAGCCCTATCGGTGGTTTTTCGGTCCCGCCGGACAGGAGTTGACCACGGCAAAGCAAAACCAAAACGGAATTAAACCATGGTACGATCTCGGCATCATCGCGGGCACGCTGGGTTGGCCCTATGTTGTCGGCGAGGTTTTGATATCGGGCGAAAATGACGGCCTGGTTTCCGTCGAACGCGCGAAGATGGCAGGAATGAAAGATTTTGTAACAGTGAAGGCCACGCATATGGGCGTTTCATGGCGGCCGGACGTTAATAGAGAAATCGTAGAATTTTTAAAGAACGGAAAATTTGATCATGAAACCTGACAGCCAGTTCCTCCTCCTCAAAACCCGACGGTTTGCGCCGCTGTTCGTGACGCAGTTCCTCGGCGCGTTTCACGACAACCTTTTCAAGAATGCGCTGGTGGTGCTGATGCTGTTCGGTACGGCGGCCTATAGCGGGCAGGAAGCTGGAATGCTCACTACGGCGGCCGCGGCCCTGTTCATCCTGCCGTTCGTGCTGTTCTCGGCGCTCGGCGGGCAGCTGGCCGACAAATACCCGAAGGAGAAAATCCTGCGCACGGTCAAGATGGCCGAGATGGG
>DATJGZ010000195.1:0-8025 GCA_035494535.1 Patescibacteria group bacterium | reverse complement strand
GTCCTCTGGACTCCGCGGCCGTAAATAAGGGCGCCTCACGGCGCCCTTGAAATTTTAAGCTCTCAGTTTTACCCGACAGCCGCCTTCTTGCCGTTGCTCTGATCACTGTGGGCTAGCGATTTGCCGGCCGACTGGAGGTCGCCGAAGGCTTCGTTGAGGCGCTTGATGATGCCTTCCTCGCCGAGCCGCAGCCACTTGCGCGGATCGTACTGCTTCTTGTACGGCGTGCCGTCTTTCGGATCGATCTGGTGTTTAAAGGCCTTCTCATTCGCGAAGACGAATTTGCCGACTTCTTCGGCGAAGGCGAACTGCGTGTCGGTGTCGATGTTCATCTTGAACACGCCGTAGCCCAGCGTCTCGGTGATCTGCTTCTTGTCCGAGCCCGAGCCGCCGTGGAAGACGAGGTCGAGCGGATTGGCGCCGGTCTTGTGCGTCTTCTGTACCAGCGCCTGCGCGTTTTTCAGGATTTCCGGACGCAGCTTGACGTTGCCGGGCGCATAGACGCCGTGAACATTGCCGAACGATGCGGCCAGCGAGAAGTGGCCGATCTTGGAAAGTATCTCGTAAGCCTCCAGGCAGTCTTCCGGCTGCGTGTAGAGCTTGGCGTTGTCAACGTTGTCATGGCCTACGCCGTCTTCCTCGCCGCCCGTCACGCCGAGTTCGATTTCGATGCTCATGCCAATTTTGACCATGCGCTTGAGCAGCCGCGCGGATTCGGAAAGGTTGAAATCGATCGTATCTTCCGACAGGTCGAGCATGTGGCTGCTGTACAGCGGCTTGCCATGTTCCTTGTAGAATTTCTCGCCGTGATCGAGCAGCGCTTCAACCCATGGGATCAATTTCTTATTTGCGTGGTCGGTATGCAGGACGACACATACACCGTACTGCTCGGCCAGAAGATGAACGTGCTTTGCGGCCGATACGCCGCCGAGAACCTTGGCCTGAAATGAATCCGGGCAGCCCTTGCCGGCATAGAACTCGGCCCCGCCGTTCGAGAGCTGGATGATGACATCCGCCTTGTTCTTGGCGGCGGCTTCCAGAACCGCGTTGATCGTGTTCGTGCCGGTTACGTTGACCGCGGGCAGGGCGTATTTACCGGCCTTGCAGGCGGCAAGCAGGGTTTTGTAGTCGTTTCCGGTAACAACGCCGGGTTTCAAGGTCTGGGCCATTCTTCATCCTCTCTTGGTCAGAAATCTCACGGAAATATAGCAGGTAAAACGCAACTGACCACAAAATCGGCGAAGCATTGCTGCGCTGCACAATAAAAAATATCGAATTGACAGTTTGCGTCGGCTTGGACAGGTTTTACCAAAATAAACGCCAGGGTGGTTATGAAGAAGCTGCGCGATATATTTCGCCGCATTGCAAGGGGGAAGGAACCGGCGGTTTCACCCGAAAAGGCGAATGAGCTGAAAAGCTCAACCACTCTGGGCAGCGGCGCCACCAGCCTGCGCCTCGCGCTCAAGCACAGCTACGAGATGATCAAGCCATATTTCACCGAAGGGCCGGGCCGGAAACGTGCGTGGAAGCTTTTGCTCGGCATCGCCGGTCTTGCGCTGGCGAAGGGGGCGCTCGAGGTTGGCCTGAACCATTTCAATGCAAGTCTGGTAGGTGATGCATTCCGTGTCGACCTGCCGCGAATGGCCATGGATATTGCCGCGCTGATTACCGCTGGCGAGTTGTTCAATTTCGCAGTGAAGCGTCGACCGCTTCTCAACGGGCGTCTGTGCAACCATCTGCGCAATGAGATGACCAGCGACCTGGAAGGCCAGTATCTGTACAATGGCGCGTTCCATCGTCTGAAGCAGGAGAAAAATGCCGGGGAGCTAACGAACGATCATGCCGAGAATCCTGAGACCCGACTGACGAATGATGTAGACGAGACGAACTACCGCCTTTTCTCACTCGGCGCTGATTTCCTTGAGAACGCCTCACAGGTCGTTTCGTTTTCGATCGCCTTGGCCAATACGACCGGCTCGCTCGATATCCCTGTGGCCGGACATGCTCTGCACATTCCGGCCTATATGGTTCTGCTGGCCTTCAGCGTCGCCGCGACGAACGCCGGTCTGGTCCAGCGGATGAACAAGAAGCTGGCGAAGATATTCAATAACCAGGTCCGGCACGAATCCAACTACAAGGCCGCCGTTATCCGGGCGATTGAATATGCGGAGCGAATTGTCCTTTCAGGCGGCACGCGGGCGGAAAAGAAAATCCTCGACCGCGAGCGCAAGAAATATATCGACAACACCGAGATACTGCTGAACGAGGATATGAAAGTCCGCGGCATTAACTCCCGCTTCGGCATATACAAAAATCCGGTCGCGTGGCTGGCGGTGTTCACCAAGCATTATTTCCAGCGTATGACGCTGGATAGGATGGTCGAAAATGTGGGGGCATATACGCGGCTGCTCGACTGTCTCAACTGGTTTGCCAATAGCTATTCCGACCTCACTCATTACAGTGTGGTCGCCAACCGCCTGCACGGTTTCCGCGAACAGATCAAGCGCGTGAACGACGAGTTGGAAGAACATCAGTTTGTTCATTTTACCGATGCGCTAACGGACGCAACGCCAACACTGACTGTGCAGGATATGACTCTCAGGCGGCCGAATTCCGAAGATGCTCTGGTAAAGAGCATGAATATGGAGCTTCATGGCGGTGACCGCCTGATGCTCAAAGGCCGGAATGGCTCCGGGAAATCGACCATCTTACGTGCGCTCGCAGGGGTCTCCCATTTCCGCGATGTCGATGGAAGCGTGACGCTGAACACGCACGACGTGATGTTCATTCCGCAGGAATCCTATCTGCCAATGTTCACGCTACGAGGCTGTCTTGCCTATCCGCATGACGATGTCGACTATAACGACAAGCAGATCGGCGAAGCCCTTGCGCTTGTAGGACTCGAACATCTGATGCCGTATCTGGATAATAGCGAGATGACGGGCGAGAAATGGATGGCGGCGCTGTCGCCGGGACAGCGCCAGAGGCTCAACTTCGCCCGCGTATTCCTGCAAAAGCCGAAAATTCTAATTTTGGACGAGGCAACCGCCGCGCTCGACGAGGAGGCGGAGAGGGACATGTACCAGAAGACAGTCGACCTGCTGGCGGACTCAATTATTGTCAGCGTTGCGCACCGCCCGGGGGTCAAGGCGTTTCACAACAGGCTTGGAATCATTCGGGACCAACAAGTTCACCTCGCAGGTCCCGAAGAAATGATTGTGCAGCCCAGTCTCTTCAGCCCGCCGCCGGCATCATCACCGTCGCCCTAGGCAGCGGCCGCTTTTTTGCTGTAGCCGACGCTATGCATTTTCTCGGCCGTATCGAGCATGCGGTTCGAAAAGCCCCATTCGTTGTCGTACCAGCTCATGACGCGCACCAGTGTACCGTCGATGACGGTTGTACCTTCGTATGAGAAGACCGAGGAGAGAGGGTTGTGGTTGAAGTCGCTTGAGACCAGCGGCTCGTTGTAAGCTCCGAGAATACCGTCGAGCTCGTCGCCCACGTACTTGGCGATGATCTTGTTGACTTCCTCTTTAGTGGTCGCACGCTTGGCGATAAATTTCAGATCGACCAGCGAGACGTTCGGGGTCGGCACGCGGATGGCGACGCCGTCCAGCTTGCCTTTCAGATCTGGCAGGACTTTGCCGACGGCCTTTGCGGCGCCGGTCGAGGTCGGGATCATGTTAGCGGCCGCGGCGCGTGCGCGGTGCAGGTCCTTATGATACGTGTCGACTGTGCTCTGGTCGCCTGTGTAAGAGTGAATTGTCGTCATGAAGCCTTTTTCGATACCGATTTCCTTGTGCAGAGCATAGGCGACGGGCGCGAGGCAGTTAGTCGTGCACGAAGCGTTCGAGACGATAGTGTGGTCCGAAGTCAGCTTGTCCGAATTCACACCGAAAACCACAGTAATGTCTTCGTCGGTTGCGGGAGCGGAGATGAGAACTTTCTTCGCGCCGGCAGTGAGGTGCTTGCTCGCCCCTTCGCGGCTCGTGAAGATGCCCGTGCATTCGAACACCATGTCGATGCCGAGGTCCTTCCAAGGCAGTTGCGTGGGGTCCTTGACCGACACGCATTTGACCTTGTGGCCCTTGGCGATCAGGTATTCGCCCTCGGCCTTAACTTCGAACGGGGAGGTGCCATGCACCGTGTCGTATTTTAGCAGGTGAGCGTTGGATTTAACGTCGGCCAAGTCGTTGATGGCTACGATCTCGATGTCCTTGCGGCCCGATTCAACCCAGGCGCGAAAGACCAGGCGGCCAATCCGACCGAAACCGTTAATTGCAACTTTTGCTGCTGCCATGATGAAAATCCTCTCGTTTTGTTCGGCTCTTTGATAGCGCGGCGCATACGCCCATAGCAATATAAAATCACAGGCAACAGCGCCATTTAACATCGACTGATATTGCCTCGATGCAGCCTCTTTTCCAACTCTTTGCATTTTTCAGAATTTTATTCTTGACAGAATACGGCTCAGGCCTTAAACACTATGAAAATTTAAGTCAACTTTATAAAAATGAGGGTTTTGAAATGTCCGATAACGAAACTTCATCGTCAGGTGCCGACCAAACTGTTCCTGTACCGCCAGATGCTACTGCGCCGGTGGCGCCCGTTGCTCCCCAAGGGCCTCAGTTCGATGCGTTGGAAATCGATGCGCGAAAAGAACTTTATATCGATCTGAGCATACGCAATGCCTGGGACTTGCTTCGGAAATTGTCATACACGCTCCCGTACAACGGCTTTAAGCATGCCGCGCAATCGGCGGAGGCGAAGGCCAAGAAAATGCTGCTCGACGGACCAACCAAGAAGGTCCTTTTCTCGATGCCGCTCAGTATCATGCTGCGCAATGGCGCCCGGGCGGCGTACGACACGGCAAGTTCTTTTAAGAAAGGCGGTGACGGCGGAGGGATCAAGGAAAACCTGTTCCGGGGCGCGTCTTTGCTTGGCGGCATCGGCCTTGCCGCGGGCACCGGTTACCTGCTGGGGATGCATGTCTGGAACGCACTGACGACGAACACGCCAGGCTGGCTGTCAACTGTAGACGGACTTTTGCAGACGGGCGGACCTACTTTTGCGGCAAAGGCTTCAGCCGCTATCGATTACGCCTTGGCGGGTGCGTCAGGACTGGCCATCGTGACCCCGGTCTATACCGCGGCCTCTCTCGCGGTTTCCACGGTTATTGGCGTAGTCGATTCTGCTATTTCCTCGATTGCGGCAGTGGCAAACCTCCCGCGCGCATATACGCGCTTTAAGGATGCAAAACAGGGCATTCAGTACACGCCCGAGACAAAACGGAAGCTTGAGCGGGAATTTGAAAAGGACTCGCTGGATTCACGATACGAATATGGGCTCTATCGTGAAGCGCAATCCGTCGTTCACTCCCTGTCATCAGACTCGAAACAAAAAATCTATCTCGATCTCAAAAAGCAATTTGGAGATAGTGTCGCTTCAGACGATAACACGCCGGATAACGAACTTGGCACGACCGGTCCTGGCAATGGGCGCAGGCCGGGAGGACTCCATTTCTCCTAGTGGTTAAATTCAGCACCTGAACCAATAAATCCCGCTTCGGCGGGATTTATTATTTCTCCGATAATCCTTGACGGGCCCCTTTTCAAACTGTAATTAAGAACCATTCTCAATTGCGAATGATTCTTAAGACGGGGTGGAGAGTGAGAGTTAAGCAACTGGAAATATTAACGATAGCAGCTGCAATAGCGATCCTGAATCCGGCTATTGCAAGGGCTGACGACTACGTCCTGACGATTAGGGACCATCACTTCACGCCTCCCGTCCTCGAAATTCCATCCAACCAAAAGATCAAGCTGATCGTCGACAACAAAGATGCAACAGCAGAGGAGTTCGAGAGCTACGAACTCAACCGCGAGAAGGTGGTCGACGGCAATAGCAAGATTACCGTCTTTATCGGGCCGCTCGATCCGGGCACATATCCGTATTTCGGGGATTTTCACAAGGACGTAGCAACCGGAAAGATCGTGGTGAAGTAAGATGCTTTCAGCAGCTATCGTCATTTTCCGCGAAGTTTTCGAAATCGTCCTGATTGTCGGCATCATTCTCGCCGCGACACGCAATGTTCCCAGCCGCCTTAAGGCCATTGGCCTCGGTTTTGGTAGCGGTATCGCCGGCGCCACGCTTATCGCCTTCTTCACGCGGGAAATATCCGAATTCGCGGAGGGCATGGGGCAGGAGATTTTCAGCGCAGGCATTCTGTTCACGGCGGCGCTATTTATCGGCTGGACGGTGCTTTGGATGAAAAAACACTCCCGCGACATGAAAGCACATTTCACGAAGGTGGGCGAACAGGTCGCGGCGGGGAACCTGCCGTATATCAGCCTGTCATTGATTATCGCGCTTGCGATACTCCGCGAGGGTTCGGAGATTGTTCTCTTCAGCTATGGAATGATCGCGTCAGGCATGAGCGCGTTCTCGCTCGCGGCGGGCTTTGCCGCAGGAATGGCGGCGGGGCTCGTTGTAGGGCTGGCGCTGTATCGCGGTCTGATCACGTTTCCGCTGAAGCATTTCTTCCGTATCACCAGCTGGATTCTGATGCTGCTGGTTGCCGGCATGATGTCGCAGGGCGTGGGATTCCTTATTGCCGCAGGCGTCGTCAACAGCCTCGCGCATCCGCTGTGGGACAGTTCGTGGCTGCTCAGCGACGGCAGCATCGCAGGCCAGAGCCTGAAAACGCTGATCGGTTATACAGCTCATCCCTCAGCTATACAGGTGATTGCGTACATTGTGACGCTGGGAGCGCTGCTTTTCCTGACGGAATTTTCCGGACGCGTAAAGGTTGCGGTCGTAAAGGCGGCAGCGACGACTGCCGGGCTGATTATAGTTTTTTGGGCCATTTCAGCGAATGCGGCCGACAAGATCTATGCGCCGTATGTTGTCAAAGGCGAAGCTGAGATCGAGTGGAACGGCAATATGGCCTTTGACCATCGCGGCGACCGCGACGGCGCGCAGGGGCATGAATTCGAGGCTGAATATGGCGTAACTGATTCATGGCAGACAATTCTTACGGCGGTTGCCGAAAAGGAAAGTAACGGGGAATCCACGGATTTCACCGAGCTTGAATGGGAGAACAAGTTTCAGTTGACCGAAAAGGGTGAATACTGGCTCGATCCGGGTTTGAAGGTTGCCTATATCCATACGCTCGATGATGATACGCCGGATGCCATCGAAGCCAAGATTCTGTTGGAAAAGGATGTAGGCCGCATCGTCCATCTTGCCAACGTCTCATTTGAAAAAGAAATCGGTCATAACGCGGAGCACGGAACGGCGGGTGGTTTCGCCTGGAATACAAGGTACCGTAATGACATGTATTTCGAGCCGGGGATTGAGTGGCAGAGCGATTTCGGGATTATTGGCAACGGCTCATCCTTCAGCGAACAGGAGCACGTTATCGGCCCTTCCGTTTACGGTTCTATAATTCCTCACGTGAACTACCAACTGGCATGGTTATTCGGCGTTTCCCGCGAAGCGCCAGACAATACCCTGCGCGCCAATTTGGAATACGAGTGGTTTTTCTAGAATTCCGGTAATAAACCTCCCATGGAAAGGCTATTGAAACTGGACTATAATCCTTTCCATGAAGTGTCCGATAGATAATAACGACCTCCAGGAAATCAAAGAAAAGGGTTTCAGCTACAACCAATGTCCTCAATGCAAGGGGATATGGATGCGCATGCGCGCACTGAATACGCTTTTCGAGCAGATCGACCCGGATGCCGAAATATCGCTGCCACGGAGCGACGACATAATTCACCGGAAGCAGAGAGTTGATACTAACAAGGTGGAAAAGTGTCCGAACGACCAGATGCCGCTATACGAGCGCAAACTGGGCAAGGTGACAATCGATATATGTCATTATTGCGACAGTGTATGGCTCGACCCCGGAGAATTCGAAGAGCTGAAGCACGAACTTGAGCGGCATGAGATATCAACCAAAGTCGGTCGCTCGGTTGTCCATATGCTAGCCCACTTCATGCACTTCCACTGGTCCGAGAA
>DATJGZ010000194.1:0-4996 GCA_035494535.1 Patescibacteria group bacterium | reverse complement strand
ATGCCGAACAGGCCAGAGCAGATCCCGGCGAGCGTGCCAATCAGCGGAAAGAGCAGATTTCCCATTCTGAATTCCTTTCGCCACGAGACTTACACCCGCAAGGCCCGAAAGAACAAGGTGCTTCCAGCACGTTTTCGTTATAACTCTGGACAAACCCGCAATTATTTGTGAATTATACATATTCAAATCGGGCAAGGAGAAATATAATGTGGCGCATGCGGCCGCCATCATTGGTCACAACATTCTTTGAAGCCGCATGGCTGGTGCTCGAACTCGCGTCGCTGCCGCTGACAAAAAGCATGTTGCGCGGTGAAGTTCCCGATGGCGATGGATCGCCGGTTCTCGTACTGCCTGGAATTCTCAATAACGACGTTATGACGGCGCCGCTGCGTGGTTTTATCGAGGAACTCGGCTACAAGACGTATGCGTGGGACGGCGGACTGAATATAGGATTTAGCAAGAACACCGCAAAACATCTGGCCGATCGGCTGGATAAAATATATCGCGATACCGGCAAGAAAGTCGCTCTGGTCGGCCATAGCCTTGGCGGCATTTATGCCCGCGAGCTTGCGCGGCAGTTTCCCCACAAAGTCAGCAAAGTGATCACCATGGGCTCGGCTTTCGGCGCCGATAAAGAGCTACAGGCCATCACGCCCGCATTAAGGCTCGTTTTCCGCGCTGCGTCCTTCAATAACCCGCACATAACGGATCAGGCCATTATAAAGCGTTCGCTGATACCGCCGCCGGTACCGACGACATCCATATTCTCCCGGACTGATGGTCTTGTAGACTGGCATGCATGCCTGAACCCAAAAGCAAGACGCGCTGAGAATATTGAGGTTCAGGGCGGCCATGTCGGCGTGTTTATGAATCCGGGTGCGCTGCTGGCGCTGGCGGACCGTTTGGCGGCACCGGTTCGCGGCTGGAAGCCATTTGATCCATCCCAATACGATATCGGCTACGGTAATCCTACACCGTATACGGGCGAAGTACCGGAAAGACCGCGGATGCCTAGGAACATCCCAAATCTCTTTATATAACAAGACCGAAAGACCAATCCGCGACCCCTATCCATTATTTTCCATAATATACATTATCACATCGGAGCCATAATAACATTACCACAAAACCTCATTTTATATAGTTACTTCAATAGCTTTTATTCGTTTCTTGACCTTTATCAAGCTGCTCACCCGCCCCACATGTTGCAATGAAAGTATGAAGCCGCAACGGCGGTAAAGAGAAAGAAGCAGCAACACAATGTTCATTCCGGGATGGGTGACCGCGGGCGTAGGCGCGGTTGCGGTGAAGACTATTATTCCGTTGGTTCAGGAGCAAAGACAGGCGGATGGCTTCGCGCTGGCGTTCTGGAACAAGGTCTTTTCGGCGCTGTGGGTGGCGCCTTTTGTCATTGTGCTGGGGTTGCCGTCCGATACCCGGTTCTATGCCGCCATTGCGGCAACGTCATTGCTCTGGTGCATCGCGGACGTCGTCTATTTCCGGGCACTGCCGGTCGTGGGCGCTGGCCCGATCAGCCGCCTTATGCCGACAACCATATTCTTCACCTTTATTCTCTGGTTCTTTTACGACCATTCTCTGCTGGCGCGCTATCTCGGCCATCCGGGGCGAAGCATTTTCATTGCGGCGCTGATTCTCGCAAGCACATATTTCGCCACACGGCTAAAAAAATGTTCGATGTCGAGAAGGGCGATCTATCTCATCTGGCCGGTTCTGCTGGCGGCTACGCTGGGGCCGATGATCCAGAAATTCTCGCTTGGTCATGCCGCGGCCACGCAGGCGCCGACTGCTATCGTGTTCGTGCAGGCAATCATGATGATCGGGTTTTGGGCCATATACAGTTTCGTGAAACAGCCGGTCAGCTTCTCGGTCATCAACTCGGGCCATGCGGCGAAGACGGCGGCCGTCATGAGTCTCTTTTCCGCCGCGGCCGTAACGCTCCAGAACGTCGTCCTAGCCCATCTGGCACACCCGGCCTACCTCCCTGCTCTGCTGCTGGCTGATTCGGTATTTATTGTCCTGATCCATCGTCTGATGGGCCGTCCGGATACAGGCGATGTTAAAGCAGGATTCGGTGCTGTCGCATGCGCGGCGGCTCTCGCGTTCGTAAAGGATTAGTTGATTGAATCAGAAGGCGCTGTACCCCCAGTAATTCACGAACACCTCGGTGCCCTGAAAAATACGCGACTGGTAGCGCGCCTCTTCCATCAGAAAAATCTGATCGCCGTGTTCAGGCTGGTCCGGCACGTTGCGTGCACCTTCTTCTGAAAGGTCCTTTCGATTTCCGGTCATTCTTAAATTATAGCCGGCAACGCTGACGCGAAACTGATGAGAAGTTCCCTTACGATTGAGCCATTTGGCGATGTTCGAGTTCCTGCGCGTAGCGCTTGAGCAGTTGCGGTTCCTGTATATAGCCGACAATCTTCTGACTCAGGGCGGATTCGAGTACCGGCAATTCCTCTAGTCGTGAATCCGCAAATATCTGCCGGGCCTGCTGAATGTCCTGATGCGGGAGCAGGAACCAGTTTTTCCCCTTGGCCAGATCGCCGGCCACAGCCGGCTGCGGCATCGCATCGGCCGGACCCGCATGAAGATCCGCCATGCTAACGACGCCCTGGTAATTTCCCTTGTCGTCACTGACAAAGACACTACGGCGGTTTGCGGCAGGATTTTCGCGCCGCACGGCCTCCAGCGGCGTGTCTGCCATCACGATGACCGGCGCGGTCGCCATCAATTTGTCCACTGTAAGTTCACGGACCCACCCGACATCGCGCGGCCCGCGGATATGAATGCCCTTGAGATGAAAACGCCAGGTCGAGAACGAATATCCGAACCAGTAGCGCGTGCCGGTCGATGCAACCAGAACGCCGGCGAGGACCGCCGTCATGGCCGGAAAGCTTCCCGTCATCTCCAGCACGAGGATGATCATCGTCATGGGAGCGCCGATGATTGCAGCGGCCACAGAGCCGGTGCCCGCCAACATGAATGTTTCCACGCCGGTGTCGGATACGGGCATGAAGTGCGACGCCAGAATCCCGGCGATCTGCCCGACCAGACAGCCGAGAAACAGCGACGTGCTGAAAAGACCCCCGCGAAAACCCGAGCCGATCGACAGGGCGGACGCCAGAATTTTCCCGGCGAGCAGCAGCACAAGAAACAGGAGGGGAAAACCATTATGCAGGTGAAGGTCGATGCCGCCCTGCCCGCTTCCCAGCACCTGCGGCGAAAGACACCACGCGAGTGCGCCGACGAGCAGGCCACCGATAGCGGGGCGCATCCATTCCGGGACCATCTTCATGCGCCGGAACAATTGCTCGCAGCCCGTAACCGCCTTCATGGTGGCGATGCCGACCAGTGACGATGCGACGCCGACCAGCACAAAGGCGAAATAGTCACGCGCCGGCACGTCCAGCGCCGCCATCGGCAGCGTGAAAATCGGATTGCCCGCGGTGAATAGCCGCAGCACCAGCGCTGCGGTCAATGCGCACAATGTCACCTGCGGCAGTGCGGCGATTGTGTATGTGCCGAGCACGAGCTCGAAGCCGTAGAACGCTCCCGCCAGCGGGGCGTTGTAAGCGGCAGCGATGGCAGCCGCCGCTCCGGCCGCCACGAATATACGCATATCCTCGCGCCGAAGCTGGAGCCGCTGCCCGATCCATGATAGGAAGCAGGCGCCCATCTGGGTATATGCCGCCTCCATCCCGACCGAGATGCCGGAGCCGTTCGAGATGATGGTCGAAACCAGCACGCGCAGGCTGTCGATCACGGACATGCGCCCGCCGTGAATGGCGTTGGCCTCGATCGGGTCGACGATCTCACCGGGCCGCAATTTCCTGACGACCGTGTAAAAAAGGCCGAGCAACAGCCCGCCCGCAATCGGAACCGTAAACAGCAGCCTGGCGTCGATTTGCACCGCCCCGCTGAGATGCTCTTCGAACGGCAGCATAAATACCGCACAGTGCAGGAACGCGACCAGGGCATGGATGACGCCGGTGATGATTCCGACAATAGCCCCGATCAACGCGCAAAGGATGATCTGGGCGGGGCGGCTTTCCCGCATAAAGACTGTGAACGGTTTCCTGTGCCCGGTCCGGTTGTATATGACTGAAATCGAGGACATTGGTATAATTCTTCCCTGAATATTGTCCCCCACAAGGATTTACATGGCCAGCAAAAAAAATCCGCAGCCCGAGGTAGACCAGCAAATGCAGAAGCTGCTGGAGGTCATGGCACGGCTACGAAATCCGGAGGGCGGTTGTCCGTGGGACCTGGCCCAGAACTTCAAGACCATCGTTCCATACACGATCGAGGAGGCCTACGAGGTCGCTGACGCCATCGAGCAGAACGATATGGAGGAGCTGAAGGCCGAGCTTGGCGACCTGCTCTTCCAGGTGGTCTATCACGCCCAAATGGCGTCGGAGATGGGCGCTTTCACGTTCGAGGAGGTGGTGCGCGGCATAACCGAGAAGATGATCAGCCGCCATCCGCATGTCTTCGGCACCGGCAAGGCCGAAAAGCCGGAGGACGTAAATGTCATCTGGGAAGCCCGAAAGGACAAGGAAAAGAAGAGGCAGGGGGCCGAAAGCATCCTGGATGACGTTCCCCGCGCCCTCCCTGCCCTTAAACGTGCCCAGAAACTCCAAAATCGGGCCGCTCGGGTCGGTTTTGAGTGGCCGGAGGCCGTAAATGTGCTCGATAAACTCGAGGAAGAGATCGGTGAGATGCGAGAAGCCATCAAGGGTGGCCGCAAGCACGAAGTTATCGACGAGCTTGGCGACCTGTTTTTCGTGCTCACAAATTTGGGCCGGATGCTCGGCGCCGATTGTGAGGATTCCCTCACCCATGCGAATAATAAATTTACACGTCGGTTCAAAGGTATAGAAAGCGAACTTAAAGTAAGAAATGTGCCTTTGGGACAGGCGTCGCTTGAGGAGATGGAAGAAATCTGGCAGGACCAGAAAAAGAAGGAAAAACAGGT
>DATJGZ010000193.1:0-16303 GCA_035494535.1 Patescibacteria group bacterium | reverse complement strand
CCGACCACGAAATCGGGCTGTCCCGACCATCCCTCGCGCGAGGGCATCGAGTGGCAGTTCACGTGCCATACCTGCCCGAAATTGTAGTGTGCTTCATCGAGCAGATCCGCCAGCGCATCATGGTAGGGGATGTAGAAATCGTCGATGCGCCGTTTGATTTCGCCCGCACTCAGTTTGCGGTCGTAGATGGGAATCCCCGGCCGGACGATGCGGCGCACAAGGCCGTTTCCGGCATGCGCGCGATGGGTGGGCGCGGCGCGGCCCGGCCACGGCTCAGACAGGAGGCCGGGATCGATGTCGTCGATGGCGCGGTTCGGGTCGATGTAGGTGCGCGGAAACAGCGCGCACAGATACGACGCGCCATGCGCGGGTGCGGATGAAAACAATTCGTCGATGCGGTTGTCCTCGGACGCCTCAAGTGCCACCGGCGGGCAGGCGTGGTTGAAATCGTCGGGATAGACACGGCCGCTGTGCGGTGAATCGAACACGAGCGGCAACGCGGTCTTCTGCGGCCGTTTCAATTCGTACACGTCTTTCAAGCCTTCTGCGGGCATGGTAGGAATGGTCCCTGTCCTCCCTTTTATTATAGGGGAAAAATGTTAAGCGTCATGCAAGATTTACAATATGGCCATTGATGTCGAGGTAAAGCGCGCGGATATCTCGCAAAAGCCGGTGATCTTCAACCTGCTGCAGATCTATCTGCACACCTTTGCGGCGCTGGCCGGGCCGGACAGTCCCGACTGGCGGTTCAATGCGCTGGGACAGTATGAATACCCCGACATCGGCCCGTACTGGACACGCAAGGGGTGGCACCCTTATTTGATCTACGCGGCGGAGAACCTGGCCGGCTTCGCGCTTGTTAACGATGCTTCCGCCACTGGCAGGCCGGTCGATTTCTTCCTGCAAGAGTTCTTTGTCGGCGGCAAATACAAGCGCCGCGGCGTCGGGCGCGAGGCGGCGCGGAAGATCTTCGAGCACCACCGCGGCCAATGGGAGCTCGGCACCGTGCCCGGTAACGTGGCGGCCGTCGCGTTCTGGAAGAAGGTGCTCAAAGGGCCGGAGTTCAAGGAGCGCGAGGAGCTGGCCGGGGACGGCAAAATATGGCCTGCCAAGGGCGCTATCTTCCGCTTTTCGACCTGACATTGGCCCTGTATTATAGGCGCCGAGAGGATTTCATCGATGCATGACCTGAAAGCCATACGGGAAGAGCCCGACTTCTATGACCGCAACTGGGGCCGCCGGAAGCTGCCGCCGCAGACGGACGCGATCCTGAAGCTGGACGAGGAGCGCCGCAACGCGCAGACCGACCTGCAGAAGCTGCAGCAGGAGCGCAACGAGAAATCCAAGGAGATCGGCAAGATCAAGGCCGCCAAGGGCGACGCGCAGAAGATTATGGATGAGGTCGCGGCGCTGAAAGACAAGATGACCGCGCTCGAGGAGAAGGAAAAGCAGCTGGCCGAGCAGCTCAACGACATGCTCGCCCGCATACCTAATATTCTCGCGGATGATGTGCCCGACGGTCCGGACGAAAGCGCCAACAAGGAAATCCGCAAAGTCGGAGAGCCGCCGCGCAAGAACAACGTCAAGGACCATGTCGATATCGGCGAGGGCCTCGGCATGATGGACTTCGACGCCGCCGCTAAGGTCGCCGGTGCGCGTTTCGTGGTGCTGAACAGTACGCTAGCGCGGCTTGAGCGCGCGCTGGCGCAGCTGATGCTCGATACGCATACGCAGGAGCACGGCTACACCGAGGTCAACGCGCCGCTGCTGGTGACCAGCGATGTCATGTACGGCACCGCGCAACTGCCGAAGTTCCGCGATGACCAATTCGAGACGACGGATGGCCGCTGGCTGGTGCCGACTTCCGAAGTCGTACTGACCAACCTTGTGCGTGAAGACATCCTGAATGCTGCCGACCTGCCGCTGCGGTACACGTCGTTCACGCCCTGCTTCAGGAAAGAGGCGGGGGCCGCGGGCAAAGACACGCGCGGCATGATCCGCCAGCACCAGTTCTACAAGGTCGAGCTGGTCAGCATCACGCACCCCGACAAGAGCGTCGAGGAGCACGAACGCATGGTCGGCTGCGCTGAAAACATCCTGAAAAAACTCGGCCTTGCCTATCGCACGGTCGTGCTGTGCAGCGGCGACACTGGTTTCGGCGCACGCAAGACCTACGACATCGAGGTCTGGCTGCCGGGACAGAACAAATACCGCGAGATCTCGAGCTGCTCGAACTGCTGGGACTTCCAGGCGCGGCGCATGAAGGCGCGCTTCCGCCGCGGCGAGAAGGAGATCGATTTCGTCCACACGCTCAACGGCTCGGGCGTCGCCGTCGGCCGCGCGCTGATCGCGGTGATGGAGAACTACTACGACGGCGAGGGCGGCATCGTCATCCCCGACGCGCTGCTGCCCTACATGGGCGGCATCAAGAAGATCGAGGCCCGGCGCAAGGAAGCGGCGGCCTGAGGATCATGGCGGGGATCGGCTTTCTCAAACCGCCGGTCGATTTGCGCCAGACGGTTGTGCGTTTTGCGCCGTCGATCCTGTGCAGCATCGTCTGCTTCCTGCTGACGCTCGTCCTCTCGCACGATTCACTGCGCAAGGCGTTTGATCTGCAAGGATCCGATCGCGGGATATATCAGGTTATATACATCTTCGTCTGTGGTTATTTCTGGTTCGGCAGCGTAAGGCTGCTGGCGGAAAGCCGGCAATGGCCGGCGCGGCAATTATGGTCGATCGCGGTCGGCGTCTATGCGGGCATCGCAATTTTGCTGTCGCTCTCGCCGCAGTGGGAATTGCATCTGATGTTCATCGGTCCGGCGCTGCTGCTGTTCCTGATGGTGGCGCCCTATACCCAAAAAAGTGCCGACGAGTTTTCATTCTGGAACTTCAACCGCCTGCTCTGGACCGGGGCCACGGTGTCGTTCGCCGTGTCGATCCTGCTTGCTATGGCCCTGTGCGCGATACTGGGGAGCATCGAATATCTGTTCGACCTGAAGGACAGCATGAACCGCAACCTCTACGGCGACTCGTGGCTGTTTTGCAGCATGCTGTTCTGTCCGGTCTTTACGTTGTTCTGGGTCCCGCGCGGATTCACATTCAAAACAGGAGGCTTTGAGTTTCCGGCGCCGCTGCGGTTTTTCATCGTCTGGATTCTGGCGCCGCTGGTGGTCGTCTATTTTCTGATCCTTTACGCCTATACCGGCCTCATCCTGATCCACCGCGAATTGCCCAAGGGTAATCTGGCTTACATGATTACGGGGTTTGGCGGTGCGGGCATGCTCTTGCAGCTGGTGGCGTGGCCGCTGCGCGAGGGCGGCTCGCGGTTTCTGAATTTCGTCCTGAAATATTTCTACCCGGCGCTGGTCGTGCCGGTCGTCATGCTGTTCGTGTCGATCGGCACGCGCATCAGCGAATACGGCATCACCGAGCAGCGCTATGCCATCGTCCTCGTCGGCCTGTGGTTCTGTGCGATGGTGGCGGCGTTCATTTCACGCCGCGAAAAATTATCGCCGCGCCTGATACCGGCGGTGGCGCTGGTGCTGGCGATTGCCGCTTCGTTCGGTCCGTGGGGCGCCGTCAGCGTCTCGGGCCGCAGCCAGCTGGCGCGCCTGCATGATCTGTTGGTGCGCCACGGTCTGCTGGTGGACGGCCATATTGTCGAGGCAAAGGGCGCCATCCCGTTTGCGGACCAGAAGAACATCAGCTCCCTGATCGACTACATCCGCAAGACCGAGCGGGCTTCGGCCGTCATTCCTTGGTTCCCGAAGAATCCTGAGGCCGACAATTCCTTCAATTCCGAGGCCGCCATGCATGCAATGGGGCTTAAATATATCGGCGAGTGGCAGGAAAAAGATAATGGCGAGTCGATCTATTTGCGGGGCGACGACGGGCAGGTGACGGCGGTCACCGGGTACGATTACGTCGTGCTGCAAACACTGTCCACCTATGGGTCCATTAACAATTCCACGAGCGGCGCAGTTAAGATTTCAGCTAACGGCTCAAAGGGGCCGTCCGATATATCTTTCCAGCTGAAAGACGGCATCCTGAATGTGCGTGTTGAGGGGCACGGCGCGCTCGATTTCGATCTGAAGTCGTTTATCGAGAACCGCATCGCGGGCGGGCCGCCGCCCTACGACGACAAGCCGATGGTCATGGACGCCGAAAAGGATGGGCTGCGGCTGCGCCTGATCGTTCAGAACGCTTCGGTTAACAGCAAAGACAAAAGCCTGACCATCGAGAGCATCGCGGTCAGGCTGCTGGTCGGATTCTAAAAGCTAGTGAACGATCGGTTTCTTGTCCGGCGTAATCGACGGCAAACGGTTTCTCTTGATAATCTCGTCGACATTGCCGTATTCCGGTCTCCAGCGATCCTTACGGTCTTCCTCGCGGGTCGGTGTTACCGGAATGATCTGCAATCCGACATCCGGGCCGTAATCGCCAGGATCATATTCGCGGTGGGTTGGCTGGCGGTTTCCTATTTCCGAATCCCCAGGATGCCAGCGGCTTTTGTCAAATTCGTTCCGGGGCGACGGTGTGTCGTCGGTCCATTTGCCCGTATCGGGATTCCAAGTCGAACCCATAATAATATTACCCGTCTTGCTGAATTATTGAATTAATTTAACAGAAAACGGCTTCATTGGTCAATAAATGAAAACTTGAGAAAACGGGCCGGTTGATTCACAATGAAGGCAGCACTTCTTCCGGCTCTCCGCCTTCAGTCCTCAAAGCACATCCAAGAGTTCAATCATGACGGGTAACGCCTCGTGCCAATTGAAGATTCCAATGGATATCAAAGGCAAAACCCTTGAAGGGATTAAGCAGCAATCCAAAGCCGAACTAGTTGTCCGGCTGCTCATGACCCTGCGCAATATGGGCATCAATGATCAGGCTGTTCTGAACGCGATCGAGAAAGTCCCGCGCGAGGCCTTCGTGCCGCTCGCGGTGCAGGACCGGGCGTATGAGGACATCGCCCTGCCGATCGGCCGCGGCCAGACGATCAGCCAGCCTTTCGTCGTCGCCTCGATGACCCAAGGGCTTGAATTGACCGACCGCGACAAGGTGCTGGAGATCGGCACCGGATCCGGCTACCAGACCTGCGTCCTCTCATATCTTTGCCGGCGCGTGTACAGCATTGAGCGCCACAAGCCTCTGCTGCAGCGGGCGGAGGAGATGTTCCGGCAACTCAAGCTAACCAACATCACCGCCATCGCGGCTGACGGCATGCGCGGCTGGCCCGAACAGCAGCCCTTCGACAAAATCATTTGCACCGCCTGCGCGCCGGGAGGCAAGCCGCCGCAGGCGCTGCTCGACCAGCTCAAGGTCGGCGGCATTCTTGTCATTCCCGTTGCCATGGGCAACCGTCAGGTGCTGCGCCGCTACAAAAAGGAGGGCGAAGACACCTTCGCCGTACGCGATCTCTACGACGTGCGGTTCGTACCGCTGCTGCCCGAAATCGCTTCCGCTTCCGAAAACGCCGAGGACAATCCGGACTATGACACGGACTGATGCCCGTATCCTGCTGGCTTTCGTTTCGGTGCTCGCGCTCGGCGCGTGCAGCACCGCAAACGGCGGCAGCCGGACGGCGGGCAAGGCCGGCGTATTCCTTTACGGCGAGCATGGCGGCGCCGCTGCCAACGCCGGGATGCACACCGTTGCCCGAAACGAGACGGTGCAGAGTATTGCGCAAGCTTATCGCGTCTCGGCGCAGGATATCATTACCGTCAATCGCTTGCCGTCGCCCTATCATCTGAATCCCGGCCAGCGCATCGTCCTGCCGCCGCCGCCGACCTATAGTGCGCGTCCCGGTGACAGCGCCTACGCCATTGCGCATACATTCAACGTCAGTACGCACGACCTGCTCAGCGCCAATAATATCGGCGGGCCGTTTGCCATCCGCCCCGGTCAGACGCTGCATATGCCGGCCGCGAAGCCCGCACCGCAGCCGGCACCCGCCGTGCGCTATGTCTGGACGCAAGGTCCGCCGCCGGTCGGTTACGCGCAGCGGCCGGTCCAGACGGTCTCAGCCATTTCGCCTGCAGCCTCATACATCGGCCGTCCCTACGGCACCGCGACGCCGCCTCATCTGGGCACGAATTTCATCTGGCCCGTGAATGGACCGATCGTCTCGGCTTACGGCGCCAAGACCAGCGGCCTGCGCAATGACGGTATCAATATCGGCGCCTGGCGCGGCGCGCCCGTCCACGCCGCTGACTTTGGCGAGGTCGTCTTCGCGGGGCCGGGGCCCAAAGGCTACGGGAACATCGTCCTCATCCGCCACCGCCAGAACTGGGTTACGGCCTACGCGCATCTCGACCATATTAATGTTCACACCGGGCAGATGGTCCGGCAGGGACAGAAAATCGCTGCGGTCGGATCGAGCGGCGCCGTGTCGAGTCCGCAGCTGCACTTTGAGGTGCGCAAAGGCACCGAGGCGCTCAATCCCGTTCTGTACTTGCGCGGCGAGGGCGCGTGAACTCCAACACCGTCTTCAACATGGTTTTCGACGCCATGACGGCGTACAACCAGATCGGCTTTATGCTGGGCGGTCTGGTTTGTCTAGGTCTCGGCGGCGCGCTTATTGGCTATTACGTTTACGAGCACATGACCGGGCGCAAGGTGCGAGGACGCATTGCAGCCATTCGTTGTGAGGGCTTCAAGGACGTTCCGAACGTGAGCGGCGGCAAATGGAATTATCCTTACACCGGCGAGATGTATCACGCGATCTACGAATACACCGCGCCGGACGGCAAGCTGATGCGCTCCGAGGACAACACCGGCTGCGGCAGCCTCGCGGGGATGGCGCCGGGAACGTCGGTGTGGCTTTACATGAATCCGTCACATCCCGAGAAAATCATGCGCTCCGGTCCACTGTGGCTGATCGTTGGGTTGGTGTTCGCGGCGCCGGGTGCTCTTTTTCTGTACTTTGCTTTCAGCCTTTATGCGTTTAACATTTTTTCGCTGATTTTTTTTATCGGCCTGCTCGCGATGGGGGCGATAAAACTCAAGCGAACGCTGACGCCCGAAAAAATGAAAATTGCGCGCGAGGCATTTATGGCGCGCAAGGCGGCCGAACAGGGACCCAAGGCCGGGCGGGAACTGACCGCGGACGAGGTCCACGTGCGCCTGCGGGCGACGCAAAGCTACAGCGGGCAAATTGGCGCGGTTTGCGGACTGTTCGGCGTTGCGATTTTTGCGCTCGGCATCTACCTAGGGCATAACATGCAGGGCCTGCTTGCGGTCGGGCAGCGCGCCCCGGGCGAGGTCGTGGGCCTCGAAAGCTCGCGCAGCTCCGACAGCTCGACCTACCACGCCGTCGTCGACTTCGATATCCCTGGCGGCGGGCGCCATGAATTTCGTGATAGTGTCGGCAGCAACCCACCCACGCATCGCAGCGGCGACAAGGTGACCGTGCTGTACGATCCCGACCATCCGGAGCATGCGATCATCGACCGCGGCGTCTGGAACTGGGCCCCTTCCGGGGGGTGTATCGCGGGCGGCGCCTTTCTGGTGCTTATCGCCTTGAAAACGCAGGCGAATGCGCGGCGGGCAAAGCGTTTATAACTCGGTGTTATCGCTTGCCTTTGCCGACCGGCATATTATAGTGCTGGCAGGTTTTTTCATACTTACGGAAGACGGAGAAAAGATCATGTTTCCGCTGATCGCCAAAGCCTATGCCGCAGGAACTGGAGCCGCGACAGGCGCGCAGGCGCCCGCGCCGGCAACGTCGGATGCGGCCGCCGCCAATACAGTCATTGCCGACGCCCCGGGGCAGGGTGAGGCGCTGATGCTCAATCTTCTGCTGATCGCCATTCTGGTCGGATTGTTCTACGTATTGCTGATCATTCCGCAGCAAAAACGCTTCAAGAAGCACCGTACGATGATCGACACCATGAAAAAAGGAGACAGGGTCCTGACCTCCGCCGGTTTCATCGGCACGATCGATAAAATCGAAGCGGGCGAGGACGAGATCGTTATCGATCTCGGCAACGGCCTCAAGGTCACCGCCCTGCGCTCGAGCATCCAGAGCATGATGAAGGACAAGGACAAGAAAAAGGCGAGCGAGGTCCTGGCCGAAGCCGAACAAGAAGCCAAAGAGAAGAAAGTCGCCAACAAGAAATAAGCCATGGTCAATTTCAACCGCTGGAAGATTTTTCTGATCGTTGCCGCGTGCCTGTGGGCGCTGGTCTATGCAACGCCCAACGCGATCGTTGCAACCGGACACACGGTGCCCGGCTTTATGCCTGCGAAGACGGTCAATCTCGGTCTCGATTTACGTGGCGGTGCGCATCTAATGCTGCAGGTGGGGATCGACAGCGTATTTCACGAGAGGGCTGAGAATCTGGTCAGTTCCGCGCGCAGCGAACTGCGCAAGCAGAAGATCATGTATACCAAAATCGCGACCGTTCCTTATGGCTTGCAGCTTACGCTGGGCGAGGGACAGGATTCTGAAGCTGTGCGTAAGATCTTGCGGCACATCGACACTGATCTCGACGTGAATTCGCCGGATCCGAAAACGGTGACGGCCGTGCTCAATCCCTCGGCGGCCAAGCGCATCGAGAGCCAGATTATCGAGCAGGAAATTGAAATCGTGCGCCGCCGGGTCGACGAAACGGGCACGAGCGAGCCCGTCATCGCGCGGCAAGGCGACGACCGCATCATCCTCGAGCTACCCGGGGTCAGCGATACGAAGCACATTATCGATCTGTTGGGAAAGACGGCGCGCCTGTCATTCAATTTGGTTGATACCGGCCGCGGGTCGGCGGAGGATAGCGGTGGGTTCATAAACCTTCCCTCTCAGGAAGATCCGGGACGCACCATCCCGGTTTCGCGCAAGGACATTATCACCGGTGACATGCTCACCAATGCTCAGCCTTCGCAGTCGGGCAATAGCGGCATGCCGGATGTGACATTCGCGCTTAATGGTATCGGCACCACACGGTTCTGCGATGTCACGCGCGCCCACACCGGCGAGCCTTTCGCCATCGTTCTTGATAAGAAGGTCATAAGCGCGCCGCGCATTAATGAGCCGATCTGCGGGGGCCGCGCCGAAATCACCGGCAGCTTCACAGTCAAGGAGACCAACGACCTCGCGCTGCTGCTGCGCGCCGGCGCGCTTCCTGCCGACCTTAAGGTATTGGAGGAGCGCACCGTCGGTCCGACACTGGGCTCTGACTCGGTGCAGGCGGGCAAGAAGGCTTGCATCATGGCGCTGGTCTTCGTCGCCACCTTCGCCTGTACCGTGTATGGCCTGTTCGGCGTGTTTGCGTCTATCGCGCTGCTGGTCAACATGATCATGATCATCGCTATCATGTCGATGCTGCAGGCGACGCTGACCCTGCCCGGCATCGCGGGCATCGTGCTCGCCATCGGCCTTGCGGTCGACGGCAACGTGCTGGTGTTCGAGAGAATTAAAGAGGAGATCAGGGCGGGCCGCAGCATCCTCTCGGCCATCGATGTCGGCTACAAGCGGGCGCGCACGACCATCATCGACTCGAACCTGACGGCGCTGATCGCGGCGCTGATCCTGTTCTCGTTCGGCACCGGCCCGATCAAGGGCTTTGCCGTGACCATGTGCATCGGTGTCATGACATCGTACTTCGCGGCGATCATGCTCACGCGTCTGATGGTGTTGACGTGGTACAACGCCAAGCGCCCGAAAACGATAGAGGTGTAGGATGATCCTGAAGCTTTTCCCGCTCGTCCCGCACGACACCAAAATCGATTTCTTCGGCCACCGCTTCTATGCGTTCTGCGCCAGCCTCATCATCATCGGCGGCTCGATCCTGTGCCTGACCATCAAAGGTTTGAACTTCGGCATCGATTTCACCGGCGGCACCATCATCGAGATCAGCGTACAGGCCGACCCGGATTTGTCCGCCCTGCGCTCGGATCTGAACGGCCTCAAGCTCGGCGAAGTCACCATTCAGGAATTCGGCTCAAAGCACGACCTGATGATCCGCCTGCCGCAGCAGGAAGGTGGGCCCGAGGCGCAGAAGGCCGCCATTGCGCAGGTGCGCGCCGACGTGGACAAGACCTTCGGCGAGGGCAAAGTCGACTACAAGCGGGTGGAGTTTGTCGGGCCTCAAGTGGGGCAGGAACTTAAAAAGGATGGTTTGATGGCCGTATTGACGGCGATCGGCGGCATCATGGCGTATATCTGGTTCCGCTTCAAATGGCAGTACGGCATCGGTGCGCTGCTCGCCCTGATCCACGACGTGGTCGGCATTCTTGGCCTGTTCTCGCTGACGCAGATGCCGTTCGACCTTTCGACCCTTTCGGCCATTCTTCTCGTCGCGGGCTATTCGATCAACGAGACGGTCATTATCTTCGACCGTGTCCGCGAAACGCTGCGCAAATACAAGAAGACGCCGATGCAGGAGATTATCAACTACTCGATCAACTCGACCCTGCCGCGGACGATCATGACTTCGGGCTCGACACTCCTGGCCCTGCTGGCGCTGTGGCTGTTCGGGGGCTTGGTAATCCGCAGCTTCGTTTCGGCGCTGTTCCTCGGCATCCTGATCGGCACGCACTCATCCTACTTCGTGTCGTCGCCGTCGCTGTACTACCTCAAGCTCCGTCCCGGCGAGGACACCGAGCCCGAGGCCGTCAATGGCAGCGCGCCGGCCTGAAAGGCCCGTTTTCTGCGGGTTTCGGGGCATGCTGTAAGCCCCTAAAACCACAACAAAATAGAGGTCTTTGTGGCTGAAAAAGCTCTCTTTTGCTATATTTCAAGTGAAGGGAGATGTGTCATGAGACTGAGTTCCGCGTTTTTAAGAGCATCGAGGAACTTCGCATTTGCCCGCCGTGCCATGGCGATGGCGCCGCGTTTCCATTAGACACGTGATTTTACCCGCCATGCCTGTATAGTACGGCATGGACGTAACACCCCTTATTTCCGCCGACCGCCAGATCATCCAGAGCTACAACGCCGGCGGCTTTAAAATCAGCGGCAATTCCTATCAGGGGCCGGTTCTGGTCTTTCCTGATCGCACCATGTCATGGTCTGCGTCTTCGATGGACAATCTTAAAGCCTCCGATTTCGACATGCTGGACAAAAAGGACGTGGATGTCGTCCTGATCGGCTGCGGCGCGCAGGGCGCGAGGCTGAATAAAGAAGTCGCACAGGCGCTGAAGGCGCGGGGAATATTGCCCGAGACCATGGATACCGGCGCGGCCTGCCGGACCTATAATGTTTTGATGGCCGACGGGCGGCGCATCGCCGCCGCGCTGCTGCCGCTATAGGGAAGGCTCGGGCGGCTTGGGCGTGGCTGGTGCCGGAATCTCTTCGGGCTGGGCCGGTATTGTGTCTATCGCTTTGGGTTCAGATCCAGGCTTGGGAAGGATGCTCTCAGGCACCACAATTGGCGCGGACCCGGCGGGTTTGGCCACATCCGCTTCGGGCATGTCGTCGTTGGGTGGCACCCACGCATCCATCCCTTCGGGCGCGCTGTCCGGGATTTGTTTCGGCACAAATTTGGGCGAAGTGCGCGGGACCAGCGTGAATTTCTTGGTCATCGAGCCTTGCAGGCGCATCGGCGCGCGGCCCTTGAGCTTGACCGTGATTTTGTCGTCGTCGAGTTCGATCACCGACCACGCGCGGTGGGGCTTGCGGTAATGCTTCTCATAGGCCTGCACCAGCGATTGCTGCGTGATGTAGTGGATGCCGTTAATTTCCCGATATCTGTTGGTGTGGCGGTGGCCGGCCATTGCCATGATGACCTTGCCCGATTTCTCCATGATTTCGCGCACCTGCGGCCCTTCGGGGTAGAAGAAGTAGAGCCGATCGGATTTGCTCGCGGCGCGGCCGCTCTTGTTGTCGGCCTCGTCGTTGTCGAGCGGCACATGGCTGAAGACGATGGTCGGCTTGTCGGTCGATGCCAGATCTTTCTCCAGCCAGTCGAGCTCTTCCTGGGTCATGTGCAAACCGTTATGGGAGAGGTCAAGCGGCGGATTGAAGAACACGAAGTGATAGCCTTTGACGTCGCGGCTGTACGAGGTGCCGGGGCTGCCCATTACTTGTTCGTTTTCCTCCCGCGTCATGTGCAGCAGGTCGTGGTTGCCGATCACGCTGTAGGTCGGGACCGCGACCTTGTTGAACTGCGCCTTGACGTCCTGCATGTTCTTCACGGCCTCGTCGTGACTGTGGGCGGTGACGCGGTCACCCATGTCGACGATGCAGTCGAGTCCGTAACCGGCCGCAGCCTTGGTAAAGACGTCGAGCAGCTTCGCCGACTTTGAGCCGTATTTCGCTCCGGCGTCGGGTCCGTAATGAATATCAGTGATAACGGCGAACCTTACCTTGTCCATGCCGCGCGCATCCCCTGTTTTATTTCCGTATAATTTCGGCAAGCATAGCGAGTCCGGCGTCCGGATGCAAAAAAAGAAATGATTCCAGCGGCCTTTTTCAAAGAATAACTTTCTGGCGGCGCAGCAGATTCATTATCTGAATTGCGTCGAAAATATTTTCGGTCGCTCAAAAACGAAGGCGGCCGTTATGGCACGGATTATGCTTTTTAGCGGAGCAGCCTCAATCCATTAGCAAATCCGAATTCATTAGAAGAAAATTTTTTTTGGCATCCTGAATTTTATTGCCATAATAAAAATCCTGTCCACATTTGCGCCCCGTGCGATGTTTGCGACTTAATTTTCCCGGCAGTTTACTGGCGGTCAGAGCGCCGTATCGTCGCGCGCCTCTAACGCAAGGAGATTAGAAGAAAATGCATAAGGGTTTAAAACTGGCCACTGTGTTCGCAGCCGCGATAGCGGCGGTGACTCTCGCCGGCTGCGAAAAGCCGCCGATCAGCCATGAGAGCACTGCGAACCCGGAGATCCAGTACGATGTGCTGTTCAACCGCCACGGCTGCGAGGTCGGGCGCTTCTACGACAACGGGCATGCGGTCTATGTGACGATCTGCCCCGATCAGGGTACGTCATCCGCGAGCTACGACCAAAGTTGCGGCAAGAACTGCACTGAGAGCAAGATCAACGAACAGGTGCGTGTGCCGCAGACGCTCAATTTGCAGGGGCAAAGCCAAAGCCCGCGCTGAAACTGAAAAGGGCCGGGAACTGGACGTCCCGGCCCTTTTTTCTTTTTATCTTTCACCCGGCCATTACGCCGCAATCTTCATCGGTCCCTTTTCCAGCAGCTCGGCCACGTAATCCCAGTTGATCAGACTGTCGACCCACGCCTCGAGATATTTCTGCCGCGCGTTGCGATAGTCGATGTAGTAGGAGTGTTCCCACACATCACAGCCCAGCAATGCGGTCTTGCCGTGCACGACCGGGTTCTCGCCATTCGCCGTTTTCAGCACTTCAAGCTTGCCGGTCTTGTTGTCCAGCGCCAGCCAGCACCAGCCCGAGCCGAACTGCGTCAGGCCGGCGTCGATGAACTTCTTGCGGAACTCGTCGTAGCCGCCGAGGTCGCTCGTCACCTGTTTCTCCAGCTTGCCGGGCAGTTTTTTGCCGCCACCGCCTTTTTTCATCCAGTTCCAGAAATGGATATGGTTGAAATGCTGACCCAGCTGGTTGAACAGGCCGGCTTTTGTCTTGTCCTGAAACGCCGCGACCATAGCAGCTTCGAGCGGCTTGCCCTCGAGGCCCGAGCCCTTAAGCAAATCGTTGCCTTTATCGACATAAGCCTTGTGGTGCTTGTCGTGGTGGAATTCCAGAGTTTCCTTCGACATATACGGCTGAAGGAAATCGTACGCGTAAGGTAATGGGGGTAACTCAAGCGTCATGGCTTCTTCCCTTTCCTGTTATTCAGATACAACTAATTCTGTCCCCCGAGAGTTGCAATTCCTGCCGCCGATTTCAACCGGTTCCGACTGAATTTGCCTATGGAAAATATCTTATGGTAGCGTCCTGTATGGAAAAAGAATTCAGCAATGCGGCAGAGGCGCGACTGGCGGTCTGGCTGATGCGCCACGGCAGCAACAGCAAGGAATCTGCCGACGCGACCGGCGAGACGCTACCGCTTTCCGACCAAGGGCGGCGCGAAGGGCAGGCGATGGCGGAATTCCTTGCGGGGAAAATCGATTACCCGGTCCTAATTCTGACGTCAGATTTCGCCCGTAATATCGAGACCGGCGAGATAGTCGGAAATGCATTGATGCCAAAAGGAGAGGTGGCGCGATATTCAGTTCCCGCCATTCGCAGCGAGGATATTGCCGAAGTCGCGTCCATCTATGGCATGCTGCAACAGCTGGACGCCCCCGAGATGTATAAGCAGCTTGATCTGTCGTCCGCGCCGCGGACTGTCATTCTCGTTGGTAACAAGCGCAATATGTTTCTCGAACATTCACGGGTCGTCATCGATCTCAAGGGGGAACTGACGCGGATCAGCGCGCACGGGGAAGGCTTCGCGGAGATGGACGCAGATGCCATCCGCACGATGGCGGAAGACAGCGACCGGAGCAAATTCGACGCGATGGTCGGGGAAGATAGCGACATGGAGCTTTTCGAGGAAGGGCGGCTTGTCGGTTATGATCTGGGAACGAGCCACTGGCAGGATTTCCCCGATCCGGATAAAGTGCGCCTGATCGTCGACAGAAGCTTTTCCGAGACAGGAAAAAAATGGACGTTGCACATGGAAGCGCAAAGGCTGGCGGCACGGAACGCGCAGCCGTAAATGCTCAAATTTCCTATCCCGCTGACATCGTAAGGCGTTATGACCGCGACCGGTTCCTGCTCGGGATGACGGTTCCCGGCAATCGCCGTGATGCATTGTGGGCGTTGTTCGCTTTCAATCATGAAATCGCCAAGACACGCGAGGTGGTGAGCGAGCCGACGCTGGGCCTGATCCGCCTGCAATGGTGGCGCGATGCGATTGAAAAATTGTATGCGGGGACAGTCCTGCAGCATGAGGTGCTGACAGCGCTCGCGGCAACGATACGCGACTATGCTCTGCCACGCGCACGGTTTGACGAACTGATCGACGCGCGCGAGCGCGATCTCGAAAACCGGCCGCTGAGCTCATTCGCCGATCTTGAGCGGTACGCGGATGCGACCTCGACGCCGTTGAATCGGCTTGTGCTGAAGGTTTTGGGACAAGAAGAGCCGGAGGAAAAAATCCGCGACGTATCTACGGCCTTTGCGCTGACAGGCTTGTTGCGCGCAGTTGCATACCGGGACAATTTCCTGCCGCACGGTGTGAAGACCGGGGAGCTGGTCGAGCGGATCGGGGGCAAACTGGACGCTGCCAAGCCATTGCGGGGCTATCTTAAGGCATCGGCGGCGCTTACCATGCTTTATCTGGCGCGCATTAAACGGCATGATTACGACCCCACAAAAGCGGCCGTAAATGCGCCGCCGGTCACATTCGCCGTGAAGGCGTTGGCCGGTCGGTTCCGCTAATGCCATGTTAATTAAAGTGGAATTCTTCGGTCGTAGTAATTATTTGTAAAACAAGAGATGCTAATATCAATTATTGGGGACATGGAGGGGTAACATGGCCATACCGCCGATCATATCGAACCTGCCGATCTTCAGGCTTTTCAAGTCCGACAAGGGCGCCAAAGCCGATGCGCCGGCGGCAAATGAATCAGTTGCTGCATCGTCATCCGATACCGTCGAGATATCCTCCGCCGCGCAGGACAAGCTTGATTTGAGCCGGGCGCGCGAGACCGTCGCTAAAATCAAACAGTATCTGGAGCAGCACCCGATTACGCTCGGTCTCGATCCCGCCTTCGAATAACCAGCTGCATCAGCCGCCGCTGAAACCGCCACCGCCGCGCATCCCGCCGCCAATGTCTATGTCCGGCGGCTCCGGTATATCACCGATACTGCCGTCCCGGACGTCGTCACCATGATCGTCAGGCGACGGCGCGTTATCGGACCTGTGGTGCGTGTCGTGATGCTTGTGTTTGTTCTTCTGCTTTTCGATCAGGCCATCGATTGCGCCGGGGTCGTGGAAGTCGATCTGGTCATGCAGGTGTTTGATGCGTTCTTTTGCCCAGCGCTCCGGCGGGCTTGGCGGTTTGTCCCCGCCGAGGTCGGTGCCTTCGCCCGCGCCGAGATCGACATCGCCATTATTGTTGTCAACGTTGATCTTTCCCGACTGGTCGAACACGCCGAATGGGCCGTTATCATCCCCCGCCAGCACCTGCGTGCCGCGAATGCCGATAACGCCTGCGCTCGTCTGGATACGAACGTCAGGATCTTTGTACTTGTCGAGCAGGCCGCTGGCATACTCGAATGCGCCTCTGGCGGCCGAGAAGCGGCCCTTGTTGTTCTTCGCATTGTCGGGATCGAACACGTATTCATCGATGCTCAGTTTCGCGTCCTGTCCCAGAATGAACCA
>DATJGZ010000192.1:0-3522 GCA_035494535.1 Patescibacteria group bacterium | reverse complement strand
GCCGAGCCAGATGCGCTCGTTGATCACGCGCAGGGCCTGGCCGGTCAGTTCCTGACGTTCTTTCGGAATGCGCAAATCGTACTCGCAGAAGAACTGCATGGCGCTGAATTCTTCTTGCCAGATGAAAGCCATCCGGTAGGTGCCGGCGCGGCCGGTGACGTTGACGGTCAGTTCGTCCGTGCTCGTGCGGTTGAAAATCCAGTCATTGCCCGACAGGAATTCCTCGACGCCGTCGAGCGGGTTGCTGATCTCCTCGAACATGGCGAGGTTGTTGTCCTGTATCACCGCTTTTTCCTCTTCGCGGTTTTTGCCGGGCGGGCGGCGGATTTTTTCGCTTTTCCGCCGAGTGCCGCTTCCAATTTCTCGACGCGGGCGCGCAGTTCGTCGAAATCCTCGCGGGGGACGAGGTCGAGGCGTGCCGCCACTTCTTCGGCGCGCAGGCGCATGTCGTCGCGCACCTGCTGGCGCAGGCCGCTGATGATGTTCACGGCGCCGCCCGCCACGCGGGCGATGTCGTCGAGCATTTTCTTGTCGGAACTGAAGCTCCTCATGAGGTATTCCGCGCCTTTCCTTAAGACCGAGTCAGTAGCAGGACTCCGCAGTCCGTGCAAGGCTTTAAAGCCCGTGCGCTGTGGATATTTGGGGCTTGTCCGCAGGACGCGCGGGGAATAGTCTGTAAAAGGAATTTTCTTTTCTGGAAGAGGGCTTTCTTCATGATCGTTGTGACCGGCGGCACGGGCTTTCTGGGCTCCAACCTGGTGGCGGGGCTGAGCGAGAAGGGCCAGAGCAACATTGTCGTTTGCGATACTCTCGGCAGTGATGATAAATGGCGCAACATCTCCAAATACGAACTGCGCGACATCGTGCGGCCCGAGAACCTGATGCGCTATCTCGAGATTCACGCGTCGGAGATCAAGGTCATATTCCATCTCGGCGCCATTTCGTCGACGACGGAGGCCGATGCCGACTTGATCGTCGAGAATAATTTCATTTTTTCGCGCCGGCTTTGGAAATGGTGCGCCGATCACGGCGTGCGGTTCATCTATGCATCCTCCGCTGCGACTTACGGCGATGGCAAGGCGGGGTTCAAGGATGACGACCATCCCGAGGCGCTGGCGAAGCTTCGTCCGCTCAACCCCTACGGCTGGTCCAAGCACCTGTTCGACCGCCGCACCAGCCGCATCACGCATGACAATACGCGGGGCGGCGAGGCGGCGCCGCCACAATGGGCGGGTCTGAAGTTCTTCAACGTCTATGGTCCAAACGAATACCACAAGGGCGAGCAGATGAGCGTCGTCTGCAAACTGTTCCCGCAGGTGCAGGCCGGTGCGGCCGCCCGGCTATTCAAATCCTACGACAAGGACTATGCCGACGGCGGACAGATCCGGGACTTCGTCTATGTGAAGGACTGTGTCGATGTCATGCTCTGGCTGCTCGACAACCCCAAGATCAGTGGCTTGTACAATGTCGGCACCGGCAAGGGGCGCAGCTTCAACGACCTCGCCACCGCCGTTTTCAACGCCTGCGGCAAGAAGCCCAAGATCCACTACATTGACATGCCGGGCGAACTGAACGCGAAGTACCAGTATTACACGCAGGCCGACATGACCAAACTTCGCAAAGCTGGCTACGCCAAGCCCTTCACCGAGCTCGAGGACGGCGTGAAGGACTATGCGCAGAACTACATGATGAAGGATGACCGTTACCGGTAGGTCCCTTTATGCCTCTAAAATACCCTCACATCGACCCTGTCGCTATCCATCTCGGCCCGCTGCCGATAAGGTGGTATTCGCTGGCGTATCTGGCGGGGTTCCTGCTGGGCTGGCGGTATCTCATCTACATCACCGACCTTGATCAGGATCGCAAGGACGAGCCGGGACGGCTCAGCCGCCTGCTGATCGACGACTTCCTGCCGTGGGCGGTGTTGGGCGTCATCGCCGGCGGTCGCATCGGCTATATCCTGTTCTATAACCTGCACATGTATCTGGAGCATCCGGCGGAGATGCTGAAATTATGGGACGGCGGCATGTCGTTCCACGGCGGCGCGCTCGGCACCATCATCGCTATGATCATCTATTCGTGGCGGCAGAAGCTTCAGGTGCTGCGTCTGACCGACATGGTGTGCTGCGCCGTGCCGATCGGCGTATTCTTTGGCCGCATCGCGAACTTCGTCAATGGCGAGCTTTATGGCCGGGCGACGAATGTGCCGTGGGCCATGATTTTCCCGGCCGATCCTTCGCAGGTTCCGCGCCACCCGAGCCAGCTTTATGAGGCAGGACTGGAGGGGCTCGTGCTCGGACTCGTTCTTCTTGTACTGATTCGAAACACAAAAATCCGCAACCGGCCAGGCATAGTCTCGGGCGTGTTCCTGTGCGGCTATGCTTTTGCGCGCATGACCATCGAGTTTTTCCGCGAACCGGACCGGCAGCTCGGCTTCATTGTCGGCCACGCGACCATGGGGCAGCTCCTGAGCATTCCGATGGTGATCTTCGGCCTGTACCTGATCGCACGCGCGATCCGGCGCGGCGATCCGGCAGCGCCCGTTCCGGCATGACGCCGCTCGAGAAAACAATCCGCGAGCGCATCGCCGCCGAAGGGCCGATGGATGTAGCAACCTTCATGGAACTGGCCGTCTCGCATTATTACGCGACGCGCGACCCGTTCGGCGCGAAGGGCGACTTCACCACGGCGCCGGAAGTCTCGCAGATGTTCGGCGAGTTGCTAGGTGCGTGGGCAGTGGATGTCTGGATGAAGCTGGGCAGGCCGAAATTCCAGCTGATCGAATGCGGACCGGGGCGTGGGACGCTGATGATGGACGCGTTGCGGGCGGCGGCGAAGGCGCCGGGATTCCTCGAGGCGGCGCAGATCTTCCTGGTGGAGAACAGTCCTCTGTTGACTGAAAAACAGAAAACCCTGCTCAAGGATTACAAGATCGAGTGGGTGGAAAACCTGAATAGTCCGATCATCCAGTCATCCAGTGAGCCCGTCATCCTTCTCGCCAACGAATTCCTCGACGCGCTGCCGATTGCCCAGAAAGCAGGGGAGGAGCCGCGCACGATCATTGTCGATCGCGGAAGGCTGAAATTCGATCCGCCGCGCGGTGAAATCACAGAGACGTCCTCTGTCCGCGAAAATTTCGTGCGCGAAGTTGCAAAACTGCTCAAGGCGCGCACGGGTACGGCACTGTTCATCGACTACGGCTATGAAGGTCCTGCTACAGGCGACACACTGCAGGCCGTAAGAGAGCATCATTATATAAGTGCACTGGATTTTGTCGGCGAAGTCGATCTGACGGCGCATGTCGATTTCATGCCGCTGAAGAAAGCCGGGATGGAGGAGGGCATGCTGATCCTAGGGCCCGTCGCGCAGGGCGATTTCCTGCGGCGCCTCGGCATTGCCGAACGCGCGGACGCGCTGTTACAAAACGCAAAGGATATGAAACAGCGCGGCGAGGTCGCGGCCGCCCATGCTCGCCTGACCTCGTCTTCGCAAATGGGGCGATTGTTCAAGGTCATGGCGTTT
>DATJGZ010000191.1:0-3190 GCA_035494535.1 Patescibacteria group bacterium | reverse complement strand
CAGCCCGGACCGCTGGGAGTTCTACATCGAGCACTACCTACGCGACATCCGGCTGCTCGATGCGAGCGACATGCAGCGCCTGTTTCCGGGCGCGGAGATCGTGCGGGAGAGGCTGGGAGGGATGACGAAAGCGCTGATTGCCGTGAGGCGAGGGGTGGATCGAGGGCGAGAGTAGCTGTTCGTGAGGCGCGGCCAGATAAACGAGTATCGAGAGAAGTATTCATCTTGGCGGGGCATGAATGAGCTGTGCTTTGCGGCGGCCATCAAAGACACGTGGCGTCGTCCCGCGAAACAGCGCCCAAAACTGCCGGGGCGTATCCCATGCGCAATCCTGCAAGAATAGGTGCGCTTCCAGCTCAAGCAGGGCTCTGCCGCCTTCGGAAAGCCATTCTGTACCGTCCCAGCCAATCTGGAGAACCGCATCGAGTGCACCGGGCCAATGCCCTGACAACCGGACCTCCAGCCAACTGGAAACAAGGCGGCGACTGTCTATGTCGTTGGGCATTTTGCCGGCTTCCATCGCAAGCCAGGCTTTCCGGTCATATACCAAGAAAAAGTTGCCGGGTGATTCCTCGAAAAAAATGCGGTCGAAATTCGGATACTGCCGAAAGTCGATGAACGCGCATCCGGCAGAAACATCGCTTTCGGCGCACCGGCAGCCGTCATTAACCACAATCAGAAAACGGTGGTGACCGTCCGCGTCAAGCTGGTCGTGCTTGTCGCTGAGCAAGGCAGCCAAAGCATATCCGGCTGCATCGCTCGGCTGGTATGCGCTTAAGGTCGAGTGATACCAACATAAGGGTTCGGAATCATCGGCAATGCGCTTGATGCTGAAGCCTTCGACATTCACACACTGGCGCATCGGAAGCTGCTGTACGGCCGCTCGAATCTGGCTGGCGGTATTCTTGGGCCAGTCAGGGCGAGCGTGTTGCTTTTGAACCGGCGGTAGCCCGATCATCAGCCCCCCAAGTCCCTCCCGAACCAATTCTGGCCCTAGGCGTTCAATCAATTTGGCTCGCTTTGCCCGGTCGTCCTGATGACTGCCGAGGGGGAACAGCGAGCATATATCTGCGGCAATCGGCACCTGACCGAGGAAAGTGAATTCGCAATCGTACTTTCTGCTGTTTTTGAACGTTGAAACTTCATCAGGAGAAGGATGCCAATCAACCCCTGTTCGGCGGACGAGGTAGTTAACAAAGCGGCCGATGACATCCTGTTCGTGCTGGCGGCGAGACATACTACATTTTATCTAATTTCTGTTTTGGCCAAAACGCGCCAGATTTTGCAAATTTATGAAATATCTCAAACCAGCGATTGGCTGGCACTCCGACCCTGATTCACAACTTACCCTTTGGTGAAACGCCCTCGAAGCGTCACTTGTCTGGCAGAACTTCGTATTTCAATATGTTGAACTGTTGTACAACTCGGTCGGCTCCGTCGCCCTCCGTGATTGACAAAACTTCGTCTGGCATCTCATAAACATCTAAGAACTCATTGTGTTTTTCCGGGGGCGCAAACCGATTGGGAATAATCATCCGCCCAACCTCAAGATGACAAGCTTGAGGGCCATAAACGGCCTCATGGTCGCCCCACCTGTACAAAGAACAAATAGCCGTGATGCGCTTTTTCAGGTACCTGCCATCAAATGTCCCATTGCGAAGGATGGTCCACTGGTGGGTTTCTGTATCGTAACCGATGACTCGATAGCCTTCCGGCTCCGGCCTCTTCGTGCAACCGACAAACAACAGGAGCAGGGCTACAAGCGCTGCCGGGGTTTTCATCTTCCTAAACCAATTGCAGCCGCTTGAGCTTCAGCCGCTCCGTGCGGACATGTGCAAGATCATACTGCGCTTGTTGCACCAGCCAGCTTTCGGCGCTGCCGCCGAAGACCTTGGACAGCCTGACGGCCATTTCGGGAGATATGCCGCGCTTCCCGTTCACCAGTTCCGATAAGGTTGTGCGCGTGACCCCAAGGGCGGCGGCAGCGTCCGTGATGCTCAAGCCCAAAGGCTCAATGCACTGGCGTAACACAAAACCTCCGGGGTGAGGCGGATTCTTCATCGGCATGGTGCAGGCTCCTTTCAGTGGTAGTCCACATAATCAACGTCGAATGCGTCACGGTCGGCAAAGCGGAAAATCACCCGCCAATTTGCACGAACCGTCACGGACCATAAACCTGTCATCTCGCCTTTAAGCGGATGCAACCGGAAACCGGGCATATCCATGTCGGCGACGGCGCGGGCAGCGTCGAGCCGCGCCAGAATATCACGCAATTTAACGACGTGTTCAGCGATCACGCCGCGCGGGTCGTCGTCCTCGTAGAGGCGTTTCAGTCCCGTGTGGCGTATCGACTGAATCATCCTGTACCGTAACGCGTTACGTTACGCATGTCAAGCCGCGGCCCGAAGGACGGGCACCCCATCCCCGCCGCATTGCAGTACACCCCCTTTTGCGATAGCCTGACCGTGAAGGAGCGGACATGCGCATTTCGCGACGCAGCTTTCTGGGCACTACGGCTTTCGGCACTCTGGCGGCAAACGCGGCGTTGGGCGCCGAGATCGGCAAGACGGGCGCGCTGCCCAAGCGCACTCTGGGGCGCACCGGAGCGCGAGTTTCGATTCTCGCCATGGGCGGCGGCAGCCGGTTCCTCATGTATAAAGAGGAAGACAAGGCGCTCGAAGCCCTCAACCGCGCTTTCGACCTCGGCATCACGTACATGGACACGGCCTATGGCTACGGCAACGGGCTGAGTGAGACGCGCGTCGGCAAGGTGATGGCGGTGCGGCGCAAGAAGGACGGCATATTTCTCGCGACGAAGATCGAGGCGCGCAAGGGCGACGAGGCGGCACGCGTGATCGAAGGCAGTCTGAAGCGACTGCAAACCGATCAGATCGACCTGATCCACATACACTCGCTCGAGGATGAAGCGGACCTGGCGCAGATCGAAGCCAAGGACGGCATCCTGAACCGGCTGCTCAAGTTGCGCGACGAGAAAGTCACGCGGTTCATCGGCATCACCTGCCACAATGACCCGACGGTGCTTGCCACGGCGCTCGCCCGGCACGATTTCGACTGCACCCAAATGGCGCTCAACGCCGCCATGGTCGGGATGAAGAGCGGGCACGGCATGGAAATCAACGAAGCCATGAAGACCAGCTTCGAGACGGTGGCGCTGCCGGTGGCAAATCGC
>DATJGZ010000190.1:0-3577 GCA_035494535.1 Patescibacteria group bacterium | reverse complement strand
GAGCTGCGGGTTGTCTTCGAACCGGCGCAGCTTGCCCATCATCATCATCGACACGTCCTCGGTGTCGTCCTGCCAGTAATAGTGCTTGTATATCTTCTTCATCCGCACGCAGGGGCTGTTTTCGCCGGCGAAAAAAGTGATGTCGGTGCAGAAAACGATCGTCTCCACCTGCCCCATCAGTTCCCGGTCCATCTTCACCGCCTCGAAATACGGGCGGCAGATGTCAAACGCGCGCTGCTCCATCGAGCCGGGCGTGTAGACGGCTTCCTTCAGATTGTCGCCGCCCTTGTGGCCGACGTCGTGCATGCAGGCGCCGGTCAGGAGAACCGCAATTTGCTGCGCGGTCAATTCCCGCGCATCGCCTTCGAACAACTGGTTATGCGTGGCCATCAGACGAATGGCGTGGAACAGGACTTTGCGGTAGTGCTCGTTGCCGTGATAACGGAGGTCGTTGGGCACCTCGCCGATGAGCGCCGCCATAAACGCGGCCTTGACCTCCCGCGCGTCCTCATCGAGGTCAAAAATCCGCATCGCGTGTGATACGAGAGCCGGCAGCGTGGGTCCGCCCCTCTCCTTCTCCCACTTGTCGAAAATTGCGGACGTTTCGGCGCCATATTCGGATATATCGCTGCCGCTCAGAGTGTCCGCCACGGCCGCCACGCGCAGGCAGTCGGCATCGAAGACCTTGCGCAGTTCGCTGATCCGTTTGGTAAGATCCGCGGGCTCGACGAAATCCTCGGGCTGCACGCCTGCCGCCACCGCAGCTAGCTCATCAAAAAGCGCATGGCCGGGATTAACGGCGAGCATGGAGCGGGGCGATTTCTGCATTTTCCTCATAGGGTAAACCCTTTTTATGTTACCCTTAATCCTGCCGCAAAGTAAGCATAAAACTTGCTATAAGATACGGAATTGCATACAAATTTGTTGCGGAAAACTGAGGAAAAGTCCCGATTATGGCGCCTGAATGGACCCCCGATAGCTGGCGGAAAAAACCGGCAAAACAGCTTCCTGAGTACAAGGACGCGCTGGCCCTGCAGCGGGCCGAGTCCGAACTCGCCGCGCAGCCGCCGCTGGTCTTCGCGGGGGAGGCCCGCAACCTCAAACTCCGGCTGGCCGACGTCGCGGCCGGCAAGGCGTTCCTGCTCCAGGGCGGCGATTGCGCTGAAAGCTTCGCCGAGTTCAGCGCCAACAAGATCCGCGACTCCTTCCGCGTGCTGCTGCAGATGGCGATCACGCTTACCTTCGCTGGCTCAATGCCGGTGGTAAAGGTCGGCCGTGTGGCCGGACAATTCGCCAAGCCCCGGTCGGACGACAACGAGACCCGGAATGGCGTAACGCTGCCGAGTTATCGCGGCGACATCATCAACGGCTTCGACTTCACGCCCGAGGCGCGGACGCCGGATCCGGCGCGCATGGTCAGGGCCTACAACCAGTCGGCCGCCACGCTCAACCTGCTGCGCGCGTTCGCCCAGGGCGGCTACGCCGACCTCAACCGCGTGCACAAGTGGAACCTCGAATTCGCCAAGGACTCGCCGCTCGGCGAGCGATACGAGGATTTGGCGTCCCGCATCGACGAGGCGCTGGCCTTCATGGCCGCCTGCGGCGTGACCGGCGAGACCGTGCCCGCCATCCGCGAGACGGCGTTCTACACCTCGCACGAGGCGCTGCTGCTGCCCTACGAGCAGGCGCTGACTCGTGTAGATTCGCTGACCGGCGAATGGTACGACTGCTCCGCGCATTTCCTGTGGATCGGCGCGCGGACGCACCAGACTGACGGCGCGCAGGTCGAATTCGCGCGCGGAATCCGGAACCCGATCGGCCTCAAGGTCGGCCCGCACATGACGACCGATGATCTGCTGAAGCTCCTCCACATCCTGAATCCGGCGAACGAGCCCGGGCGGCTGACACTGATCTCGCGCATGGGCGCCGATAAGGTCGAGGCCAAGCTGGCTCCGCTCCTGCGCGCGGTGAAAAAAGAAGGCTCGGCGGTTGTATGGTCTTGCGACCCTATGCACGGCAATACCTTCCCCTCCGGCACGGGCTACAAGACGCGCAAGTTCGACAATATTCTGGCCGAGGTGCGCGGCTTCTTCGCCGCCCACCACGCGGAAGGCACGCACCCGGGTGGCATTCATCTGGAACTGACCGGCCAGAACGTGACCGAGTGCATCGGCGGCGCCGAGAAGCTGACCGAAAGCGACTTGTCGGGCCGCTACGAGACGGTGTGCGATCCGCGCTTGAACGCCAACCAGGCGCTCGAGATGGCGTTTCTTATAGCGGATGAGCTAAAAGCCCTGCGCGCCGGCCGCCCCGCGCGGCATGAGGCGGCGGAGTAAATGAGCGCCGCCGAACAGTTCCTGATCAAGGAACTGAAAAAAGGAGAAAAGCTTCTCTGGAGCGGTATTCCGCTTCAAGGGCTACGCATGACGGGCAATGAATTCTATGAAATTCCATTCAGCCTAATGTGGATCGGGTTTTGCTTCTTCTGGCAAGGCTCTGCGGTCATGCACTATCTACAAAAACGAGATTTAGGCTCGATTTTTATGGTATTTTGGGGTGTGCCGTTCCTTTTAATGGGCTTCTACATGCTTATCGGTAGATATCTTCACGAAAGCTATCAGAGATCTCGCACGTATTACGGCGTCACTAGCGATCGCATTATTATACTCATCAATGGCAAGACCGACCAAGAAGCGAAATCAATTTCGCTGCGCAATTTGGACGAAATGTCAGTCACGGAGCGCAAAAACGGAAACGGTGACATTTTGTTCGGCCGTAATAGCGTGGGAAGGCACGGGTCAAGCTTAAATGATGCCCCAAGATTTGCGCCTATTGCGGAGGTTCGTAAGGTTTACGACCTGATAAAACAGGCACAGCAGGAATTAAATTAACGCGCCGTCATCCCTGCGAAGGCAGGGATCCATGGAATGGCTTAGGGGACAGGCAGCTTTTTGTCCCCGTATAACAAACTGACTGTCCGACTTAACGCCACAATGGATGCCAGCCTTCGCTGGCATGACGAAGTAAAACTAAAGAGAGACAATGCCTTCACCGGCATGACGGGAGTTAAATGGCAAAGTACTTTTACGTTTACATCCTATGCAGCGAAAAGTACGGCACGCTTTATATCGGGATGACTTCGAACCTCGCTAAAAGACTATGGGAGCATCAGAACGAGGTTATCGAAGGCTTCACCCAAAAATATAAAGTCCATAAACTGATCTATTTCGAGAAATACGACTCATTTGAACCGGCGGCTCTGCGGGAAAAACGTCTAAAGGCATGGAAGCGGGACTGGAAAATAAGGCTGATCGAGGAGCATAATCCGCATTGGCTCGATCTGTCTGCCGGCATCTCCGCATAAAGAAGCCCTGCTCTTCCGAGCAGGGCTTGCCGAAAACCTTGGAAAAACTATCCGAGCACCCAGCCGCGCATCGTGTCGATGTCGGTCTTCATGTCAAACAGCTTCTGGCCGCCCGTTGTTTTGCACTGATCCATATAATCGCGGGCGAGGCAGACGGCCTCGGGGTTGCTGACCTGTCGGTTATCATAGTGCGACCATTCCTCAAGACCGGCC
>DATJGZ010000189.1:0-3113 GCA_035494535.1 Patescibacteria group bacterium | reverse complement strand
CAACGAAGCGCTCGATGTACTCAACCGGTATCCCGACATTCTGACTTTCGACGACGAGCCGCCCTCTGCGTTCGAACGCGGACGCTCGCGCTACGTACGCGGCGACAATATTATGCGTGTATATATTATGACACGCCGGCTTGGCGACATGCTGCTCAAGCTTGACGACAGCATGACACTGGCCGAGAAGAACGCCCTCTGGGGCCGCTATGAGGACTACGACCATGCCCGCTACTCGCGCAGCGACGAGCCTAATCCGAATCTCGGCCGTCCGCGCGAAGTCGAGGAATATGTGCGCCGGAAACTCGCCGGCCTGAAGGACGAAATAAGCGCCGAACTCGACGTCAACGAGCGCAAGGTGTTGCAGTTCCCGGCCCCTGCCCACAAACTCTGAGGCGCCGCCGTCTTGGCAGGCGGCATGTGATCACATAGATTAATGTCATGGCTCAGACGCTCAAAAAGCTGCCGTACCTGTTCCTTCTGACCCTGGCTTTGGGCCTGTCCGCCGCGGCGCGCGCCGGGAGCGCCGACGGCCTGCGAATTGCGCTTCGTACCGGGGACGTCGACGCCGTGCGTAAAGTCCTGGAGAACGGCGCGCCGGCCACCGGCGCCGGCCAGATACGCGGGGGCGACCCCCACGCCGTCGAGCTCATGAAGCTTCTGCTGGACCACGGCATGTCGATCAAAAAGGAAGAGAAGGACTATAACTGGGTCGCGGACGCAGGCAATATCGGCAACTCGCTGGCCTGCACGGCAGCGGCGGCGGGAAACAACGAACTTCTCAAATTCGAGCTAGCGCATGGGGCAGCGCCTGACGGCGTTTACGGGCAGCGGCCGCTCCACTGCGCCGTGCAGGGCCTTACCATTTTCGGCTACAAAAGCCGCATGGCGTCCAAAGAAGTTCATCACGCGGATATCGAGGGGATCGGGATTCTTCTTGATGCCGGGGCGAACCCGGCCTTGCGCGACAGCAACGGAAAATCGTTCGTCCAGAATGCTGAAACCGATGAAGACCGCGCGGCAGTCCTCAAGCTATTGTCCGGCCGGAAAATAGATACCGGCGCACTTCAATAGAAAACCTGCTATTCTTCCTCTCGGCGGGCCGATCCCGCGCGAGCATGGAAAACGACCGTCGCATCGAAGAACCTTCCGTAGAAGCCGCACCCTGGCGCCCGCTCGGGCTCGCCCTTGTCATCATTGTTCTCTACATGCTGACGCGCGAAGTCGTGCAGCACTATGAATTGGGCACGACTCAGGAATCATGGGACCGCTACGACGCGTGGATGAGTCTGCCGCGGCTCGCGAGCTTCAATGCGTGCCTCGCGGTCATGTGGTTCCACGGTGGCGCGCGCAAATGGGGTTGGCACGCGCAATGGTCGGGGCGCGGTATTGCGTTGTTGGTAATATCCGTAATCGCATTTCTGTTTTACTACGCTTCGGGCCCGCGCGAATACACGTATACCAACGCCGGACTTGCATCAGGATGGATCAGAAGCCTTCCCGTCGCGCTGTGCGAGGAATCCTGCTTCCGCGGACTCGTCTTTCTCGCCCTCCGACGCCGCTTCGGGGCGATATCGGCGGCGCTAATATCGTCGCTGCTGTTCACTTTCTACCATTGGCATGCGCAACCAACGTACCTTTGGCCGGACATTTTCATTTTCGGCGTAGCCGCCTGCGCGGCGCTGGAGCGCGGCACAGGCCTGGTCTGGATCGCGCTGACCCACGAGATTGAGGACAGCCTGTGGTTTCATCTCGGATCCGCGCCCGGGCACCTGCATCCCGCCTATCTGGCCGTGGCGGCCATTCTCCACCTCTTCCTTCTCATGATCGCGCTGTGGTGGATGCGACGGCGGCCGCCGTTGCGAAGTTAAGGCACGGCGCTGGAAATCGCGGGCGGCCGCATGAGCTGGTTCATGAAAAAGTCGGACTGCCCGGGCGTTAGCTGGATGTACGCACCGGCGGCGGTCGAAACAAGCTGGAGGTCCTTATAGCGCATCAGCGCCTCGCCGCCGCTGCCGCCGGGCCCGACCGCCATAACGAAATAGGGCTGTGTGGTGCGGCCGAACACGAAATTTCCGACCTGCCCGACCGTGTCGCCCGACACCGTTTTCACCGACAGGTTGCGCATGGCCGAGGCCGCCGCGCCGGATGGCGGCGGCGTTATTTGCGCCAGCGCGTTCTTCAGCATATCCAAGGATACGGGCTTGATGACCGTAAGCTTGCTCGGCGGGGCATTCATGTCGATGACGTCCGTGTAGTTCAATCCGACAAACCCCGCGACCGGGGCCGCCCCCGCGCCGGCGGAGATGACGGCCGTCACCGGATTGCCGTAGGCGTCGACGAGAATGTCATTGAGCGAGCCCATGGCCACTCCGTCCCGGTCGTAGATCGGCTGTCCGAGCAGCGATAGCGAGGAAAAGCGCATGTCGAGAGCGGAATCGCTGATGATGTTGCCCGCGTCAAGCGCGCCGCGCAGGTCGACAAACCGGGATGCGGCGGGCGCGGGCGCCGGCCCGGTCTGGTTCCATGTGCGCTGGATGGTGTCGACATAAGCCGCGTCGACGGCGGGCGAAATGGCCACTCCGGCCGCGAGAACGAAGACAATGATTGCCGTACGCGTGCGATCCATGCGCCTCCAACGCTTAAAGGAAAGCAAAAATTCCGGTGAGAATTGCGGAAAATAACGCCACACCAGTTGTTTGAAGCGACGGAACGCGGTAATTACAGGCCATGAAACGATTTTCCGAGCTGACCGAGCCCGAGATCCTCGCCCTGGGCGTCTCAAACGAGGAGGAGGATTCGCAGATCTACCTCAACTTCGCGCACCGGCTGCAAGCCGACTTCCCGGCGACCGCGAAAATGTTCGAGGACATGGCGGCCGAAGAGCAGCAGCACAAGAACATGCTGCTCGAGCTTTACCGGAAGAAATTCGGCAACCGCCTTCCCTACATCACGCGGCAGGATGTGCGCGGCTTCATGACCCGCCGGCCGATCTGGCTGATGGACAAGCTGCGCGTTGATGCCGTGCGCCGGCAGGCGGAAATGATGGAACTCGAGGCCAGCCGTTTCTATACCAAGGCGGCGGCCAGAACTCAGGACGTCGACGTGCGCAA
>DATJGZ010000188.1:0-7230 GCA_035494535.1 Patescibacteria group bacterium | reverse complement strand
CCGCTGAACGGCATGCTGGGCGTGCTGGCGCGCTCGGACGCGCACGCGGAATCATTCTCCATCCTCGCCGACGACGGTGCGACCTGGATGCACGCCGGCACGGTCGAGAGCAACATTGAGGACGACGAGCGCGCCTTTATCGAACATACCCAGAGCGAAGTCGCGGCACTGGCGCAACAGCTGGTCGCCGAACAGCCCGATCTCAAAGGCAAGATCATCCTCGAGTTCAAGAGCAACGGCTTGATGGTGAATACGAACGCCGTCTATGCCGCGCTGGGCGAGGACATTGATTCAGCCGTGCAAAAGGCATTTCAGGATGCGGTCGGGCGCATGTGCGCCAACGCGCCGGTCCATAACGGCGGTCCGGCCTATGCGTTGCACCAGCCGCCCGGTCATGGAATCGAGCTGCGCAGCGTGAAGACGACCAAACGCCAAGGCGTCGAGCGCTTGCTCGACCGCGGCGTAATTCCGGTGGACAAGCCGCTGGTCCTTTTTGTCGACGATCTCAAGCCCGGCGGCAACGACGTCGCTCTGGCCGCGCTTGTGCGCGAGCGGGGTGGAATCGTCGTGCAGGTGAAGAACCAGAAATCGGGTGTTACCGCCGTAACGCCAGATGTTGTGATTGACGATCCGGCGCTGGTCGGCGATTTTCTGCAGGATGTGCTCAGCGAATACCGCACACTCTCGCTGCGCCCCGGTGACGCGCGGCCGCAGCCGAGAATTTAGGCCGCCTTCGCCTCGGCGCCTTTTTCCCACAGCCATGCCGCCCCGCGCACGCCCGATGAATCGCCGTGCCGCGGCGGCACGATGGGCGTATGGCAGGTGTCTGAGAAAATGTAGCTGTCCCAGACTTTCGGCACGTCAGTGTACAGGCGCTCGACGTTGCTCATGCCGCCGCCGAGAACGATGACATCCGGGTCGAGGATGTCGATGATTCCGGCCAATGCGCGCGCCATGCGGTCGACGTAGCGGTCGAGCGCGGCGACGGCCTTCTTCTCGCCCTTCTCGGCGTTCGCGATGATGTCGTGGGTTGACAGGTCCTCGCCGGTTACGCGGGCGTAATCCTTCTTGAAGCCGGTGCCGGAAATCCATTTCTCAACGCAGCCGCGCTTGCCGCAATAGCACTGCTCGCCCGGATATTCGTTCCACGCCCAGTCTTTGGTGAATAATGTCGGATGTTTTTTCTTCGCATAGGTCGTGCTGACTGCCGCGTCGCTTTTCTCGAAGTGCTTCATATAGGCGGCCGGGTTGTCGTGATAGATTTTCGGCATGGGCAGGGGGTTGTGGCCCCATTCGCCGCCGATGCCGTTCAGGCCCGCGAGCGGCTTGCCTTCGACGACCACGCCCGCGCCGCATCCCGTCCCGACGATCACGCCGAAAACGACGCGCTTGCCGGCAGCGGCGCCGTCGGTGGCTTCCGATACCGCGAAGCAGTTCGCGTCATTCTCCACCCGCACCGGTCGTCCGACGGCGGCGGCAAGGTCCTTGTCGAGCGGATTGCCGTTCAGCCATGTAGAATTGGCGTTCTTGACCTTGCCGGTGACGGATGAAACGGTGCCGGGGATGCCGACGCCAATCGTGCCCTTCTGGCCCAGCGTTTTTTCCGCGGCGTCGACCAGCGAGGCCATGTTTTTGACCGTGCCGGCGTAATCCTGCGGCGAAGGGACGCGCTGGCGATAGAGCTCCTTGCCGTTGTCGGCGTTCAGGCAGATGATTTCGGTCTTGGTGCCGCCCAGATCAATGCCAATGCGCATCGCAGTCTCCTCGTGAAAAAGGCTGGAATATCCAGCCTTTCCTACACCGAAAGCGGGAAAAACTCAATGCGGCGCATTTTACGTGATGGCCGGCGCGTAAACGGGTGATGTAACCGGCGGCTGTCCGAGCAGCGTGTAGCACCGGGTCACCAGCTCCGAGCGGTCGAGCGGGTGGTAGGTTCCGCCATGAGTGTTGATGAAAGTCTCGGCCTCCGCGTCGTCGAGCGCCGGCGTCTCGTTGGTCATCTGGATGACGTGCATGCCGGCGGCGAGACCGGCGCGGACGCCCGTCTTGCTGTCTTCGAGCACCAGGCATTCTTCGGGCTTGATCGGGATGAATTCACGATGTTCTCTTTTTGCTTCGGCGGCCAGCATTTCATTCGCACGGCGCAAGGCCTCGATATACGGATCCGGATAAGGTTTCGCGCGCAGGCCAGCGCGATCAATGTCCTCGCGGAACATGCAGAAGGCGAAATCCGACGTCGAATAGCCGGCCTTGTCGAGGCTGGCCTTCGCGTCCGGTTCATTGGCGTTGGAGACGGCGGCGACAATCTCGACATGATTCTTGAACAGGCTGAGCGCCTCGCCCGTTTCCTCAATCTTCTTCACTTCGTCGATGCGGGCCAGCTTGCCGTCAAGGACGGCCTGAACGAAATCGGCGGCGGTCGCGAATTTTTTCTTGATGCTCGGTCGGCGCTGGGCCAGCTTCTCCCAGATAATGCCGTCGCCTTGACCGGCGAGGGTGTCCCAGTCGCGCGGCTTGAATTTGTAACCCCCTTTGAGAGCCTCGGCTTCGATGGCGCGGCGATTGCGCGCTTCGGTATCGACCGTGGTGCCGTCGAGATCCGCGAAAACCGCCCTGATAACCATTTTACGCTCCTTGTCCAAGCCGTTTTAATTGCGGCAATATTAGCATTTTTATTTACATAATATCAATGGAATTAAGTGATGCGATGCAACACATTTTACGCCTCCGACGTGCCGCTTCCGCCTGTAAGATAGATGCATGAAAACGCTGTATATTTTGCGTCATGCCGAGGCGGCGCAGGGCTCGCCCGACAATCAGCGTCCGCTGACGCAGGCCGGGCGTGCGGCGGCTGAGGCGATGGGCGATACCATGCGGGAGAAGCGCTATCTCCCGGCTGCGATCTTCTGCTCGCCCGCGACCCGCACGCGCCAGACACTCGCCGGCCTAAACCTGACGCAGCCGAAGCCGGTTTTCGTCGAGGATATCTATCAGGCCGCGCCGCAGGACCTACTGAGGGTCGTGCATGACGCGGACACGGACTCCCTATTGCTCGTCGGCCACAACCCGGCGGTACACGGTCTGACTTTGGCGCTAGCCGGGCGCGGCCAGCCGGGGCAACTACATGCGCTCCGCGTCGGCTTCGCGCCGGGCACGCTCGCGGTACTGCAATTCGACCGCGACTGGATCGACCTCGTGCCGGGGATGGCGCTGCTGGCCGATCTGGTGATTCCGGATTAGGCCTTTTCTTCCGCGATCAGCAGCTGCCGGATCAGGGGCACCGAAACGGCCCTCTTTTCGGCCAGCGCCAGCTGGTCAGCACGCTCGACGAGGTCGCGGGCGGCGGCGAAGGAGCGCTCCATGCGCGGCAGGATATAGTTGAGCACATCGCTGCCGATAATAATTTGCCGGTCGGCGAACATTTTGACCAACACCGCGCCCAATAATGTTTCATCGGGTGCCTGTATGGGTGCGGCCGGCGCCGCGCGCAGGCGCGAGGCGAGATCGGGCAGGGCGAAATCAAGATGCACAGGCGCGGCGCGCATAGTGAGGAGTGCCGTCTTTCCTTGCTCCTTCGCCAGATTGTAGAAATGGAACAGCGTTGTTTCCGCCGCGCGGTCACCGATCCACGGATCGACCGAGTCGATCAGGAAGTGCTGCCCGCGCCGGATCAGGTCATTGGCACCCACGTTCGCCAGTTCGGCGGATTCAATAAGCGCGGCCTTCACCCGTTCGCGCCAGACCGCCGAAAGATGCGTCTTGCCGCAAGCGGCGGGGCCGTAGAGGACAAGCGCGGGCGCCGGCCAATCCGGCCACAGGTCGATCCATTTGACGGCGTCGTGGTTGGAGGGCGCGACCAGAAAATCCTCGCGGCCGTGCGCCGGACGGTGCCCGAGATCAAAAGCCAGCTGGCGCACCGGATTATTTGCGGCCGCCGGGGTTTTCGCTGCGCGGGCGCTCAATGGATGCCGCCCGGCGCGTATTTATTGAGATAGAGGTCGTAGACCAGCGGCGAGCCGCCGGCGAAGTCGACCTGCGGGCTGCTTAACGTGATGTCCGCCTGCTGAAGGGCAAGGCGCAGCCTGTCCTCAGATCCCTCGAATGCGAACTCGACATTCGCCGCATCGGGCTTGAGCGAAAGCACCTTGACGTCCGACACGCCGGCGGCGGTGCGCAGCGCCTTTTGCGTCTCAACCCACTGCTGCATGCCCGAGAAACGCACGCGGACCTTGAGCTTGTTGATGGCCCCCTGTTCGCTGGCAGGGTTGGCGGCCGTGCGCGCCTTCCAGTCATGCTGGAGCGCCTTGCGAACGGAATCCACGCCACGGTTGTATATGGCGGTGGCGTCATCGCCGGCCTGGGATTCGACCTTAAGCGTGCTGACGAATTCCGGACCGTTTCGGTCGGTGCGGTAAATCTGGACGTCAAGCTCATGCGGCGCTTGCCCCTCGGATGCATTGGGATCCCAGTGCGCGGTCGCGAGCGCGATGGCGGCTTCGCCGGCATTGTAGCGCCCCATCATATCCTTGAGACTGCTGCGGTCGTAATTGAAGGCCTCGTTGTCCCCCAAGTCCGCCACGTCCTGCGCGTCGCCGAGCGGCACCGCGAGCGGCACAAGGCCCTTCGATGGGCCGACGCGTGTCCACGCCGAAAGCCAGGGATTGTCGTTGCCCCATAGAATGGTGCGCGAGCCCCACTGGTAGAAAGGCAGCACCAGCAGCGGCTTGCTGACAACGTCCGTGTACGAGACGTTCTGCTTGCCGAGATAGGCGCGCACGGCGTTGCCCTTGAACCGCAGCGTGTAACTGGCGACATAACGGACGCTGGAGAGCTGCTCGTTTTCGACCTCGAAATCCTTGACCATGGCGGCAACGGTAGCATCGTCCGGGGCCTTGAATTTCGCCGTCTGGTCCGACGTCATCAGTTTCTCGGCCAGTTGTTTGAAGGCCTCCTGCTCGGCCTGCGGCAACGCCTTTTCGCGCGCCGTCACGGCATCCTTATCGGTGACGTCGACTTGAACATGCTCGACCGTGAACAGGGCGTCGTCGTCCTGCGCCTTCGCCGGTCCCGCAAACGAAAAAAATAATGCCATAATGCAAAACAAGAGCGGCGTGCGCGGGAATCTGGTCACGTTTTTCATCGTAAATTCCGTAAACGGGCTAATCCGGTTCTTATATAACCTGTGCGCCGGGGATGCAAAGTTAAAGTGGATACGGATCCGATTTAAAATTTCCCCCGCCCCCTTGATCCCATCGCACGCAAAAGAGTAAAATAGGACAATTAGTTCAGGAGTATGATATGCACCAGTCAGCCGCCAGCCACGATGTCGATCCCAAGGAACTCAAACGCGCCCAGGAGGGATGGCATTGGTTTACGATGCTGGTATTCAAGTCGATTGCCGCGATTGTGGTCGTCCTCGTCCTTCTGGCTTGGATAACACTTTGATTTTCGGGGTTATAAGCCCCATTTCATTTTCGGTAACTCGTTCACCTTGTTCATTATTCTGTAACTTTTTGCGCCCAAGATGGCATGCAGGGGGTGTGGCTGAAAATCCATGACCGTACTTGCACATAGCGGAAAAAGAGGCGACGGACACGGGCACACGGTGCTCGTGAAAAGCCTGTTTCTTTTGGCGGCGCTTATGTGTCTGCTTCTGCCCGCGGCGTCGGTCGCGCAGACGCCGGGGTCCGGCCTTCTGGTTTTGAGCGACGATTCGCCGACCGTCGATGCCGCACCGTATGTCTATGTCACCCGCGACGACGGCGGAAAGCTCGATCTTAAATCGCTATTTGCAAAATATCAGCAAGGGTGGCGCGGCGATCTGGTGAATGGCAGCGTCATTCCCCTCGGCACATCGGGAATCCCGCACTGGATCATTTTAAATGTGCGCAACGAGAGTTGGACGGACAAGTGGGTTCTGAGCTTCGGTCAGCATCTGACCGGTCGTATCGGCCTCCTGAAAAAAATATTCCTGTACGAACATACGTCGCATACGACCTACATCGACAATGTCAACAATAACGGGAATCCGTATGTCGGCGAAGAGGGGCAGGGCGGCACCTACATTACGCTGAACATCCCGCGCGGCCAGACCGCGATGTTCTTCCTGTATGCCGTCCCGGAGGCGGGCATGCCAGCGACGATCGCGCCGCGTCTCATGACCGAAGCAGCTTTTGCCAAAAGCCTCTCCGACCCGTTGCAGTCCACGAAGGTAATGAATTTCTTCTTCGCGGCGATGGTCGGCTTTTTCATCGCCGTCATCGTCTTCCACCGCTATTGGGGCGCTTTCTTCTTTCTGGTTTACTATGCCGCACAGATCGCGCTGTTCAATTACCTGAACGGCACTCTTTATTCCGATCTCGCGCAGGCCGGCGACATCGCGGGCGCGCTAAACGTGGGCGTGTCGGTCGCCTCGCTGCTATTAGCGCGATCATTTCTAAATATCGGCCGCGCCGAATATCTCCAGAACCGGATCATCATTGTCATCGCCATCGCCAACGTCATCGCCGGGGGCGTGGCCGTTCTTATGCCCCACGACTTGTTCATTTTCCCGTTGTTGATGTACGGGCCCGGCGCCGCCACGCAGCTCTTCCTTTTCCTGCTGTCGATGGCGCAGGGATATACCGGCCGTGCCGCGGCGATGCCCTTTGCTATGGCTTGGCTATGCTCTCTCGGCGGAACCTGTGTCAGCATTCTTGACGCCATGGGCATCCTGCCGCCGGTGACCCCCATGATTGCGGGCTATTGGTACGGCCTCATCCCGCAGGGCGCCATTCTGGTCGGCGCCGCCGCGCGGCGTGCCCAGCTCACCCAGGCTGACAGCGGACGGCGTGCGATGGACGAGGCGGACATAGCGGAGAAAGTCGCCGAGCTCCGCCAGAGCAAGGAGGCCTCCGACAACCAGCGGCTGCGGCGCCTCATCGAACACGAGCGCGAGGTGATGACCGAACTGCGCGAGCGCGAAAGCAAGCAGAACGACGAGATGCGCAAAGCGATGTCGGCGGCTGACGATGCTAACCGCGCGAAATCCGCTTTCCTGGCGGTTATCAGCCATGAGATCCGCACGCCCATGTCCGGGATCATGGGGATGGTGCGCCTCCTGCTCGACAGCAACCTGCCGCCGCAGCAGAAGGATTACGCGCAGACCATTCAGGATTCAGGCGACGCCATGCTTTCCCTGCTCAACGACATTCTCGACTTCGAGAAGATCGAGAGCGGCAAGATGGACAT
>DATJGZ010000187.1:0-11967 GCA_035494535.1 Patescibacteria group bacterium | reverse complement strand
CGGGATCGATCCAGTGAAAGGCCTGCGCCGCGGCGATGTAGTCGAACGAATGGTCGCGCGCTGTGAAATCCTCGAACGATGAGTTCACCAGCTTCACCTTGCCGCCCTGAAGATTCGTGCGCGCGACCTCAAGCAGGTCGGGCGCGATGTCGATGGCCGTAACGTTGAGGCCGCAGGTCGCCAGATGAACGGTTGCCTTGCCGGTGCCGCAGCCGATCTCCAATGCTTTCTGGCCCATCTTGAAATGGAAGTGGTTATCGAGCTCGCGGAACAGCGCCGCCGGATATGAGGGCCGCGCACGGTCGTATGCCTCGCCCATGCCGGCGAATTCAGTCTTGCGGCTGCGGTCGAGTGCGCTCACGCGCTCAGCTTCTTCTCGATGGCGCTGATGGCGTCGTTGGCGGCTTCCACATTGGGGCCGCCGGCCTGCGCCATATCCGGACGGCCGCCGCCGCCCTTGCCGCCGAGCTTCTCGGCGCCGATTTTCACGAGATCGACGGCGCTGATCGTCTTGGTCAGGTCGTCGGTGACGCCGACCACGATTGAAGCCTTGCCTTCGTCGGTTGCGATGAGGCATATGACGCCCGAGCCCAGCTTTTTCTTGAGGTCGTCGACCATGGGCTTGAGGTCCTTGGCCGGAAAACCTGCGAGTACGCGGCCTGTGAATTTTACGCCGCGGATTTCCTTGACTTCCGGCCCTGCCGAAGCCGCGCCGCCGGTCGCCAATTGGCGACGGAGGTTGGAGACTTCCTGTTCGAGCTTCTTGCGCTCCTCAGCCAGCGCCCTCACGCGCTCGACCACATCGGCGGGCGAGGCCTTAAGAATATCGGCAGCTTCATGCAGGCGGTGCTCCTGCTCCTCGAGATGACGCAATGCGTTCGCGCCGGTTAGGGCCTCGACCCGCCGGATGCCGGCGGAGACGGCGGACTCGGACACGATCTTGAACAGGCCGATGTCGCCCGTGCGGGTCGTGTGCGTACCGCCGCACAATTCGACCGAGAACGGGTGATTGGCGCCTTTTTTCTGCGTGCCCATCGAGACCACGCGCACCTCGTCGTCGTATTTCTCGCCGAACAACGCGCGCGCCCCGGACTGCATCGCGTCCTCGAGCGGCAGCAGGCGGGTGACGACTTCCGAGTTTGCGCGGATTTCGTCATTGACCATCTGCTCGACTTTCTTGAGCTGCTCTTCCGTCATCGCCGAATTATGCGAGACGTCGAAGCGCGTGCGCTCGGCGTCCTGCAGCGAGCCTTTTTGCGCGATATGGTCGCCCAGCGTCTGGCGCAGCGCCTCGTGCAACAAGTGCGTGGCGGAATGGTTAGAGCGGATGGCGGTGCGGCGTGCGTGATCGACGCGCATGTCGACGCCCTGGCCGGGCTTGATGTCGCCCTGCTTGACAACGCCGACATGAACCCACAGCTGGCCGAGGTATTTTTTCGTGTCGGTGATCTCGATGCGGGCGGTTTCGGTGTGCATCGCGCCGCTGTCGCCGGTCTGGCCGCCCGACTCGCCGTAGAACGGTGTCTGATTGGTGATGATCTGGATGGCGTCGCCCTTCTTGGCGGCATCAACAACCTTGCCGTCCTTTACGATAGCCAATATCTGGCCTTCCGCATTTTCGGTCGAATAGCCGAGGAATTCCGTCGGCCCGCATTTGTCGAGTAGCTCGAACCAGAGTTTTTCGGTTGCGGCACCGCCGGCGCCGGACCAATTCTTGCGCGCGGTCTCGCGCTGCTTTTCCATGGCGACATTGAAGGCGTCCATATCAACGGCGATGCCCTTGGCCCGCAGCGCATCCTGCGTCAGGTCGGCAGGGAAGCCGTAAGTGTCGTAGAGCTTGAACGCGGTCTCGCCGGAGAATTTTTTACCCTTGGGCAGTTTTGCCGATTCCTCATCAAGAAGTTTGAGGCCGGTCTCAAGCGTGCGGCGGAAACGCGTTTCTTCCAGCTTGAGTGTTTCCGTGATCAGCGCCTCGGCACGGTTGAGCTCGGGATAGGCCTGGCCCATCATGGAAATCAGCGTGGGCAGCAGCCGGTACAGAAGCGGCTCCTTCGCGCCGAGCAGGTGCGCATGCCGCATACCTCGCCGCATGATCCGGCGCAAGACGTAGCCGCGCCCCTCGTTGCCGGGCATCACGCCGTCGGCAAGCAGGAAAGCGGAGGCCCGCAGGTGGTCGGCGATGACCTTGTGCGAGGGTGCCTGCACGCCGTCAGCTGAAACCTTGGTCAATTCGGCCGAATGCTCGATGATCGAGCGCAGCAGGTCGATGTCGAAAACGGAATACTTGCCCTGCAGGATCGCCGACATGCGCTCGAGGCCCATGCCGGTGTCGATCGAAGGCTTGGGCAGAGGCTTGCGGATATAACCGCCCTTGCCGTCCGGCTCCTGCTCGAACTGCATGAAGACGTTGTTCCAGAACTCAAGGTAGCGGTCGCCGTCCTGGTCCGGGCTGCCGGGCGGGCCGCCCGCGATCTTGTCGCCCTGATCGATGAAAATCTCCGAGCACGGGCCGCAGGGACCGGTGTCGCCCATCATCCAGAAATTGTCGTTGGTCGGGATGCGGATGACCTTGTCGTCGGAAAAGCCGGCAATCTTTTTCCACAGCACTGCCGCTTCCTCGTCGCTCGAATGCACGGTGACCAGCAGGCGGTCCTTGGGCATATCGAAGTTCTTCGTGACCAGATCCCACGCGAATTTGATCGCTTCTTCCTTGAAGTAATCGCCGAAGGAGAAGTTGCCGAGCATCTCGAAGAAGGTCAGGTGGCGGGCGGTGTAGCCCACATTCTCGAGGTCGTTGTGCTTGCCGCCGGCGCGGACCGATTTCTGCGCCGTCGTGGCGCGGCGATAGGGGCGGCTCTCGACGCCGGTGAAAACATTCTTGAACTGGACCATGCCTGAGTTCGTGAACATCAGGGTCGGGTCGTTCTGCGGGACGAGGGGGCTCGAATGCACGACTTCATGCCCGTTTTTCTTGAAAAAGGACAGGAACTCACTGCGGATGTCGTTGACGGTTTTCATGGCCTATATTTATAGGCCATGAGAGGTTTTGTCACAAGTCAGTCGACGCGCTTGCCGAGCTTGCTCTTAAGCAGCCGGAGTTGCAGCTCGTAACGGCGTTTTTGCTCGGCGTTCGTTGCCTGCGCATCGGTCAGCTGCTTCTCGAGGTCAGAGACATAATCGCGCTGCTGCTCGTCCGCGATTTTGGGGTCGAACAGCATGCTCTCAAGCTGCTTCTTGTCCGTGTCGCACTGATCCTTGGAAGACTTGACCATTTCGCCAAGCCTTGCATTCTCTTGTTCGGATTGTTTGTAGCGGCTGAGCAGTTTCGCAAATTCCTTGCCGGAGGGCGGCTTCGGTTCGGCATCGCTGTCCAATCCGCTGGCCTTGCGGGACTCGAGATAGGATTCCTCGGTGTCGATGTCTCCGAGGCTGGCGAATTTCTTGCCGCTGTGCTTGGGCAGCGCGGTGTCATCGGGGGTATCGCCCGAGGCCGGGCTGATATCATCAAGCGCCGTCGTCGAAGAAGCGGCATAAGAGCTCCGGCCGTCAAGCGCGCGGACCTTCGCCTGGAGCGCCGCATTCTGCGCCTTCAGGTTGTCGAGCTGCTTTTGTACGTCCGCCGGCACCTTCGCCTCCTGCGCCTCAATCGGCGGCAGGGCACTCATCTGCGTCGCGGGAATGGTGACGTTGCGCGCCCCCTTCACATGAAAGAAATCATCGCTTTCAACGCCATTGACGGGGACAGCCATGGCTTTGACCGTACTCGCGGTCTTAACCTGATTCTGCAGTGCCGCATTGTCCCTCGCGAGCTGGTCGATCTGCTGCTGCATCGTCTGCAGAGTCTGCTTGTAATGCTCGTCCTGTGCCGGAGCGGGTGTGCGGGACGCCAGAGGTTTTTCAGATATTGCCGGCGTGTCAGCCGCAGGCGCAGCCTTAATCGCAGGGGACCAGGCAATGCTTTCCACGGGTTTTGTCGTGGCTGCGGTCGATGCCTGTGCCGTTACGGATTTCACCGGAATTTTCCGCGGCTCGCTGTCGACCCAAGCTTGCAGTGTCTTCGCGTTAGTAGCGGTCGAAGTATCGGATTTAGATGCGGTTGCAGTCTTGGCGGCGGCCGGAACATAAGGTTCGTCGCTGATTTGCAGCGCCGGAGTGTCCGAGGCATCCGCTGATTTGGCTTCCGGCAACGATGCGGCCGGAGCCGGTGAAGGAGATGTCGCAGGCGCAGGCGGGAGCACGGCCGCCGGCGGCACGAAAGGATCGTCAATTGTTTTAACCGCGGAGGCGTCCGATTTTGCGGATGATGTCGGCGAATACGGTTCGTCGCTGATCTGAAGCGCCGGAACCGGGTCGGCGTTCGCATTCAGCGCGGAGGCGCCGGCGATGCCCGGAATGAAGCATGCGGTGACAAGCAGGGAACAAATAATGGCCGTCTTTTTGTTTTTCATTGCAGGAATACTCCCCCAGAATCTCCAAGGTTCGAACGATAGCACCGTTTTCCAGATAATGACAAGATTTTTCAAACCGCCTAAATGGCGACATTTTATCAGGATTTTTTATTTTTTCGATTGTCTTTGCTGAAGTTATTTCGTAAAAAGATTTTCATTTTAGACAAGGAGAGACCATGAGCGACAACGAGTGGGATTCGGCCGATAAAGCCTCGGTAGCGACGGGAACGCTGATTTTCGATGACCGGTTCTTTCCGGCCTTGCGCGACACGGATGTGACGCTGCGCCGGGGCACGCTGGTGGTCGCTTCGGGAGAATTTAATTTCGTCGCCCGCGATTCCGGCCAGGTGCTGCCGGTGATCGTCACCGCGATCGAAACCGGGCCGTTCAAAAGCCTCTCGGACGAAGTATTCAACCGCGATGGCAAAGGCGGACGGGAACAGACGCTGCACGACATGCAGATTTTCTATCCGGACATGGACGAAAGCACGCCTGTCACCGCCATCTCCTACAGGCTGGCCGAACCCAAACCGTAATTCAGATCAGTTTTCCGCGAAGAGGGTAATTTCTTCTTCGGGCAGCTTTATGATGGCATCCGCACGCTCGGAAGATGTGTCGATCGAGACGTAACGCGCCCAGTGACCGTCGGCAACAGCGTCAAGGGACGGCACCGGTTGCTTGAGGCGCAGGCGGTAAATCCAGTAATTGGCCATGACCTTCTCGGCGAAAGTCCGCGTCTCAGCGACGGGGATACTTTCGATGAACAGCAGCGGGTCGTCCTTGGCCTGCGTGTCATCCTTCCAGCGGCGGAGATTGCCTGGGCCGGCGTTATAGGCAACCACCAGCGAGAACAGGTCGGTGCTGATCGGTTGCGTCTCAAGCAGGCTGTTCACATAGTGCTGGCCGATCGCAAGATTGATTTCGGGATCTTCCAGTCCGGTGCGACCGGTGTGGCGGCCGCCCGTGACATAGGTCGCCGTCTCCGGCATCAGTTGCATCAAACCCGTAGCACCGCTGTGGCTGCGGGCGGACGGATCGAAGCGTGACTCCTGCCTGACGATCGCGTGGATAAGGGCGCGGTCGACCTTATAGCCGTCCTGCGGTTGCCACGGGCTCATCGGATAGAGTGCGGCGTCATACAGGCCGCCGCCCGGATGGGGCACCGCTTCGGCAAGACGCATCGCCAGCGACGGCAGGCCTGCCTTGTTTGCGTAGGCCAGCAATGCATCGGTCAGTTGCTTGTCATTGCCCGGCTTGATCCGGCCGAGCTCTTCCTCGGCTTCGTGCAGTTGCCCGGCTGCCACCAGTTCCATGGCGCGCGCGCCAGCCGGAATGGCCTTCAGGCGGGACGTCATGGCCTCCGTCATTTCCGGCATGTCCCAATTGAAGTTTGCGTCGCGGCCGAGGGCGCGCAGAGCGATCAGTCCGTAGAATGTGTGCGGATAATTGGCAGCCCGGTTCAGCCATGGCGCTGCGCCGCGAACGTCGCCGGCGCGTATGTGGGCGCGTGCCGCCCAATATGATCCGGCGGAGGCCATCGAAGCGGAGGCGTAGGACGAATTGCCCGCCTGTTCGAAGAATGCGGCGGCCTGTTTGTAGTTCTGCAGACGCCATGAAGCCAGACCCGCGGTCCAGCCTGCGAGCGGCGCCTTGTTGCCCGAGCGGTTCGCCGCCGCTTGCGCTAGTTGCAGCGCGTTATCGCGCTTGCCCTCGAACAGGAAGCTGCTGGCGATCTGGGCCTGCAGCCGGTCGTATTCGACGCTGTCCAGCAATTTTGCCGCCGGATCCTTTTCAAACAATGTCAGGGCGCGGCTCGGCGCGCCGTCGCCTAGGGCATCCCGAATCCGGTCAGCAAGCCGTTCGACCAGCCGGTCCTGGGCATCAGTTCTATGAACGGCAGGTGCATAATCGGCGGCATTATCCGCAAAAACGTCCAGATAGCCGCTGATACCGTCCATGCGGACCGGTTTGCGCAGGGCCGAAGCGGATGTCCCCTTCGGTTTGCGCGACAGGGCGAGCTTGTATACGCGGTCGGCGTCCGGAAGGTCGGCATAGCGGTCGAGCCATTCGGAAAGCTGGTTGAATGAGGCGCGAGGAGATGACGGATTCAGGTAGCGCTGGGCCAGTACGTGACCGGCCAAGCTTTTGTCCGAAAGCTTGCCCATCAGGTCGTCGGCCTGCGCCCACTGACCGGAGCTTTGCAGGGCGAATATTCTCCGGTACGTATCGGCGGCGTCGGTCGACAGTGTGGCGTTCGGCGCGGGCCGGACCGGCTTGACCTTGGGGATCGGAGGCAGACCGTAACGCAGCAGCGCCAGCGTCTTCGGCTCGCTCAATGAGATATGGGAGGCGACCCCGCCGGCCGCCGGCATGATCGAAGAGAAAAAGCCGGCGTTCCGGTCCTCTGAACCGGTCGGGGAGGCTTTCGCCACCATTGCTGCCGCCCATATGACGAACGTCAGCATCACTGCATTTTGCAGTTTCTTCCGCTTTATCTCGATGTTGTGCATGGCAGGAGAATTAGACGAACCCTGCTCAGAAGTCCAGAAAAATGGCCAATTTCTATAAGATTTTTTTTCTAACCTATTGGAACTTTTTACGTTTTAGACTCAAGGCCTGTGCGCAGTTTTTCCTGAATATTTAACATATCATGCCAAACAGCACGTTTTTGACCGGGCGTCCGAAGCAGGTAAGAGGGGTGATAAGTGGCGATGGCCGGGACTGAAAATCCGGTCGAGTCGATGCCCGGCGTACGCGGCCGAAAATCGTGCCAGCGGCCCCGGAGTTTCGAGATTCCCGTCTCAGTGTTGAGCAGCGCCTTAGCTGACACCCCGCCGCACAGGATCAGAAGCTTCGGTTTGGCCAATACGATGTGCCGTTCGATGAAGGGCAGGCTCAGCTCGACCTCGGCGGGAGTCGGCGTGCGATTGCCGGGCGGCCGCCAGTTCAGGATGTTCGATATATATATTGAGCGCGCAGGATCGGATTCCTTCCGGTCCAGATTGATGGTCTTGAGGATCCGGTCAAGCAGCTGGCCGCTGACACCGACGAAGGGCTTTCCCTGAGCATCTTCATCGGCACCTGGTGCCTCTCCAACCAGCATAATTGGCGCTTCCGGGTTCCCGTCGCAAAAGACAAGGTTGGTGGCGGTTTGCTTGAGGCCGATGCCCTCAAAAGAGGCGATAGCGGCCTTGAGCTCATCGAGGGTATTGGCCGCCGCGGCGAACTTGATGGCTTCGGCCCGGAGTATGGCGGTTCCTTCGACCGGCCGCGCCGCCATCGGCGTTATGACGGCGGACGACGGCTCCTGCTTTAACGGAATCATCGGCGACGGCGGGTCTTCGCGCCGCAGAGCGATCACATCAAAAGGCTCGTCAGAGAAAGCGTCTTCTGCGCCGGCATCGATGTGCCATTGCAGGGCGGCGATCAGGGCCTGACGTTCGGTTGCTGTCATGCGCGAGCGGGAATATATGTGTCACAGGGTTTCTTAGACATACAGGATCAGTTATCCTGACACAACAGAAAGGGACCCGATTTATGGCCGATTCAGCGCGCTCCGACCGTGAAAGCATGGAATACGATGTCGTGATCGTCGGGGCCGGACCGGCGGGTCTTGCCTGCGCCATTCGCCTGAAGCAGATGACGCCCGATATAAACGTATGTGTTCTCGAAAAAGGCTCCGAGGTCGGTGCGCATATAATGTCTGGCGCTGCGTTCGAGCCGCGTTCGCTGAACGAGCTGATCCCCGAGTGGAAGGAAAAGGGCGCGCCCGTCTCGGTGGCGATCAAAGAGGACCACTTCATGTTCCTCACGGCAACCAAGGCGTTTCGCCTGCCGACCCCGCCGCAGATGCGCAATCACGGCAACTACATAATTTCACTAGGAAATCTTGTTCGCTGGCTGGGGCAGCAGGCCGAAGCGATGGGCGTCGAGATTTATCCCGGCTTTGCTGCGGCCGAGGTGCTTTACAACGATGAGGGCGCAGTCGTCGGCGTTGCGACCGGGGACATGGGCATCGGCAAGAACGGTGAGAAGACCGATCAATACCAGCCCGGCATGGAGCTGCGCGCTCGCCAGACCGTGTTCGCCGAAGGGTGTCACGGGTCGCTGACGAAAACTCTTATAAAGAAGTACGACCTGCGCAAGGATGCCTGTCCGCAGACCTATGCCATCGGCGTGAAGGAGATCTGGGAGGTAAAGCCCGAACAACACCATGAGGGACGGGTCATTCATTCGATCGGCTGGCCGCTCGACACACAGACCTACGGCGGCAGCTTCCTCTATCACGCCGAAAACCGGCAGGTCTATGTCGGCTACGTCATCGGCCTCGACTACAAGAACCCGTCCCTGTTTCCGTTCGGGGAGATGCAGCGTTTCAAGACGCATCCCGTGATCCGCAAGACGTTCGAGGGCGGTCGGCGGGTGGCGTATGGTGCGCGAGCATTGGTCGAGGGTGGGCTGCAGTCGTTGCCAAAACTGAGCTTCCCGGGAGGACTGCTGATCGGCGACACCGCCGGTTTCCTCAATGTTCCCAAGATCAAGGGAAACCATGCGGCAATCAAGTCGGGGATGCTCGCAGCCGAAGCGCTGGTACCGCTGGTGGCCAATGGCGGCGGCGCGGGTGCCGAGTGCATTGCCTACGCGGACGGTTTAAAAAAGAGCTGGCTCTGGCAGGAGCTATATAAAGTGCGCAATATCCGCCCCGGCTTCCATCACGGCCTCTGGCTCGGTCTTATTAATGCTGCGTTCCAGACCATCGGCGGGTGGCGTTTGCCGTTCACCCTCAAAAACCATGCGGACTTCGCACAGCTCAAAAAAGCCAAGGACAGCCCGAAAATCGAGTATCCGAAACCTGACAATATCCTGACATTTGACCGGCTTACATCGGTCGCGCTGTCGGGGACGATGCACGAGGAAAATCAGCCCAGCCACTTGAAGCTGAAAGACCCGGCCATACCTATACAAAGTAACCTGCCGCTGTACGACGAACCGGCGCAGCGCTATTGCCCGGCGGCGGTTTACGAGGTTGTGGGGGAAGGGACCGAAAAGCGTTTTGTCATCAACGCCCAGAACTGTGTGCATTGCAAAACCTGCGACATTAAGGACCCGGCCCAAAATATCGACTGGACGGTCCCGCAGGGCGGCGGAGGCCCTAATTACCCAAATATGTAAAGATTATTAACCAGCCTGAAGCCTTTATTAACCATTAGGGCATAACCTTAAATTAGAAGAGTGCACATGAGAAAAACGCTGCTTTTTACCGTTGCCTTAACGGCTTTGGTCACGGTTGCCACCCCCCTTCATGTTTGGGCCGCTGATACGAAAGCACCTGCCGCCAAGTCTCCTGCGGCGGTTCCCCTCAAAGTCGCCACGGTCAAAAAGGCCGCGCCCGGATTTGCCGGCGCCTATCTGGCCGCTCATTTCGCCCAGTCGGAGCTCGACTGGAAGGTGGCGAGTGCCTATCTCGACGGCCTGCTCAAAAACGACCCGACCAACGGCGACCTGCTCAAACGGGCGATGGTTCTCAGCATGGGCGGCGGTGACCTGAAGACCGCCGCGGCGCGCGCGCGCCAGCTGATCGACAATGGCAAGACCGACGGCCTCGCGGTGATGATCGCGGCGCTCGACAGTCTCGCGGACAACCATCCGCAGGACGCGCTCAAGATGCTCGATAAAATGCCCGGCGGCGACGTAACCGATTTCGTCAAGCCGATGTTGCGCGGCTGGGCGATGGCCGCGACCGGCAAGCTCGATACGACCGGCTTCAACGCGACGACGGTTCATTCCTATAACGGCGCGCTGATGGCGCTCATGCTCGGCAACAAGGCTGAGGCTGGGCGTTTTGCCCGTGCCATGGTCGCGGGCGGCTCGGTTAATCCGTATGACGCCGAGCGCGCGGCCAACGTCCTCGCGGCCATCGGTGATGAAGATGAAGCGCTCAAGCTTTACCAGAGCATCACGGAACAGCAGGGCGGCTCGCGCAATCTCGATCGCAAGATCGCCGCCATAAAGAACAAGCAGGATCTTTCCAGGATCGATCCGGCGTTGCAGGTGAAAACGGCGCGGCAGGGTGCTGCGGTGACCGTATTCGATCTTGCGCGCATCCTGTTCCAGGAGGAAAGCGACGCAACCGCGCGCATGTTCGGCAATATGGCGCTGGCCCTCGATCCCGAGATGGTCGAAGGCCGGATGCTGATGGCGAACGCGATGGCGCACAGCAGCCATTATGATGAGGCGCTGGCATACTATGCCGCCATCAAGCCGGATAACCCGCTTTATCAGGAAGTCGCCCATTCCGAGGCCGACATGCTGCAGGGCGCCGGCCGCAGCGACGAAGCCGTCAAGATCCTGAACCAGCTCTATACCGAGAACCACGACATCGACGCCCTGATCGATATCGGCGACATCAAGCGCGCGCAGGAGAAATTCACCGAGGCGGTCGCGGATTACAACGAAGCGGCCCAAAAGATTGGCGGCGACAAAATCCCCGAGCAGTATTGGTATCTCCTGTATGCGCGCGGCATGGCTTACGAGCGCGCGGGCGATTGGCCCAAGGCTGAAGCCGATCTCAAGGCCGCTCTGATATACAGACCCGACCACCCCTATCTGCTGAACTATCTCGCTTATGGCTGGGCGGATCAGGGTGTCAACCTTGAGGACGCGCTTAAGCTGGTCCAGCGCGCGGGCGCGCTGCGCCCCGCCGACGGCTACATTGCTGACACTCTGGGTTGGGTTTTGGTCGTGATGGGCCGTTATGACGAGGCAGTACCGCAGCTGGAGAAAGCGGTCGGATTGCTGCCCTACGATTCGACGATTAACGATCATCTGGGCGACGCGTACTGGGAAACCGGCCGAAAGCTCGAGGCGCATTTCCAGTGGGAGCGCGCGCTCAATAACGCGACGCCGGCGGCCAAGGGCATGATCGAGAAGAAGATCGCGGACGGCCCGCAGCCGCGCAAGATCGTCAAGGAAGCCAAGTCCGACGTCACGCCGGCCGCCACGCCGAGCGCAGCGGCGCCGTAAGCTAAACCATTTCCGGGCTGGACTTTTGCGTCATGAGGGATTCTCATGGGTATATGAGCGCGCGCGGACCCTCCGGCACCCTGTCCGTCTTCGCCCCGGCGAAGATCAACCTGTATCTTCATGTCACGGGGCGGCGGGATGACGGCTATCATCTGCTCGACTCGCTGGTCGCCTTCGCCGATATCGGCGATCGTCTGACGCTAGCGCCGGCCAACGATTTCTCATTTTCCGCCCAGGGTCCTTTCGCCAACGCCTTCACCGCGAAGGAACGGGACGCCAGCCCGAATTCCGCAAACCTGGTCGTGCGGGCGGTATGGGCCTTGTCGCAGGCGGTGCAGCGCCCGCCGCAGGTGCGCGTGACGCTCACGAAGAATCTTCCGCTGGCGTCCGGGCTCGGCGGCGGCTCCGCCGATGCGGCCGCCGCGCTGTGGGCGCTGCTTGAATGGTGGAGCCTGCCGCAGCAGGCGGTGCCCGAGCTTGCCGCGCTCATGAACAA
>DATJGZ010000186.1:0-3615 GCA_035494535.1 Patescibacteria group bacterium | reverse complement strand
GTCCTTATTATCCCGCCGCTTTTATGCTTGTCGTGCCGGATTCATGCGCGGCCAGAAATTTGTCCGCCTCCAGCGCCGCCATGCAGCCCATGCCGGCGGCCGTGACCGCCTGCCGGTAAACCTTGTCCTTCACGTCGCCCGCGGCGTATACGCCCGGAACAGATGTCGCTGTCGAATCCGGGGCGGTGAGGATGTAGCCGTGGTCGTCCATCTTGACCTTGCCCTTGAAGACGGCGGTGGCGGGGTCGTGGCCGATGGCGACGAATAGGCCCTGCACGCCCAGCTTGCTTTCCTTGCCGGTCTTGAGGTTCTTCAGCCGCAGGCCGGTGACGATGCCGTCATCGCCGCCCAAAATTTCCTCGACCTTCGTGTCCCAGATAAATTCGATCTTCGGGTTCTTGAAGATACGGTCCTGCGCGATTTTCTCAGCCTTCAGCGTATCGCGCCGGTGGATGAGCGTGACCTTGCTGCAGAAATTCGTCAGGAAAATCGCTTCCTCGACGGCCGAGTTGCCGCCGCCGACGATGCCGACTTCCTTGCCGCGGAAGAAGAATCCGTCGCAGGTGGCGCAGGCGGAGACGCCCTTGCCCATGAATTTCTTTTCCTCCGGCAACCCGAGCCAGCGCGCCGTTGCCCCCGTCGCGATGATGACGGTGTCGCCGGTGTAGATGTCGCCGGAATCGCCGACGGCGCGGAATGGGCGGCGCGAAAAATCGACTTCGGTGATCAGATCGCTGTAAACGGTCGTGCCGACATGCTCGGCCTGCGCTTTCATCTGCTCCATCAGCCAGGGGCCCTGAATGACGTCGGCGAAGCCGGGATAGTTCTCGACATCCGTCGTGATCGTGAGCTGGCCGCCGGGCTGCATGCCGGACACCATGACGGGCTTCAAGTTTGCGCGCGCCGCGTAAATGGCCGCAGTGTAGCCCGCCGGGCCGGAGCCGATAATGAGCACTTTCGAGTGGATGGTTTGGGACATCAGCGTAACATAGCCTTATCGTTTCAGGCGGTAAAGGACATGGGGGGCGAGTTTATGTTCCGCGGGCAGGTCGGGGTGCATGAAGCGGCCCTGCGGGTCGTACAGCATGCCTACCTTGTCCATCACGCGCTGTGAGGCGGCGTTTTCCTTGGCGGAGAATGAGACAATCTCAGGAATATCCAGTTCCTCGAACGCATGCATTACAACCCCCAACGCCCCTTCGGTGGCATAGCCCTTGTTCCAATAAGGATGGGCGATGCGCCAGCCGATTTCCACTCCGGGCGCGAAAGGGAGGTTTGCCGGCACCTGAGTAAGGCCGAGAGAGCCAATGAATTCGCCTGTATCCTTCAACACAACCGCGAAATGGCCGTAGCCGTTTTTCTGAAACGATTCTTCCATTCGGTCGATTCGCGCGTTGCTTTCGGCTTCCGAAAGAGGGGCCCGCATGTATTTCATGACTGTTGGGTCGGCATTCATAGCAGCGTGAGGCCCCCGATCAGCATCTTCCCACCGGCGTAAAATCAGGCGCTTAGTCTTGATCATGATTTTTCCTAATAACTGCTGCGACGCAGCGAAAGAATATTGCTTGCACTTTCCCTCGCGCAACTTTATATCAACGCCATACTGATTCCTAAAACATTTTCACGATCACACCATTATGAAACGCATCAAGCTCGACAAAATTGACCGCAAAATCCTCCGCAACCTCCAATCCCAAGGCCGGATTACCAATGTGGAATTGGCGAAGATGGCCGGCATCTCGGCACCGCCATGCCTGCGCCGCGTCCGCGCTCTGGAAGAGGCGGGCTACATTCACGGCTATTTCGCACGGGTGAATCCGCAGATGATGGGCTACGGCGTGACTGTGTTCGCGCAGGTAAAACTAGTCAGCCAGGCTGAAGCCGATCTCAACAAATTCGAGGATCTGATCAAGTCGTGGCCGCTGGTGCGCGAGGCTTTCATGCTCGCGGGCGAGACCGACTTCCTGCTCAAGATCGTGGCGAAGGACTGGGACGACTACCAGAATTTCCTGACCACCGAGCTGACCGCCGCGCCGAACGTGACCTCGGTGAAATCCTCGCTGGCCATCAGGCCCTCGAAAGAGGAACCGGGCGTGCCGATCGAGGTCTAGATCGTTTTCTCTTTGAATTCGCATAGATCGTAAACCGGACATTCGGCGCACTTGGGTTTGCGCGCGACGCAGATATAGCGTCCGTGGAGAATCAGCCAATGATGCGCATGGCGCTTGAATTCATCCGGCACGCGCTTTTCCAGCTCCAATTCTACCTTTTCCGGCGTCGGGGCGGGCGCGAGACCCGTGCGGTTGCTGACGCGAAAGATATGCGTGTCCACGGCCATGGTCGGCTGGCCGAAGGCGATGTTGAGCACGACATTGGCGGTCTTACGCCCGACTCCGGGCAGTTTCACCAGTTCATCCCGGTCGGCGGGAACCTTGCCGCCATGCTCTTTGATAAGAATTTCGGAGAGAGCGATGATGTTCTTCGCCTTACCCTTGTACAGGCCGATAGTTTTGACGTAGTCGCGAACCTTTTCCTCGCCCAGCTTCACCATCTTCTGCGGCGTGTCCGCGGCCTTGAACAGGGCGGGGGTGGCCTTGTTCACGCCCTTGTCGGTTGCCTGCGCCGACAGCACTACCGCCACCAGCAGCGTGTAAGGGTTTGTGTACTGCAACTCACCCTTCGGCTCGGGATTGAGGTCATGCAGGCGCTGGAAGAATTTATGGATCTTTTTGGGAGTCATGGGACCTTTTTAAGAAGAACCGAAGGTGACGACAATAAAATTGACAAACATCCTGTAAACACTGTATATTTTACATAATAAAAAACAGAGCAGAAGCTAAGCATATGAGCAAAAAAGATTTATTGTCATCGTTTCACGGCGCGCTGTACGACGGCGACAGCCTGACTTTGAAGGAATATGAGCGCCTGAACGCCGCGCAAAAACGGCAACTCGGAACTTTGGATGATTTGGCCAACACACTTTCGGGCGATTTCAACCGGGTCAGGGTTAAGCTGGATTTCTCGGACGAGGGCATGGCCGTCGTCATGACCGATCCGTTAGTCACCGTGCGGGTGCCGTTTTCTCTCGAAAAAGGGAAAGGCGGCAAGGCTGTTTTACGGTTCGGGCTCACGCCGGGAAAAAACAGCTTCGCCGACCGAGGCGGTTTCAGCGCACTTGACGAAGAAAGCCAGGCGGACATTGCACAGGCCCTTGCGCAGGAAATGCAGATTCGCGGCCGTAATACCCTGCAAGCGCTCAACGCGCGGTCATATCTCCAGAGCCGACACGGGTAATTTCTATCGCAAGAATCGGGTTGGCCATACATGCGAGGCGGGCTATCTATAACGCATGAACCACACCGACCATGTCATTGCTGAATCCGTCGACTACCTTGTCGCCCATTACGACCGGGCGCCGGACCTCGATCGGCTCGCCAAGCGGGCGGGCTACGAGCCAACCTACTTCCAGAAGGTCTTCCGCGAGAAGATGGGCATCAGCCCCAAGCGCCTCGTCCAGTACATGCAGGTCCGGCACGCCAAGGAATTACTGCGCGAAGGCAATCCAACACTCGATGTCGCACACGAGACGGGCCTGTCCGGTTCGGGACGTCTTTA
>DATJGZ010000185.1:0-7060 GCA_035494535.1 Patescibacteria group bacterium | reverse complement strand
AAAGGACTGTCATCCGCAGAGGCGGCTGCGTTGCTACATGCGGAAGGATTCAACGAACTCCCTTCCGCCGGAAGACGGTCGGCACTGGTTATCGTTTTCGAAGTCGTGCGCGAGCCGATGTTCGCGCTGCTGCTGGCCGGGGCCGGGATCTATTTCGCTATCGGCGAACTGCGCGATGCGATTGTTCTCTCTGCGTTCGCCGTCCTGTCCTTCCTTATTACCGTCGTTCAGGAATGGCGCAGCGAGCGGGTGCTGGAATCCCTGCGCGACCTGACCAGCCCGCGCGCGCTGGTGATCCGCGACGGCATGCCGCGCCGGATTCCGGGACGCGAAGTGGTGCGTGGCGACCTGGTCATCATAAAGGAAGGCGACCGCATTCCGGCCGATACGCGTCTCCTGACGAATGATGCGCTCCACGCCGATGAATCGCTGTTGACCGGCGAATCGGTACCTGTTGTCAAAAACGCCAGCAAGGACAATTCGCTGTTCGCCGGTACGCTCGTGGTCGGTGGCAGCGGCAGAGCGCTTGTGACGGCGATAGGTCTGAAAAGCGAGATCGGAAAGATCGGCCAGTCGCTCCGGTCGCTCGAGCTCGAGCAGCCGCGCCTCCAGCGGCAGATAAGACAGATCGTGGAAGTCTTTGCCATCGGCGGGGTAAGCCTGAGCGTCGCCGTGACCGTCCTGTACGGAGTCCTGCGCCACGACTGGCTCAAGGCCATCCTGAGCGGCATCACGCTCGGGATGGCCATGCTGCCGGAGGAATTCCCGCTGGTTCTGACCGTGTTCATGGTTGTCGGCGCATGGCGGATTTCCAAGGTGCGCGTTCTGACCCGCCGGGCCGCTTCCATCGAGACGCTCGGCGCGACCACCGTCCTGTGCGTCGACAAAACAGGGACGCTAACGCAGAATAGGATGTCTCTGGTCTTCCTGCAGGCAGGGAACGAGACATGGCACGGTGGCGACAATGGCGGCGAGGAAATTCGGCGCCTGTTCGAAGCCGGCCTGATGGCGAGCAAGAAAGATTCGTATGATCCTATGGATCTCGCCTTCTTCAATAACGTATTGGCGACAGGATTCAGGGAGAAGAAACCGATATTCCACTACGGCCTGCGGCCCGACTTTCCGGTTATGGCGCAGGTTTTCCGGGAAGGAGCGGCCTTCAAGATTTTTGCCAAAGGCGCGCCGGAGACAGTTGCCAGCCTGTGCGGCTTCGATGAACGGCAGACAACCGATTTTCATCGCGAGATTGAGGCACTGGCGGCGCAAGGACTGCGGCTTCTCGCCATAGCCGAGGCGGATTTCACTGGAAATGACTTTCCGGAGGACGCGGCAGGATTTAAATACCGGTTTCTCGGGCTCGCCGGATTTGCCGACCCACTGCGGGCGAACGTCCCCGCCGCGATCGAACAATGCCGCTCTGCGGGCATTCGCGTGGTTATGATAACAGGCGATTATCCGGCGACCGCGCGCGCCATCGCGCTTCAGGCCGGACTCGACGGCGGCACGATATTCACCGGAAAACAGTTGCGCGGCATGAGTGATGAGGAATTGCGGCAGAACGCGAAAACCGCGACTGTCTTTGCCCGCATCACGCACGACCAAAAGCTCCGGATTATCGAGGCGCTGAAGGCCAACGGAGAAATCGTTGCCATGACCGGCGACGGGGTGAACGACGCACCGTCGCTTAAGGCCGCGCATATTGGCGTCGCCATGGGCGGCCGAGGAACAGATGTCGCGCGTGAGGCGTCTTCGATTGTCCTGCTCGACGACGATTTCGGCTCACTGGTTACCACCATCGCACTCGGCCGACGAATCTATGACAATCTGCGCAAGGCGATGCTGTTCATTACCGCCATCCATGTGCCGATCGCGGGCCTCGCACTGCTGCCGCTGCTGTTCAATACGCCGCTGATCCTGACGCCGCTGTTGATCGCACTGATCGAAATGGTGATCGATCCCGCCTGCTCGATTGTCCTCGAGGCCGAGCCGGCGGAGAGCAACATCATGCGCCGGCCGCCGCATAATCCATCGTCGCCGCTGCTTTCTGTTCCGGTCCTTGTCTGGGGCGCATTTCAGGGAGCGCTGTCCTTTGTGCTTCTGGCAGGCATCTGGTTCCTGGCCTGGCGCCACGGCCTGCCCGAGGCCGAGTTGCGCACTCTCGTCTTCGCCTGCCTTTTCGTGGTCAGTCTCGTCCTGATTCTGGTCAACCGCTCGTTCGGTCCTTCCCTCCTGCAAGCCTTCCACCGCAATCCGCTGCTGGGCTGGGGCACGACCGGCGTTACCGCTCTGTTCGGTACGTTCATCTACTGGCCGCCGACGCGCGACCTGTTCTCTTTCGGCCCGCTGCACGGACACGATATCGGCTTCGCACTGACGGCCGGGCTCGCGCTTCTGCTGGCGCTCGAGGCCTGCAAGATCCCGGCGCAGAAAGGTTTACTTAAATAGCCAAGATTCCGGTGGCTCTTCGGATGGCCGGATTGTATTTTACCGCCATGCAGGAATGGCACTGGCATATAGAAACCCCCGACGAATACCGTATCTACGGCTGCACCAACAGCGACAAGGGGTCCTCGCCCGACCGCGCGGTCGTCATCGTCCACGGCCTGACCGGCAACATGGACGAGTACCAGCACAAGAGCGCCGCTAATTTTTTTATCAGACACGGCTACGACGTGGTCCGCTTCGACCTCTATAGCGACATGCCGGGCTCGCGTTCCTTGAGCCACTGCACATTGCAGACGCACGCATCGGACCTCAATACGGTACTCGCACAGAAAACGGCCGCCTACCGCAAGCTGTTCCTGATCGGCCACAGCTATGGCGGCCCGACCATCATGGTGGCGCAGCCCCAACGCGCGGCGGCCCTGAGCCTGTGGGATCCTTCATTCGATCTGCCCGCGCGGTGGAACCCAGCCGACCGTACCGACATCAAGCAGGTCAATGGCGTCACTTATCTGGACTGGGGGCGCGAGATCATCGTCGGCGAGGACATGCTGCACGAAGCGCGCACGCGCTACGACGCGGAGGAATGCCTGGCGCTCTCGAAATCCCTCAATCGCCCAATTCAGGTGGTGACGGCATCAGAGGGATTCTACGCCACGCAGGGCATGTCGTGGCATAGCGCGGGCCATCCGGATAATGAACGCGTTACGATCAAAGGCGCCGACCATTGCTTTCACAACGCCAACGTCCTTGATGACGTACTGGCGGCATCGCTGAATTGGTTCGACAGGTATTAGCGGCGCAGAACCGGATGGACGGGCGTCATGCCCGGGCGAGCGAGACGTTCTTCGGCGTCTTGCAGACAAAGTTCCGCCGTTTTCTGAACTCCGTCATAGGAATCTTCCGTCACGGCGCGGCTGAAGGTTTCGGAAAGAGTCCTTAATGCCTGCTCGTCGAGTTCGGCAATGCTTTTGACCATGTTGCCGAGCATGCCATAGGCGCGCTGTCGGGCCTCATCGTTCGGGTCGGCCGTTCCCTGCTGCTGCGCCTCGAGCGCCGCCGAAACGACATCGGATCGCCATTGCGTCGCGATGGACTGAATGTGATCGCGCGCCTGAACGCGAATAATTGGGTTATCGTTGCTCGCCGCCTGTTTCTTGAGCGCGGCGACGGCCTGTGCCGATGTTCTATCCCAACCGCCCATGACATATAGCATTCCAAGGGCTTCGCGCCGCAAATCCCAGTCGCGGCTTTCGCTCGCCACGGTCGCCAGCGCTTTGACAGCATATTCTGCGGCGGCGGGCACGGCGATGGCGATGCCCGGCAGCTCGCGCACCGCCGTCAGCGATATATCCTGCTGGAAATTCTGCCGGTGATAAGGCGGGTCGTCGCTGATGTCGGCAAACGGGCTGTGCAGGGCGATCAGGGTCAGCGCGTCGACGCTGCGTTGGGTAACCAGTGCGGGATTGTCCTGCATCGCGCCGACCGCGCCCTCGAGCCGCTGGCGCGCCAGATAAGAGCGACTGTAGGCCTCATCGGTGTCTTCGGCGAAATCGCGATTGCGGTCGATCTCGCCGAGATAGGCGACCAGATCGTCTTCCGATTCAAAATGCGGCGCTTGGCTCATGGATAGTCCTCTCCGGCGCGAGTAAGCCATAACCCGCGCCGGGCGTCAAATTACGCCGGACTAAGCCGCCTGCGCCTTCTTCTGCGCCGCACCATGGCGCTCGACAAAGGCCGCAAACGTGTCGACAAACTTCTGCAGGAACTGCTTCGTGTTATCGCTGGTGATATTGCCCTCGGCGTCGATGATGCCTTCCTTGAACTGGAAGTAGACTTCCGGCTGGCCCATGACGATGACATCGAGGTAATCAAGCGTGGGGCGCAGATTATGCTGCGAGCAGGCGGTGCCGATAGCACCCGGTGATGCGCCGCACAGCGCACCCGGCTTGCCGGTGAAAGAATTCTTGCCATACGGGCGGCTGGCCCAGTCGATGGCGTTTTTCAGCGGCCCCGGCATGCCGCGGTTGTATTCGGGCGTGACGAACAGCACGGCGTCCGCGCCCTCGATCTCCTTTTTCAGGCGCGCGACTTGTGTCGGCATCGGATTCTCGAGGTCCTGGCTGAATAGCGGCAGGTCGCCGATCTGCACGAACTGCGCATCGAACTTGCCTGCTCCCAGCTTCGCAATCGCTTTTCCGAGCTTGAGGTTCATCGAATCCTTACGCAGGCTGCCGACGATGACGGCGACTTTCGCTTTGGCCATAATCCACCTTCCTTGTTGTTAAAACCGGAATCAGGGTAGGCCAATCCGGCGCGCTGGCAAGTCCGAAATTTGGGGAACAAAATTAGGGCTGCGGGCCAGTTCTCAGGCCGTGCAACAAGGAATCGTAAAACTGACCCGATGATAGTTCCACGCGCGCGGTTGCGCTTTCAGGATCATCGATGATCGTCACATGGCCTGGGCCGAGCGCCTCGATCGAACCATCGCCATGAAATATCGCGGCCGTGTTTTCATCCAAGCCCAAACCGACCTTGTCCGGATGCGCCGCGACCTGATCGAACAGCCGGCCGTAGCGCCCCCGCCGGTCGAAATGCGTGTCGATGATGTAGCCCGCCGCGAGGCCGAAGCCGTCCTTGAGCGAAACGATCTCGCGCTCCGGATCATCATCCGCCGACTCGCCGTAGATCATCGTTTGCGCCATGGCAGCCGCGCCGGCGCTGGTACCAGCGACGATGGCGCCCGCCTGTTCACGCTTCGCGAGCATGCTCATGAAATCCGTTCCGCCCAGCGCCCGCACGAGACGCAGCTGATCGCCGCCAGTGAAAAGTATCAGGTCCGCACGGGCCGCCGCTGCGACCGCTTGCGGATCATCCGCTTCCTGCGGCGTCCGCAAATGCAACGTCGTAACGTTCGGGATGCCGAGCCGCGCGAACGCGTCCTCATGGTCCTGCCGCGTCTCATCGGGGTAGCCGGTGGCGCTAGTGACGACGAGTACGTTTGATTGCACGCCGCGCGCCTCGGCGAGCAAGCGCTTCAGGATTTCGCGCTCGCCTTCCAGATCCAGCTTGCCGCCGATCGCTACCAGCATTCCCTGCCCATTCTTGTTTTTATATTATGTTAATGTAGCCGGGAACGGAGCCGGATGCAAGAAAGTTGGCCGGGCGGACGGCATTTCCTATAGTCGCGGCCATGCAAAAGACGCTCTACACGATCGGCTACGAAGGCATCACAGTGCAGGCGTTCATCCGCGCGCTGAAAGACGCCGGCGTGAAGACGCTGATCGACGTGCGCGCGGTGCCGATGTCACGCAAGCCGGGTTTCTCGAAAAACAAGCTGGCCGGATTTCTGGCCGACGCGGGGATCGGTTATCTCGGACTACGCGGGCTCGGAACGCCGGCGGCCGGGCGCGATGCGGCGCGCAAGGGCCGCGTGAAGGAAATGCATAAAATCTTCCGTGCGCATATGAAGACCAAGGAGGCGAAAGAGGATCTGGCCGCCGCCATCGACACCGCGCAGAAAACGAAATCCTGCCTTTTGTGCTTCGAGCATGATGCGCGGACCTGCCATCGGCTTCTCATTGCCGATGACATCGCCGCATCGACCGGCATGAAAGTCCGGCATCTCGACCCACAACTGCCGCTCTGATCTTCTTAGTCGATCAGGAAGTGGCTGTGCATGCCGCGCAGACTGCCCTTCTCGAAGATGATTCCGCCGGGGACCGGGAAGATCTCGTGGACCAGGAAGTCGACCAAACGCGGGCTACCGTGCCGGTGCTCGGGGTCGTCATGCCTCACCACGACCATCGGCTCGCCAATCTTGATGACATCGTCCGGGTTTTGCCCGTTCTTGGGCCGATACTCCTCGATTCCGCCCATCCATGTACGCGGGTTCATGACAATCTCGTCAAACAGGGCTGAAATGCCGTCCTTCGGGTCGCGGCCGCGCACCTCGACAGGCGTGATGATGAAGCGGTCGCGGCCGGTGTGGCGCCGTGTGAATTCCGACCGGGTGCGAGGCTCATAGAATTCCACCCGGTAGAGGCGCGGGACCGTGGCGATAACGCCGCTTTCCGCAGGCTTCGTAATGGCGGCTTGGGCGAAATGGTCGCGCAGCCATTTTTCTTTCATCTGCTCGAATTCAGTCGGTTTCATGCAATCCCCTCTTATTATCGGGATTACATAACCTGTTGTTTATGGATATGTCAATTAAAAAATGGTGTGTAGAGCAAGTCGTCAGCCACCGGGTTCTTGCTGGGGCTTCAAGATGGACATCAGCACGCCGCCACCGAGCACGCCCAGGGTGATACTCAGGGAAAGGATGGCCCCGGTCTCGCCGAAAAAGTGTTCATAGAACACGTTGCCGCCGATGAAGATCAGCACCGCCGCGATAGCGTGGCCGAGATAGTGGAACTTGTCGACCATGACCGCGAGCAGGAAATAAAGCGTCCGCAGCCCCAGCACGGCGAAGACGTTGGAGGTCAGGACGACGAAGCTGTTGGTCGTGATGGCGAACACGGCCGGGATGGAATCGAGCGCAAACATGACGTCGACCAGCTCGACCGTCAGCAGGGCCAGCAGCAGCGGCGTGGCGTAGAACACCAGCTTGTCTTTTTTC
>DATJGZ010000184.1:0-5197 GCA_035494535.1 Patescibacteria group bacterium | reverse complement strand
CAATATTTAATAGGCCTGTCCCGGAACCCCCGTCGGAATCAGGGCGTTTTCCAAAGAGAACCCGAAAATCAGCGGCAAGGAGAACGCCATGGGCAAGCAGGAAATTCCCGACGACACCTATACCCCGGAAACCCAGAATCGCGATGCCGATGTGCGGGTTCTGATCCTCACCGACGATAATGTCGAGGACCTCGAATTTTTCTATCCGTATTACCGGTTTCTTGAAGCCGGGCTTGCGGTCGACGTGGTGACGCCTGACGGCGGGAAATTCAAGGGCAAGCACGGACTGGAGATGAAGCACAGCAAAAAGGTCACCGAGGTCGATCCGCTCGAATACGACCTGCTTTATATCCCCGGCGGCAAGGCGCCCGCCAAATTGCGCAAGGATGAGGACGTGCTGGCACTGGTCAAGCAGTTCGTCAATGGCGGCAAGACGGTCACCACCGTCTGCCACGGTCCACAGATTCTCGCGGCAGCCGATGTGATCGGCGGCCGGCAGATTGCCGGATGGCCGGAAATTGAGGAAGAAATCACCGATGCCGGCGGCGTCTACGTGAGCGAGGAAACCGTGGTCGACGATCAATTCATCTCGGGCCGCTGGCCGGCCGACTTGCCAGCGCTGATGGCCAAAACACTGTCGATCATCGACGTCATCAGCGAGAACCCCGGCGCCACTGCAGGCGACGCCGAGCGCGAAGGCGCCGGCACCCGCCCTGTCGGCAATGCCTAAAATGAGGGGCCGCGAAGCTGTTCGCCCGGCGTAAAGTTGTATTTCAACGCCTTGTAGGTGACGATGCCCGCGGCAGCTGCACCGGCAGCCACGCCGGCAATAACCAGCGCCGCGGCGGCGCCGCCGTTGTCATCCGAACTCGAGCTTGAGCTCGATGAGCTGTTGTTCGAGCCGAGGACGTAACCGAGCCAGAAATTGTCGTTATTGCCCGAGTACGAGGACGAATATCCTCCGCCGTAATAACCGCCCGAGCCGTCATCCTGACCGTTGGCGCGACGGTGCGCCTTGCCAAGCGCGATGCCGGTGAAACCGGCGGCGAGGGTCACACCAAGGGATTCCAGCGCTGCTTTCCAGGGCGTGTTGGCAGTGCGGTCCTGCTCCGTGTAACTGCTTGTCGCTGCGGCGGCCTTGTTATCTTGCCACTGGTGATAGAAGTCGGCGCCGACTTGCGCGCCGGTCACATAAAAAACCCCCGCGGCGGCGAGGGCTGTCAGGGCGGCTGCTTTTCCGAAGATCCCTTTAAGGGGGGCATTATCACTCATCTCTTTTCCTCTTTCTTTCTCTTTTCTCTATGCACCCAGACATAGCACAAAATGTGTATTAAAACAAATTTTGCTATCATAAATACACAATATAACCGAATTTGAGGCACTTAGGGCCCAATGTCTCTTTTCTCCTCACTAATTTTTTCTTGTCTGGCTTAAAAAAATACATATAGTTATGAAAAATTTTGAAGAGGAATCGGTATTGTCTGCAGCCGCGACAAGTCTGACATCGCTTTTCCATCGTGGTGCCGACGTCACGCGCGAGGTACTGACTGACCCCGCGACGTTGATCGCGGGTGGCGGCCTGTGTGTGGCCTTTGCCAAGGCGCACAATATCGATCTCGATTTCCATTCGTTCCATTCTCTGACGGAGACCGGAAAGCAACTGCTCATGGCATCGGGCGTGGCGGCGAATGCAGCTGCAACCCTGTTCGCGGCCGGTTTCAGAATCCGCGAGAGCCTCACCGGCAAAGCAAAGGCACTCGGCTATTTTCCGCTGGCGCTGGTACGCGCCTTCACGGTCGCCAGCCTCACAGCCGGCGGAGTCGAGCAGTTCGGCGCGAAAGAATTGTTTACGTCTCCCGTCAGCGGCAATGCGGAGGCGTTCCAGACGCTGCGCTCGATGTTCGCCTTCACGACCGGCTGCACCGCCTTCACCCTGCTGGGCATGCAAGGCAGACGAGGCACCGAACCGCATAACATTCTTGCCAAGCCGCCGTTCTATTACTGCATGGGCAACAGCGCCATTACGCTGGACACGGTCACCGAATTTTCGCAGACGCAAATACCGGCAGGACTCTTCATTGCGGGGCTGGTTCGGACACTGCATGGCGCCAAAGAGGTGGGCGATAATTTCATCATGCGCCATGCCACACCTGCAAAACTGGCCGCGGCGGCATTTACCGTGGCCGCGCTTCAGCACCTGAAAGACCCGCTGTACGCGGCAGCTTATGCACTGTGGACGGTTGGCTACGCGGCGCTGGACCGCAAAAACAGCAACGCCGCTCCTGTCGAAGCGGCGGCGCCTGTATCCATGTCAGCTGATAAAACTCAGGCCGCGTTGTCCCTGCGCCCATAAGAGCCGCTGAAAATACCTTCCTCGAATACTTCCTCCCAAGTACCCTGCGTCGAGGCCTTGGAGTATTCGGTCGCGCGGTTCTCAAAGAAGTTGGTGTGCTCGGCGCCGTTGAGCATCTGGTCCATCCAGGGCAGCGGGTTTTTCTCAATGCCGAAAGCGGGCTCGAGGCCGAGCTGCTGCAGGCGGCGGTCGCCGATGTAGCGGATATAGTCCTTCACTTCCTGCGGCGTCAGGCCTTCAATCGGACCCTGCTCGAAGGCGAGGTCGATGAAGGCGTCCTCGAAGCCGATGATGGTCTTGCAGGACTCGGTGATCTCGGCCTTCAGCTCCTCGTCCCAAATATCGCGGTTCTCGTCTATGAAGGCGTTGAACAGCTTGATCATCGACAGGCAGTGCAGCGTCTCGTCGCGCACGCTCCATGTCACGATCTGCCCCATGCCCTTCATCTTGTTGCAGCGCGGGAAATTCATCAGGATCGCGAAGGACGCAAACAGCTGCAGACCTTCGGTGAAACCGCCGAACAGGGCCATCGTCTTGGCAATATCGCGGCGCGACGCCATTGAGGCGTTCTGCATGTAGTCGTACTTGTCCTTCATTTCTTTGTATTTCATGAAGGCCATGTATTCGACTTCGGGCATGCCGATCGTATCGAGCAGGTGGGAATAGGCGGCGATGTGCACCGTCTCGATGTTCGAGAAAGCGGACAACATCATCTGCACCTCGACCGGTCCGAACACCTGGCTGTAGTGCTTCATGTAGCAGTTGTTGACCTCAACATCAGCCTGCGTGAAGAAGCGGAATATCTGCGTCATGAGGTTTTTCTCGGACGGCGTCAGCTTGTTCTTCCAGTCGCGCACATCCTCGGCCAGCGGCACTTCCTCCGGCAACCAGTGAATCCGCTGCTGCGTCAGCCAGGCCTCATAGCACCAAGGGTAGAGGAACGGCTTGTAGACATGACGCTCCTGCAACAGCTTCGATTCGCTGTCGGTCACGTCATCGAGTGCGGCTTTGGTTTTGACGGCTGCTTGGGCCATGAGTTACTCCCGGGAATGGCGGTTGATCTGAAGGAATATTAAGGGCGATTCGGCAGAGGCTTCGAGTCTTTTGCAGGACTCGTCCACAACAATATATAGTATTTTTTAGATCGGAAAAACACCAGATTTGGTGTTTCTATCAGGGCCCGGCAGGGCGGGGGGTTTGCGCCGGCGCGGGCGCGGCATACGCAAAATGCTCTTTGGCGTGGTCGACAATCCGGTCAGCGGTAAAGTCGATGTCGTAACCGGCCGCGCTCATCCGGTCGAGCAGCAGGGCGAGGCGCTGGCGCAGGCTCGCTTCCTCAGCGGGGTCGAAGAATGAACCCCATACAACTTTGTTATGCAGCGGATGGCCGGGCGGCAGTTGCTGCAGGACCACGCCGTCATTGAACTGTTGGAAGGTCGGATCGACCGTGCCGTTCTCGGTTTCAAGCTGGAAATGCCAGCCGTCCTGCGTCATGCCGGGCTCAAGGAACAGGCAGGGGATGATATCGTCCTCGAATCCGCCATCGGCCCACGCCGCCAGCGTAGAGACAAGGCAATTGCCGAACGCCGGATTGCTGCCGTCCTTTGGATACTGCGCGCTGATCGGCCCCCAACAGGTTTCGATGCACCACGCCTTTTGCAGTGCCTCAACGAATTGCGGGTTCAATGAATTGATATTCTTGGCTTTATCGATTCCGTGATCGGTCATGGCCCTTTCCATAGCACATACGGAAAGGGATTTGCAAATTTCAGACGGCGTCGGGTTTTTTATCGTCCGGCGGCGTGGCCGCAGACGGCGTATCGTCCTTCTTCGATTTGCCGCGAATCTTCTGGAATAGCTGCCATGCCGGCCATGCAAACAACATCACAACAGCGGCGATGACGGCCACCACAGGTCCCGCGATATAGCCAACGAAAGCGATTGCGGGACCGACATAGGCTTGCGCGGGCATCGGTACAAGAGCCGCCAGCGCAATAAGCAACGCGAGATAAAAGCCATGGCGCGCCCGCGGGCGACGCTTTAAGATTCCTGCGGATGGAGAGTTAGACATCGAATGCCCCTTTCTTACAAAGAATATATCGACCGGCGCCTCGAGGGAAAGAGGAAGATTCACGATGTTCCCGCCGGACTGGACCTGAACGGTCTTCTGGTTGAGAAGCTCCGCCCCTTATGGATCGGGGCCGGGCGGTTGGAGAGCGGTTATCTGCCACAATCGGCCCAGCGGCAAGAAATCGAGAACCCCGTCTATGTTTGCGGGCTGGCGCGCGCGGGAACAACGCTTTTGCTCGAAGCCATTTTCAGAACGGGCGCCTTCGCGGCACACAGCTACCGCCTCTATCCCTTCATCGACATTCCTGTTGTATGGGAGCGCTGGACGCGCCTGCCCGCGGGCGCAAAAACGCCGCCGCCGCAGGAGCGCGGGCATCTCGACCTGCTGGATGTGACGTTCGACAGCCCCGAAGCGGTCGAGGAAATGATCTGGATGTACTTCTTTCCACGCGCGCATGATCCCGCGGTGTCGAATGAGCTGGACGCCACAATCCGCAACCCGTCTTTCGCGGCGTATTACGCAAGCCATATACGCAAGATCATGCATATCTTCGGCAAGCAGCGTTATCTTGCCAAGGGCAATTACAACCTGACGCGCATACCGTACATCCTGTCGCTCTTTCCCGATGCCCGTTTCGTCATCCCGGTGCGGCGGGCGGAAGCGCATATAGCATCCCTGATGAAACAGCATTACCTGTTCACGCGGCTTGAACAGGACGACCCCCGTGCACTGCGTTACATGAACCGCGTCGGCCACTTCGAGTTCGGCCTCAA